>JAYVEB010000317.1:0-2743 GCA_043749095.1 Burkholderiales bacterium | reverse complement strand
AACATGCCGCCACGGTATCACGAGAAATCACCAATGAAATGTGATGATTGAAAATTCAAAACGTGCCACCACAAGAAATCTGCGGATCAAGCCCAAGTGCTTGTTTTTGCGGGAGAAACCGCCGCTTCAGCGGCGCAAACTGTCGAACTCGGGTGGAACGGCTACTTGTCAAGTCCCGGCTGTTTATAAACCCGCTTGACGAACAAATCAGGCCTGTCGGTGTGCCATTTCTTGAGCGCTTGGACGGGTGACAAGTGATTGAGCGCGCGTTGCGGGATCTGGTTGTTGTAGGTTTTCACGTAAGCGTCGAGCGTGGCCTCGAGCTCGGCAGCCGAGGCGAATCGGGTTTGCTTCACCACCTCGCTGATTCTGCCGTTGAAGCGCTCGACCATGCCGTTGGTCTGAGGGTGGCGCGGTGGGCAAAGCCGGTGCTCGGTGCCCAGCGCCTTGCAGCGCACGTCGAACTTGTGAAGCCCGGTGGGTTGGCGCTTTTTGCTGGTGAAGCGGTCCGTGAACTGGCTACCGTTGTCGGTCAACAGCGTTGTGATCTTCATCGGCGCAGCCGCGTGCAACCGCTCCAAGAAGTTCACGCTGCTGGACTCACTTTGATCGGCGTAGATGTGCATGAACACCCAGCGCGTGGCGCGGTCGATGGCAACGAACAAATAGCGCCGAGCGGCTTCGTCCGGCATCTGCGGCAGGTACTTGATGTCCATGTGCAAGAAGCCCGGCACGTAGTCCTTGAAGGTCTTGATCGGCGCCTCGGTTTCACCCGCATCCGCCCGCGCCTGGGCTTGCAGGTCACGCAGGTTGGCCACCCCATGGCGGCGCAAGCATCGATCCAGACCCGAGCGCGAAACGTTGGGATTGATGAACTCCCGCACCACCGCCACCAGGTCATCGAGCGGCAGCAGCGTCATGCACCTCAACTCCACGGCAATGGCCTCCTGAGCGGGCGTCAGCGTGGTGCTGAGCTTGTGCGGGCGGTGGGACAGGTCTTGCGGCGTCTCCCTGCTCTTCCACTTGGCCGCCGTGGCGCGGCTGATGTTGTAGCGCTCGGCCAGTTCAACAAGTGGTGCCGAGGAGGCCTTGATCTCTGCGCGTGTTCGCGGCGTCGTGCGGGCTTGGGCGTGGACTTGGCTCACTGGGTTCTCTCTGCTCTAAACGATTCAATCACGCCGCGCATCACGTCCCTTGCTTTGAACAGTGGCCAGCTTCGGAGGGGGATATGATCACACGGGACGCGACAATTAGTCACGAAGCTCAGCCTGGCTCGCCCTATGAGCTACCGGCCCTGTACGCTGACCCATGTCAACAGACCGGAGCCAGCGATGCCCATGAACCAAGTCCAGTTCCAACACGGGATGTCTCTGCCTGATTTCTTCAGCCGCTACGGGACCGAAGTTCAGTGCGCAGCAGCCCTGGCGGCGCATCGCTGGCCGCATGGCTTTCGTTGTCCGCGCTGCGAGGCTCCCGAACACTACGTCGTTGGCCACGGCGCCCGCAAGCTGTTCCAGTGCCGGGGCTGCCGCCACCAGACCTCGCTGACCGCTGGCACTTTGATGGACAGCACCAAGCTGCCGCTTCGCACTTGGTTCTTGGCGATCTATCTGATCAGCCAGGCCAAGACCGGGTTGTCTGCCCTGGCGCTCAAGCGCCATTTGGGTACCTCGTACCGCACGGCCTGGCTGGTTCACCAGAAGCTGATGGCCGCCATGAGCGAGCGTGACAGCCAGACCCCGCTGGAGGGCATGGTTCAGCTCGACGACGCTTACCTCGGCGGCGAGCGGCCTGGGGTTGGTGGACGTGGGTCGCCCAACAAGGTGCCCATCGTGGCCGCGGTGTCCACCAGCGACGATGGTCGCCCGCTGTTCGTCAAGATCAATCAGCTCAGCGGATTCACTTCGCAAGCCATCACCGACTGGGCGCGCCGAAACTTGCTGCCTGGCTGCGACGTGCGCAGCGATGGCTTGAACTGCTTTGCCGGTGTCATCGATGCCGGTTGCGCCCACTCGTACGTGGTCGTCGGTGATCGCAAGCCGCGTGAGCTGCCTCAGTTCAAGTGGGTCAACACGGTGCTCGGTAACCTCAAAACGATGATCAACGGGGCGCATAAGGCCTTCAAGTTCCGCAAGTACGCCAGCCAATACCTCGGCGCCTTCTGCTACCGCTTCAACCGGCGCTTCGATCTGCAGCAGCTGATCTCCGAGCTCATCGGTCATGGCGCAAGGGCTCGGCCTATGCGCGAGCGCTTCATTCGTGGGCAGGCTGAGGTTCATGACTAATCAGGTCGAGCGAAGGCTGCTGGAAAGCGTCGGTTCTGCAAAGCAGTCGCTGATGAGCGTGCTTCGCTGGTTGGCACCCAATGCACGCGGTACGTCCGCAGGTTAATTAGACGAACTGGTGCTGCCGAGCCTGATGAGACACACGCACCCGTGAACTTGTCAGCCACGAAGCGGTCGGTCGCGCATACGCAAGGCCCGCGAAGGGTGCCCCCAGTCGCGGGCTCTGATCGGCATGCTCGGGGCAACTGAAGCGCGGCCACAGTTTGATAACGACCGACCCGGACTCATAACCTCGCGTACAAGCGATTGGCGGCTATAAGTCGCGGTCTGAGGCCGATGCCGTTTATATCCGTGTAGAGCTGTCAGTGACGCCTGTCTTTGCGCGCCTCACTCTCGGCGGCAACACACTCTGAAATATCTGGAACGCCTTTCCAACGGTGTGGGCGCCGGCTTGAATT
>JAYVEB010000316.1:0-9166 GCA_043749095.1 Burkholderiales bacterium | reverse complement strand
TGGCCCAGCCATAGACCAACAGCGCCAGGGCCGAACAGTTGAGCAAGCCGTGCGCCTTGGACAAGAGGACCGGCGCGGCCTTTTCCCTGGCGAATCGGATCACGGCCATGACGATGCCGATGGTGGCAGCCGCCGCCAGCAGCCACAGCGAGG
The DNA here is from genome assembly GCA_043749095.1 of Burkholderiales bacterium. Lineage (GTDB taxonomy): Bacteria > Pseudomonadota > Gammaproteobacteria > Burkholderiales > Burkholderiaceae_C > PBB1. The sequence goes on along the minus strand of JAYVEB010000316.1, from coordinate 9,013 downwards.
CGTGGATCAGTCTTGCAGGTTCCATGGGGTTTGAAGATCCTTCTTCGAGGACGGGCCCGTGCCCGGCATCACTGGAGTCAGCCTACACCCGGAACATGAACGCAGCTTTATTCCAGCCGTTCGAACGCCGACGTCACGCGGTCGCACCGACCATCGCAGCTTGCCGTTGTTGCAACGCACAATGCGTGTTCGCTGCAGCTTGATGGGGGTATTTAATGCGTCGCGTCGTTTTCAACCAGAAGGGCGGGGTCGGCAAGTCCACCATCACCTGCAACCTGGCCGCCATCGCGGCTCATCAGGGGCAGCGCACGCTGGTGATCGACCTCGATCGGCAGGGCAATTCCAGCCGTTACCTGACCGGCGAGGACGCCGACGAGGGCTCTGCGGGCGCAGCTGAATTCTTCGATGCGACGCTGAAATTCAGCGTGCGTTCGCCGAACACCGCTGATTTCATCATCGCGACGCCTTGGGAGAACCTGCACCTGATGCCGGCCAGCGCGGCGCTCGATGAATTGCACGGCAAGCTGGAAAGCCGCCACAAGATCTACAAGCTGCGCGACGCGCTGGTGGAGCTGGCCGACGACTACGACTCGATCTGGATCGACACGCCGCCGGCGCTGAATTTCTACACCCGCTCGGCGCTGATCGCGGCCGAGGGCTGCCTGATCCCGTTCGATTGCGACGACTTTTCCCGACGTGCGCTGTACGGCCTGCTGGAAAGCGTCAAGGAGATCCAGGCCGACCACAACCCGGATCTGTTGATCGAGGGCATCGTCGTCAACCAGTTCCAGCCCCGGGCCAGCCTGCCGCAGCGCACGGTGCAGGAACTGATAGACGAAGGCCTGCCGGTGCTCGAGCCTTACCTGAGTGCCAGTGTGAAGATCAAGGAGTCGCACGAGCTGGCGCGCCCGATGATCCACCTCGACCCGCGCCACAAGCTGACGCAGGAGTTCGTGGCCCTGTACGACACGCTGGCCTAAGCTCGCGTTCGCCTGTTTCTGAAAGGTCCGACAAGCAGGATTCGACAGGCCTGATGAGCACATGCGTTGCAAGGCCTGCGTGCTATCTTCACTGCCCATGTCACAACAGGATCGACATCCATGAGCTACGACATCGATCTCTCCGGCCGCGTCGCGCTGGTCACCGGCGCGTCCAGCGGACTCGGGACGCAATTCGCGAAAACCTTGGCCACGGCCGGTGCGGCAGTGGTGCTGGCCGGGCGCAGCATGGAGCGGCTGAAAACGCTGCGCGCCGAGATCGAAGGTGATGGCGGCGATGCGCACGTCGTCGAGCTCGATCCGACCGACGTGGCCAGCATTCGGTCGGCGGTCGCCCACGCCGAAACCGAGATGGGCACGATCGACATCCTGGTCAACAACTCCGGCGTCAGCACCTCGCAGAAGCTGACCGAGGTGACCGAAGACGACTACGACTTCGTGTTCGACATCAACACCCGCGGCAGCTTCTTCGTCGCGCAGGAAGTCGGCAAGCGGATGATTGCGCGGGCCAAGGGCGCCGCGCCCGGCACCTTCACCGGTGGTCGCATCGTCAACATCGCCTCGATGGCCGGACTGAAGGTGCTGAGCAAGATCGGCGTCTACAGCATGAGCAAGGCAGCGGTGATCCACATGACCCGCGCGATGGCGCTCGAATGGGGCAAGCACGGCATCAACGTCAACGCGATCTGCCCTGGCTACATCGACACCGACATGAACCACCACGAGTGGCTGACCGACGCCGGCAAGAAGCTGATCGACACGCTGCCGCGCAAGCGCATCGGCCAGCCAAAGGACCTGGACGTGGTGCTGATGATGCTGTGCGCCAACGAAAGCCATTTCGTCAACGGCGCAGTCATTCAGGCAGACGACGGCTACGCCCTCTGAGCGCCGGTCGCGCAGATTCCTCCAAGCCTTGCGCCCGGCGACGGCACAATCCGGCCAGAGGCGGCCGATTGGCCGGCGGACATGGCTCTGAGCCCTGGAGAGGAATGCAATGGACAAGGTTTATCCGAGCGCTGACGCGGCGCTCAAGGGCGTCGTCGCCGACGGCCAGTTGCTCGCCGTGGGTGGCTTCGGCCTGTGCGGCATTCCCGAGGCGTTGATCGCGGCGCTGCGCGACAGCGGTGTCAAGAACCTGACAGTGATCTCGAACAATGCGGGCGTCGACGGTTTCGGTCTGGGGCAGTTGCTGGAAACCCGCCAGATCAGGAAGATGATTTCCAGCTACGTCGGCGAGAACAAGGAGTTCGAGCGCCAGTATCTGGCCGGCGAACTGGAGCTCGAATTCACGCCGCAGGGCACGCTGGCCGAGAAGCTGCGCGCGGGAGGCGCCGGCATCCCCGCTTTTTTCACCAAGACCGGTGTTGGCACGCTGGTGGCCGAAGGCAAGGAAACCCGCGAATTCGATGGTTCCATCTACGTGATGGAGCGCGCGCTGTGCCCCGAGGTCAGCCTGGTCAAGGCCTGGAAGGCCGATGAGAGCGGCAACCTGCTGTTTCGCCGCACCGCGCGCAACTTCAACCCGGCGGTCGCGATGGCTGGACGCCTCACCATCGCCGAGGTCGAGGAGATCGTGCCGACCGGCACCTTCGATCCGGATTCGGTGCACCTGCCCGGCATCTATGTGCACCGTCTGGTGCTCAACAAGAACCCCGAGAAGCGCATCGAGAAGCGCACCCTGACCGAAAAAGCGGGAGCCTGACCATGGCCTGGACGCACGATCAAATGGCAGCACGTGCTGCGCAAGAGTTGCAAGACGGCTACTACGTGAACCTGGGCATCGGCCTGCCGACGCTGGTGGCGAATCATATGCGGCCCGACATCGAGGTCTGGCTGCAAAGCGAGAACGGCATGCTGGGGATCGGCCCGTTCCCGACCGAAGACGAGGTCGATGCTGACCTGATCAACGCGGGCAAGCAGACGGTGACGACGATCCCCGGCTCGTCGATCTTCGGCTCGCACGACAGCTTCGCGATGATCCGCGGCGGCAAGATCAACCTGAGCATCCTGGGCGCGATGCAGGTCAGCGAGCGCGGCGACCTGGCGAACTGGATGATCCCCGGCAAGATGGTCAAGGGCATGGGCGGCGCGATGGATCTGGCGGCTGGCGTCAAGCGCGTCATCGTGCTGATGGAACACGTCGCGAAGAAGAAGGACGGCACGATCGACCTGAAGATCATCCCGAACTGCACGCTGCCATTGACCGGCGTGGGCGTGGTCAACCGCATCATCACCGACCTGGCCGTGCTGGACGTGACGCCTGAAGGTCTGAAGGTCGTTGAGCTGGCTGACGGTGTGAGTCTTGAAGAACTTCAATCCAAGACGGGTGTGCCTTTGCACTGAATTCAATTCAGTTCCGGAGGCTTCTAAGGCGCGTCTTTGACGCGCCTTTTTCGTTTGCGCGTTTTGTTCGTGCTGCCGATGGCATGGGGTGACCGGCTTCGCTCATGTCCCCCAGGCCGGGTGACCTCTCAAACGCTTCGGGCAAGACCGATCCGGCCTTCCTCCTTGACTTCGCTGCGCCGGACACCCCACGCCGCTCGGCAGCGGCTCCACCGTGACCTGCAAAGGGCTTCGTCGAGCAACTCGGTTGTGGCAGGAGCGCTGCGCCGGGACGCTGTGTGGAGTGAAGTAAAGGGGGAGGGCCGGCGGAACTTGAGCCGAAGCGAATGGCTGCTGAACCGGCCCGGAGGACATGAACGCAACACAGCGGCCCGGCGCAGCGCTCAACAATGAGCCTTCAGAGCCCGGGCAGCCTCTGTCACCAGCTCCGGCCCTTTGTAGATGAAGCCTGTGTAGATCTGCACCAGGTCTGCTCCAGCCGCCACCTTCGCAACTGCATCGGCGCCGCTCATCACGCCGCCAACGCCGATGATGGGGTAGCTTGAGCCGAGCTCGGCGCGGAGCTGGCGGATCACCACGTTGCTGGCCTCGAAGACCGGGGCGCCTGACAGGCCGCCGGTTTCGTTGGCGTTTGGCAGGTCCTTCACGGCTTCGCGAGAAATGGTCGTGTTGGTCGCGATCACGCCGCTGATGCTGTGGTGCTTCAGCGTCGTGGCGATCATGCGCACCTGGTCTTCGACGAGGTCGGGCGCGATCTTCACGAACATCGGCACCTGGCGGCCGTGGCGCTGGGCCAGTGTGGCGTCGCGTTCCGACAGCGCACCGAGCAAGGCGTCTAGCGCGTCATCGCTTTGCAGCGCGCGCAGGTTTTGGGTGTTCGGTGACGAGATGTTGACCGTGACGTAATCGGCATGCGGGTACACGCCGTCGAGGCCGATCCGGTAGTCGTCGACCGCACGCTCGATCGGCGTGGCCGCGTTCTTGCCGATGTTGAGCCCGAGGATGCCGCCTTGCTGTCGAAACTTGGCGCGCTGCACGTTGTCGATGAAGGCCGCGAGCCCGCCGTTGTTGAAGCCCAGGCGATTGATCAGCGCATTCGCTTCGGTCAGGCGCCACATTCGCGGCTTCGGGTTGCCGGGTTGCGCCAGCGGCGTCACTGTGCCTACCTCGATGAAGCCGAAGCCCAGCGCGCCGAAGCCGTCGATGCAGCGGCCGTTCTTGTCGAGCCCGGCCGCCAGGCCGATGCGGTTCGGGAAGCGCAGCCCGGCCACCGTCACCGGATCGTCGACGCGCGTCTGGCGTATCGCGCACATCAGCGGCGTGTGCTGGATGCGCGCGAGGGTGTCGAGCGTCAGATCGTGCGCCTGTTCGGGGTCGAGGCCGAACAGGAGCGGGCGGGTCAGTGCGTAGGGGAGGAGGGCCATGAAGGGTGCGCGGGATAATTCAAGATTGTCTCAAACGGTTTCCTCGCCATGACCCAGGACCAACTTAAAGTGATGGTCGGCCACGCCGCGCTGGCGCAGGTTGTGCTGGGCAGCATCGTGGGCGTCGGTACCGGCTCCACCGTCAACTGTTTCATCGATGCGCTGGCGACGATGCGCGATCAGATCATCGGCGCCATCTCCAGCAGCGAGAAAAGCAGCGAGCGGCTGCGCGCCCACGGCATCGCGGTGCTCGACAGCAATGCGATCCTACGCATCCCGGTCTACATCGACGGTGCCGATGAGATCGATCCACACGGCCACATGGTCAAGGGCGGTGGTGCGGCGCTGACGCGAGAGAAGATCGTGGCCGACCTGGCCGACCGATTCGTCTGCATCGCTGATGTGTCGAAGCGGGTCGCAGTGCTGGGCACTTTCCGCTGCCGGTCGAGGTGATCCCGATGGCTTCGGCGCAGATCGCGCGGCGCTTCGTGGCGCTGGGCGGCCGCCCGGTGCTGCGCGCCGGTGTGGTCACCGACAACGGCGGCCACCTGATCGACGTGCATGGGCTGCACATCACCGACCCGCTGGCCATGGAGTGCGAGATCAACCAGTGGCCAGGCGTGGTCAGCGTGGGCATCTTTGCGCGACACCGGGCCAGCCTGTGCCTGTTTGGTGGCCCCGAGGGCGTCGAGTCGGTGACGTACGCGTCGGTGCCCTGACGCAGCGGGAACGCGCTGAAAACAGCGTAATCTCGCTGTCTTATTCATTGAAGCGGATGCATGCCCATGGCCAAGCCCAACTACTCGTTCGAAAAACGCCAGCGTGAACTGGCCAAGAAGAAGAAGAAGGAAGAGAAAGTGAAGGAAAAGGCCGGGCGCAAGCCAGGGGCCGACGGTGAGCTGGAGGCGCCTGCGGACGATGCAGCGCCTGCGCAGGCCGGTCAGACGACACCCTGAAGACCCCCGCTGCGCAGCTCTAGCGAGCGCTGCATGAGCGCCGCGCCGCAGCGCGAATCACGAAGCGGGCAGCGTCCAGACTGTCCAGCAGACCTGACTCGATCGGCGCCGGAGCGCCCGTGATCGATGTGGCCACCACCTGCGCCGCCAACGCCGCCCAGGTGATGCCGCGCGAACCGAAGCCCGTGCACACATGGAGCCCCGGCAATCTCTGCACCTGCGTGGCTCGTTCCAGACCTGTCATGCGAATCGCCCTGGCGATGTCCGGCACCGCGCCCAACAGCGGCAGCCGGTCGTCGGTGGACCAGCGCCAGCCGGTGCGGCCACTGAGCTGAGTCGAATCGAGTTGAAGCACGGAACCGGTCAGGCGCGCCAACTGCGCCAGGTTGTGTTGATGATCGCTGTCGCGCACCGAGGGGTCGTCGTCACCGGGCTGTGAGGTGGCACCGAAGATCGCCAGGCCGTCGATCGGCGGCAGCAGGTAGCCCGCGCCGGTGATCGGCACCCGCGGCAGGGTCAGTGCACCGATGTCGCCAAGCCGCGCCGTGCTGATCTGACCACGCAGCTTCAGTAACGGCCAGGCGTCTGGCTGTGACGGTGGCATCGACGGTCGCAGCAACCGCAGCGCATCACCCGCATTGGCCAGCACCACGGTGTCCGAGGTGGCCAGGGCGTGGCCTTCAGCATCGCGCAGCACCCACCCATTGGCTTCGCGTGTCAGCGACTCGACCGCGCATCCGACCCTCAGCGTGGCACGCCGCCCCGCCCGCTCGATGAACGACCGCGCCAGTCCGCCCGGTTGGACCCAGCCCCCGCCCGGATACCACCATGCCGGATGGCGCAAGGTCAAGCCGCTGCGATCCGAGGCCTCGCGTGCCGACAGCGCCTGCACATAGTCCGGCGGCAGGGTCAGCCGCCGCAGCGTGTCCTGCATCGCGGGCAGTGCACCGTCGCCGTCGTGCGCCGTCTCCAGGCGCAACAGGCCGTGCGCGCTGCCCTGGACGCCGTGCTGTGCCAGCGCGACCGAGACGGCTCGCTGCGCCTCCAGCGCCGCCGCCCGGTTGAAGCGCGCGTGGGCACCGTCCTGCGGGTTGACGATGCCGTGGAACAGGCCGGCCGGGTTGCCCGAGGTTTCCATCGCCAAAGCGACATGGCGTTCGAACACGATGCTGTCGCGCCCCTGTTCGGCCAGTGCCCAGGCCATTGCGCAGCCGGCCAGGCCCGCACCGATCACCACCACAGGCGCGCTCTCGAGTGAGCTGGCGACGGGGCGCGATGGCGCACGCCTGGGGGTAAAGGACGGGTCATAACGCCAGAGCTCACTGTCACCGTCCACCCGCGTGAAGCCGGCCGAGCGCATCGCATCGGCGTCGGCGGTCGACGTGGCATCGAACCATGCGCGGCTGCCAACACGGGACAGCCGCGCCAGCGCCTTGGCCTGTTGTCGCGACGCGGCGGCATCCTTCTCGGAACCAGTACGCAGCGCAAACGCATCGACAGGGGACACCAGCTCACGCAGCCCTTCTCGCAAGGCCGTTGGTACCAGCAGCCATTGCACCTGTCCGCTCTCGAAGGCCAGCCGGTGCACATTGGGTGTGATCGGCGGCCAGGTGCTGCCGATCTCATCCGCGAGGGCGGAGGCCGTGCAGCCCTTGGCGATGTCGCCGGACACGGTGATCACATGCAGCTGCGCGCAGCGATGCGGATCGCCGCGCCAGGCTTGCAGGCAGCGCATGAAGCGGCTGCCGCCGTCGAAGCGGTCGTCCAGCACGACGAAGCGCTGACGGCCTTTCCAATCGACCGACAGGGTGGCAGCGAAGGCGCTGGCCGCGTCTGACGATTCGCCTGAGGCTGCGTTGCTCATCCGGTGCGGCCTGTGCCGCGGGTGTGCAGCCATGCGAGCAGCCGCTCGCGCGCATCGGTCAGGTGGCGGTAGGCGAGCACCGCGGCGCTCATGCTGTGCAGGGCGTCGTGCAGGCGTTGCGCATGCGCCGGTTCGGTGATTGCCTGTATCAGCGGTTCCACTTCGACGTGGATCGTGAACACCGCCTGCCGGTGTGCAGTCAGCGGGATGAAGCTCTGTCGCTCGGTGCGCAGGAACGCCAGCGACGCCAACTGCTCGGCATCGACATTGGCGGGCCAGCCTTGGGCGTCGAGTCGGGCAGGATGCGCATCGAGCTGTGAGTGGCTCGTGATGTTCCACACCCAACGTTCCCAGCGGTCGCTGCCGGTGACCAGTCGCGCCAGGTGATCGCTGGCCGTGATCAGCATCTGGTTGTCGGCCACTGGCGCGTGCACCTCGGCGAAGTGCCGGCCGATCTTGTCCTCGGGTGCCCAGTGCGACGGCAGGCAGACCGCCAGCCAGGGGATGCGTGCGGTGTCGCCATCGATGACCGCGTAGTCTTCGGCGAAGGCGAGGCAGAACAGCGCGGTGGCACGCCACGCGGGGGGCAGTGCCGCAAGGCAGCGGCCGAGCTCGGCCAGCGCACCGATGTGGGTCGACGTCACCGTGCCGTCGTGCACAGACCAGCCGAGGCGCAGCGCTTGCACCGATCCATCACTTGCGCAGTGCCAGGCCTCCGGATGCTCGGTGGCAGCGTGTTCGAACAGCGCATGCAGCGCGGGTTGGGTCTCGAAGCCGGGACTCGTCAGCAGCGCCTGATGCGCGTGCGTGTTCAGCACCGTCAGCTTTTCGCTCAGCACCCGATCGCCAGGTCGGGTCGGCGTCAGCTGAATCGCTCCGAGGTCGAGACGGCGCAGCCCGGGCTGCATCCGGAACGGTGTGCTGACGGCGTCGAAATCGAAAGGCATCACCGCATCATGCCGAAGCTGCTATCCCATCAAACAAAAGGGCGCCGAAGGCGCCCTTTTTCCGTCCTGCCGAGAGGCGTCAGACGCGCTTGCGGTACTCGTGCGTGCGGGTGTCGATCTCCACCTTGTCGCCGGTCTGCACGAACAGCGGCACCGAGATCTCGAAACCGGTGGCCAGCTTCGCGTTCTTCAGCACCTTGCCCGAGGTATCGCCCTTGACAGCGGGCTCGGTCTCGACGATCTCGCGTACCAGGCTGGTCGGCAGTTCGACCGAGATCGCCTTGCCGTCGTAGAACACCACTTCGACCGGCATTGCATCTTCGAGGTACTGGAGCGCGTCGCCCATGTTCTCGCTCTCGACCTCGAACTGGTTGTATTCGGCGTCCATGAAGGCGTACATCGGGTCGGCGAAGTAGGAGTAGGTGCACTCCTTCTTGTCGAGGATGACCTGGTCCATCTTGTCGTCGGCCTTGAAGACGAC
>JAYVEB010000315.1:0-2752 GCA_043749095.1 Burkholderiales bacterium | reverse complement strand
CCGGGCCAGGTGCGGATGAATCGGGCGTGGTGAGGTGAAGGCCCCCCGGGCGCTGTCGGTGCCGGCCCGCAAGGTGTTGCAAACACCGGTGGGGTCGAGCCTCAGAAAACGGCTGATGGGCTCGGTACTGCCTGGTGCGGTGGCGCGAAAACGCGCCCGCGACAGCTCAGTGTGTGCTGTACGGGTGCTGGCCGTGAGCAGCCGGGGGTCCCAGCTTCGGGGGTGTGAAAAGTCACCGGCGTCCCCGGTCTCTCCACGCAGTTTGCGGGCGTAGACCGAACGCGGCCCCAGCTTGGCTACCACATGGTCGCAGTCTTGCAAGGCCTCGAACTGGTCGGCATCGGGCAGGTCGCCAATGGCCTCAAACACGGTCACCCGCGCGGTCTTGCCCGGGTAGTCCGGCAGCACCTGATCATGCCGCGCGGCCAGCAAAAACAGGCGTTTGCGGTCTTGCGGCACGCCGTGATCTGCCGCGTTGAGCACCCGGTATGGCAACTGCACGGTGTAGCCACCCGCTGACAGGGATTCGATGATTTCGTTCAGAAACGCCTTGTGCGCGCCCATCGTTAGACCGCGTACGTTTTCAAACACCGCGTATTTGGGTTGCAACTCTTTGACCAGGCGGCAGAAGTGTTGCACCAGGCTGTTGCGAGGGTCGTCCAGCGCCCGCTTGCCAATGGTTGAAAAGCCCTGGCAGGGCGCGCCGCCACAAACGGCATCAATGTCGCGGTTGCCAATGCCGGCCCGCTGGCGGATTTGCGAACCGGACAAGGACACCACGCTGCGACAGATCGCCACCGACGCCGGAAAGTTGTGGTGATGCACCGCTGCATGCACCGGATCTACCTCCACCGAAGCCAGCACGTCAAAGCCGGCCTGCTCAAAGCCCAGGCTCAGCCCACCTGCACCGGCAAAAAGATCAACAACAATCGGGCGAGATGAAGGCAGCGTCATGTTCAGGAGTTCTCCAGGCATTGCCGGCGCATTTGCATTGAAAACATCGGGGTTTCAGCCGTTGTTGAGGTCGGCCCATGATCCGGTAACGCGGGCCATTGACTGTACAAAAAAACAGTTGCGCGTGGCGATTTTTTGCACGAACGCGCGGCTGAGCGACATTGTCGGTCTATGGCACGGCCTTCGTGTTGCAAGCAAAATCGTTCCACGCGGCACACTGCAAGCCACGGAGATACCCACACATGAATGCTGAACTGAACCCTTCCAGACGCCTGATTCTCGCCGCCCTGGCCGCGCCTTGGCTGGGCGGCCTGGCCCTGGCGCCCACAGGGGCCCAGGCCCAGCCCGCCTGGCCCAGCAAGCCAGTGCGCATCGTCGTGCCGTTTGCCGCCGGTGGCACCACCGACATCCTGGCCCGCTCGCTGGCGCCCGAGCTGCAAAAGGCCTTTGGCCAGCCCTTTGTGGTGGACAACAAGCCCGGCGCCGGGGGCAACTCCGGCGCTGCCGAGGTGGCCAAGTCGGCGCCCGATGGCTACACCCTGCTGATGGGCACCGTGGGCACCCACGCGATCAACTCGGCGCTCTACCCCAAGATGCCGTTTGATCCGGTCAAGGACTTTGCGCCCATCACGATGATGGCCGGCGTGCCCAATGTGCTGGTGCTGAACCCGGCGTTTGCGCAAAAGTACGGCATCAACTCGGTGGCTGACTTCATCCGGGCGGCCAAGGCCAACCCGGGCAAGTTCAACATGGCCAGCTCGGGCAACGGCACCTCGATCCACCTCGCGGGCGAGCTGTTCAAGAGCATGACCGGCAGCTACATGGTGCACTTTCCGTACCGCGGCTCGGGCCCGGCACAGATTGACCTGATCGGCGGCAGCGTGGACCTGATGTTCGACAACCTGCCCTCGGCGTTGCCGCAGATCAAGGCCGGCAAACTCAAGGCGCTGGCCGTGACCAGCGCCACCCGCTCAGCCGCGCTGCCCGACCTGCCCACCATCGCCGAGGCCGGTGGCCCGGCCCTCAAGGGTTACGAGGCCAGCTCCTGGTTCGGCCTGATGGCGCCGGCCGGCACGCCGCCGGAGGTGGTGGCCCGTTTGCAGCAAGAGAACGCCAAGGCGCTGCTCAGCCCGGCGCTGAAGGAGCGCCTGCAGGCCCAAGGGGCTATCCCCGGCGGCATGAGCAGCCCTGCGTTTGTCAGCTTCATTGCGGCCGAGACCCAGAAATGGGCGGCCGTGGTCAAGGCCTCGGGCGCCAAGGTCGATTGAGGTTGGGGTCGACCTGCCGCCGGCTGAAGGCTGTCGGCAGGTCAGTCAGGCTTTAGCGGTCAGCCCAGATGACGGGTTGGCGCGAGCCGGCCCAGTTGTCGTAGCGGGCGCCGTAGACCTCTTCGACCCGGTTGCGCTTGACCTTGAAGGTCGGGGTGATGAAGCCGTTTTCCACCGTCCAGGGTTTGCTCACGACCACCAGGCAGTCGAGCTGCTCGTGCGGGTCGAGCCGGGCGTTGACGGCGTCGAGGTGGGCCGACAAGGACACCTCCATCGCCTGGCGCTGGGTCGCGTCGGTCGCGCGTTGCGCGGCTTCGGCGTTGAGCATCACGATGCCCAGCGGCTGGCCGAGGTTGGCGCCGGTGACCACGCAGGCTTCGACGGCGCCGTTCATCACCAGCTTGTCTTCGATGTGGGCCGGCGACACGTACTTGCCCTTGCTGGTCTTGAACAGGTCTTTCACGCGGCCGGTGATCATGAGGTTGCCCTCGGCGTCGAGCCGGCCTTTGTCGCCGGTGTGCAGCCAGCCG
>JAYVEB010000314.1:0-2766 GCA_043749095.1 Burkholderiales bacterium | reverse complement strand
GCTTCCAGAATCGCGCAGGAGCGATTTTCTCGAGCGTGCCAAGGGGTAAGGAACCCCTGGAATCACGAGTTTTCACGACAGCGGCCTTCTGCCGCCCAAACTCCTAGGCGACCTTCGCTGGCGGGCGACCGGCCGGCGAACCGGCGTACCGGGCGCTCGGTGTTGTGGCTCGCGGCCGGTGTCTTGCTGGTCACCGGCGCCTTTCTGGCGCTGGCGCTGGCCTACCCGCGAAGCCAGGCGATCGAGACCGGCCAGCGCGCCACCGAATCGCTCGCACGCATCATCGAGGAGCAGACGGCCCGCACGCTGCAGGCCACCGACCAGCGCCTGCAGCTTGCTGCCGTGCAACTGGCCCGCGCCGAGTTGCCCGGCACCCTCGATGTCTCGTCCGCACGTGCCTTGCTACAAGAGCAGCTCCAGTCGCTGCCGTTTGCGCGGGCGATGTGGGTGCTGGATGCACACGGTCGCATCGTCTACGACTCCGACACCGGCAACATCGGGCTCGATCTGTCCGATCGCGACTACTTCCGGGTTCACCGCGACCAGCCACAGACCGGGTTCTACCTCGGCAACCCGGTTCAAAGCCGCACCACCGGGGGCTGGATGATCACCGCTTCGCACCGGCTGGCATCCGGCACCGGGCGGGGCTTCCAGGGCATCGTCGTCGTCGCGCTGGAACCGCAGTATTTCGAACAGCTCTGGCGCTCGATCGACCTCGGCCCGGACAGCTCGGTCGCGATGATCAGGCGCGGCGGCATATTGATGATGCGCAGCCCGTACAGCGAGGCCTTCATGGGCAAGGGCTATGCAGAGGCGCCCCTGGTCGGCTCGGCGCAGGCGGGCCTGATGGCAGGCCACTTCCGCAAAGCCAGCGCCTACGACGGCGTCATGCGCGACTTCGCCTTTCGTGCGCTGTCGACACAGTCCGACTTGCTGGTCGTCGTCGGGCAGTCCCATGACAGTGTTCTGGCAAGCTGGCAACAGATGGCGGTGCTGGCCTCGTCGGTCTGGGCGCTTGCCTCATTCGCGCTGCTGGTGCTGGGCTCCTACCTGACGCGCGCCTGGCAGCGGGTGGCCGATGAGCAGCGCCACGCCGAACGCCTCGCGGAGCGACTCACGGTGGCCACGGGAACCGCAGCGATCGGTGTCTGGGACTGGGATCTGGCCTCTGACCGGCGGTTTGCCACGCCGACCTGTTTCACGATGCTGGGCGACGACTCCTCTCAGGACCACGTTGGCAGCGAGCAATGGGTGCGCCGCGTTCATCCGGAGGACCGGGCGGCGGTGTCCGCGATCACCGACAAGGCGCTGGCGGCCGGTTCCGAGGCCTCGTATTCCTACGAGGCGCGCATGCTGCATGCGGACGGCAGCTACCGCTGTCTGGAGGTGCTGGGCCGCGCCGTGCAGCACGATGCGCAGGGCAAGCCGACGCGCCTGATGGGTGTGCAGATCGACATCACCGAGCGCCGTGCGCTGGAGAGGACGCTGCGGCTCAGCGATGCCGCGCTGAAGACCGTCTCGCAGGGCGTGCTGATTGCCGATGTCGACCGACGCATCCTGTCGTCGAACCCGGCCTTCACCACCATCACCGGCTACAGCGAGGCAGAGATCCTGGGGCGCAACTGCCGTTTCCTGCAGGGGCCACTGACCGATCCGCAGACCGTCGACGCGATACGCAGTTGCCTGCACTGTCACACCAAATTCTCCGGCGAGATCCTGAACTACCGCAAGGACGGCAGCAGCTTCTGGAACGAGGTGACGATCTCGCCGGTGCGCGATGCGCAAAACCGCGTCACCCACCATGTGGGGATCACCCGGGACGTCACCGCGCGCAAGCTGGCCGAGACGACGCGGAGCCAGAGCGAAGCGACACTGAGGGCGACCATCGAGGCCATCCCCGACCTGCTGTTCGAGATCGACCTGGACGGTCGCTATCTGTCCTATCAATCACTGCGCCCGGAGCTGCTGGCCGCCCCCCGGGGCAGCTCCTGAACAGGCGAATCACCGACGTGCTGCCGCCCGATGAGGTCGAGCTCGTGATGGACGCCGTGCGGGAAGCCCATCGCGACGGTCGATCCAGCGGGCGGGTGGTCTCGCGCGTCATGCCGCAGGGGCTGCGGTGGTTTGAGATGTCGGTGTCGCGCAAAGCCATGCCCCTTGATGCACCGCCGCACTTCATCTTGCTGTCAAGGGACGTCACCGCACGCCGGCAGACCGCGGAACAACTGCAGCGCCTGAACCGCACGCTGCGGGTCTTGAGCACCTGCAATCTGGCGCTGTTCCAGACGCAGGACGAGAAGGCCTACATGGCCGATGTGTGCCGGGCGGTGGTCGAGAGCGGGGTTTACCTGATGGCATGGATCGGCATCGCCGACCAGGACGCGGCCAAGACCGTGCGCTGCGTCGCCGAGTTCGGCGATGCAAAACGCTATCTGCACACGGCCCGGGTGTCCTGGGACGGGACATCACCGCTGGGTCAAGGCCCGACCGGACGCGCGGTCGGCACCGGCATCACGCAGATCAACCAGAACGACGCGAACAACCAGGGCATTGAACCGTGGCGCCGAACTGAGCAGGAGTGCGGCTTCCAGGCCAGCATCGCACTGCCGCTGCACAACCCGCAGCGCGCCTTCGGGGCGCTGACGATCTATGCGAAGCAGTCCGATGTGGTTGACGACAATTACCTTGGCCGGTTGACGACAACCATCTTGGCCGGTTGAAGGCCTGCGCCGGGCGGGTCGTGGAGGCGGGGCTACCGTGAGTCTT
>JAYVEB010000313.1:0-2774 GCA_043749095.1 Burkholderiales bacterium | reverse complement strand
GACAGGATGTCGCGGCCCTGGTCGTCGGTGCCCAGAAGGTAGGTGGCACGGCCTTCGCGCAGCCAGGCTGGTGGCAGCCGTGAGTCGGCCAGTTCCAGCGTGGCCAGATCGAAAGGGTGGTGCGGCGCCAGTACGTTCGCAAAGGTCGCGCCGATGATGCAGATCAATGCGATGGTGGCCGCCACCATCGCTGTGGGTGAGTGGGTAAAGCTGTGCCACAGGTCGCCGGACAGGAAGCGGCGCAGCGCGCCGGGCGACGCAGTTGTCTCGCTCACTTCACCACCACCCACTTGAACGGCATCATGTTGTCCGGGGGCTGCACCAGCGCGATGTTTTTCTTCATCCCCCAGGCCAGCGCCTGCTGGTGCAGCGGGATGTGGCCGATGTCCTTCGCATGCAATTCCAGCGCCTCGCGGATCAGCGCGTTGCGCCTTGCGGGGTCGGTCTCGCTTTGCACCGCGGTGGTCAGCGCATCGACGCGGGCGTTGCTGTAAGCGCCCAGGTTGAACTGGCCCTGCCCCTGTTCGTTCGGCGTCACGATGACCGCACTCAGCACATCGTGGGCGTCGCAGGTGCCGGGCGTCCAGCCGAGCAGGTAGAAGCTGGTCTGCCGCCGCAGGATCTTCGGAAAGTAGGTGACCTTGGCTTCGGCCTGCAGCTCAATGCGCACACCGATGCGCGCCAGGTTCGCCGCCACCGCCTGGCAGATCTTGGCATCGTTGACGTAGCGGTCGTTCGGGCAGTTCATGCCCACTTCGAAGCCTGACGGATAGCCGGCCTCGGCCAGCAGGCGCTTCGCTGCGGCCACGTCGTACGGCAGGCGATGGTCCAGATCGGCGGGATAGCCATTGACGCCCGGGCCCAGCATCAAGGCGGCGGGCGTCGCGGCACCGCGCATCACCCGGGTGCGGATCGCCTCGATGTCGATCGCCTGGTAGAAGGCCTGGCGCACGCGGCGGTCCTTGAACGGGTTGCGGCCTTTCACGTCGGAATACAGCAGCTCGTCGCGCTGCTGATCCATGCCGAGAAAGATCGTGCGCAGCTCCGGGCCCTGCAGCACCTTCAGCGCAGCGTTCGCCTTCAGCCGCTCGATGTCCTGCAGCGGCACCGGCTCCATCAGATCGATCTCGCCGCTCAGCAGCGCAGCCACCCGCGTGGCATCGTTGGCTATCGGCGTGAACACCACCTCGGTCACATTGGTGGCCAACGGTGCCCAATAGCTGGCATAGCGTGTGAGCACGGTGCGTGTGCCGGGCTGGCGCTCCTTCAGCTGGAACGGGCCGGTGCCGTTGGCCTTGAAACTAGCGGCGTTCTCGATGCCCTTGCGACGATCGACTGGGCGTGTCGCCTGGTTCGCCTCGCACCAGGCGCGGCTCATGATGTAGATGTTCGAGATCACGTCGGGCAGGATCGGGAACGGCGCATGGGTCTCGATCTCGATCGCCTCGCCGCCGCTCTCACCTGCAACCGCCCGCACCGCCTTGATGGCCGCAGTGGTGCTGCGCATGTCCGAGCCCTCGCCAGCAGCACGCTGGAAGCTGAACACCACGTCGGTCGCGGTCAGCGGCGTGCCGTTGTGGAAACGCACGCCGCGCCGCAGCTCGAAGCGCCAGACCGTGGGCGAGGTGGGCGACCAGCGAGTGGCGAGCGCAGGCGTCAACGCCAGCTTCTGGTCACGCCCGATCAGCGGTTCGTAGACATTGCCGAGCAGCGCCAGCTGCAGCGCCTCGTTGAGCGCATGCGGGTCCATCGCCTGCGCATCGCCCTGATTGGCCACACGCAGCGTGACCGCCTGGGCTGCGCCGGCGATCAACGCCAGCAGCACGACGGCGATGCGCCACAGATCAAGCCGCATCGACCACCCTTTCAACACGCAAGCGCGGATCGACCGCGAAGTACAGCAGATCCACCGCAAGGTTGATGACGACGAAGATCAGCGCGATCAGGCACAGGTAGGCCGCCATCACCGGGATGTCGGCGAACTGCACCGCCTGGATGAACAGCAGCCCCATGCCGGGCCACTGGAACACCGTCTCGGTGATGATGGCAAACGCAATCAGCGAACCCAGCTGCAAGCCGGTGATGGTGATCACCGGCACCAGCGTGTTCCTCAGCGCATGTCCGAAATGGACCGCCCGGTTCGTCAGGCCGCGGGCGCGCGCGAAGCGGATGTGGTCGGTGCGCAGCACGTCGATCATCTCGGCGCGCACCAGCCGCATGATCAGCGTCAGCTGGAAGATGGCCAAGGTCACCGCGGGCAGGATCAGATGCCGCCACCCGTCGGCCGTCAGCAGCCCGGTGCTCCAGATGCCGAGTTGCACCACCTCGCCGCGGCCGAAGCTCGGCAGCCAGTTCAGCGTGACCGAGAACATGCCGATCAGGCCGATGCCGATCAGGAAGGTGGGCAGCGACACACCGATCAATGACGCAGCCATCAGCAGCTGCGCATCCCAGTGGCCGCGTCGCAATGCGGCGTACAGACCCAGCGGAATGCCGAGCGCGAGCGCCAGCACGGCAGCGACCAGCGACAGCTCCAGCGTGGCCGGCAGCCGCTCGGCGATCAGCGCCGACACCTGGCGGCCCTGGCGCAGGCTGAGACCAAA
Source organism: Burkholderiales bacterium (assembly GCA_043749095.1). Classification (GTDB taxonomy): domain Bacteria; phylum Pseudomonadota; class Gammaproteobacteria; order Burkholderiales; family Burkholderiaceae_C; genus PBB1. The sequence continues at coordinate 171 of JAYVEB010000313.1, read as the reverse complement.
CTCACCGTGCACCGCATGCCCGACGAAGCCGATGAACTGAGCCGGCACGCTGCGATCGAGACCCAGGTCATGGCGCAACTGCTCGCGCTGCTGCGGCGTGGCGTCCTGCCCGAGCAGGTTGGTCACCGGGTCACCGACGAACTGGAACAGCGCGAACGAGACCAGCGCCAC
>JAYVEB010000312.1:0-2781 GCA_043749095.1 Burkholderiales bacterium | reverse complement strand
GCGCGATCGTCTGGTTCGCGAAGCTGGCCGACATCACGAAGCTCGGGTGGCCGGTGGCGCAGCCCAGGTTCACCAGCCGGCCCTTGGCCAGCATGATGATCTTCTTGCCGTCAGGAAATTTCACGTGGTCGACCTGCGGCTTGATCTCGTCCCACTCGTACTTCTCGAGCGACGCGATGTCGATCTCGTTGTCGAAGTGGCCGATGTTGCAGACGATGGCCTCGTCCTTCATCGCCAGCATGTGCTCGTGCCTGATGACGCGCTTGTTGCCGGTGGCGCTGACAAAGATGTCGGCCTTGTCGGCGGCGTAGTCCATCGTCACAACCTTGTAGCCTTCCATCGCGGCCTGCAGTGCATTGATCGGGTCGATCTCGGTGACCCAGACCTGTGCGCTCAAGGCCCGCAGCGCCTGCGCCGAGCCCTTGCCTACGTCGCCGTAGCCGGCCACCACGGCGACCTTGCCGGCGATCATCACGTCGGTGGCGCGCTTGATCGAATCGACCAGCGATTCACGGCAGCCATACAGGTTGTCGAATTTGCTCTTGGTGACGCTGTCGTTGACGTTGATCGCGCGGAACATCAGCGTGCCAGCGGCGCTCATTTCCTTCAGCCGGTGCACGCCCGTGGTGGTTTCCTCGGTCACGCCGATGATCTGCGCGCCCTTGCGGCTGTACCAGGTGGCATCGACCGCAAGCTTGGCCTTGATGGCCGCGTACAGGCAGGTCTCTTCTTCGCTGGTCGGGTTGTTCAGCACCGACGCGTCGGTCTCGGCGCGCTTGCCCAGGTGCATCAGCAGCGTGGCGTCACCGCCGTCGTCGAGGATCATGTTCGGGCCTTCGCCTTCGGAACCCTTGGCGCCGAACTCGAAGATGCGGTGGGTGTAATCCCAGTAATCGGCAAGCGTCTCACCCTTGTAGGCAAAGATCGGTGTGCCCTTGACGACCAGCGCCGAAGCGGCGTGGTCCTGTGTCGAATAGATGTTGCACGAGGCCCAGCGCACGCTGGCACCAAGCGCCTGCAGCGTCTCGATCAGCACGGCAGTCTGGATCGTCATGTGGATGCTGCCAGTGATGCGCGCACCCTTCAGCGGCTGGCTCTTCGTGAACTCTTCGCGGATCGCAATCAGACCTGGCATTTCGGTCTCGGCGATCTTGATTTCCTTGCGGCCGAAGTCGGCTTGCGCCAGGTCGGCGATCGCGTAATCGTGGGTCGCAGCGGCAGTAGGTTTCAGTACAGCGTTCATGTCAGGCTCCAATGAATGAGGAACCCACACGGTTTCACAGGGAACGGTCGATGAAAGACTCACTCACCCACGAAGAAACATCGTGCGGGTGAGCGCGGTTGCAATGATGAACTCCGAGCCTGGGACACAAACGTGCCTTGCAACGCTCCTCGGAACCGACACAGTGTAATCGGCCGCAGCGCGAACGGCTTGACGCAATGCCTTTACAGCATCTTCCGCGCAGCTGTCTGCGCGGTGTCAGCGGGTGGCAGGCAACCCGCTGATCTGCTGGTCGTGCCAACGGCCGATCGGTGCTGCCATATGCAAGGCGATCAGTCCGTACAGCAGCGGCGTCAGCGGGAAGCGCCGGTGCGTGGCCAGCATCAGCGGCAGCGCGATGAAGACCGGCGCGACTTCCATCGCCCAGGTGCCCGGCTCGTGCGCGCTGATCGCCGAAGCGATCAGCAGCGTTACAAGCACCGCGGCATAGGCGAGCAGCGTCGGGCGAGTCATCGGCGAGGGCGGCTTACAGCCCCGCCGCTGCACGCAGCGTCTGCACCTCGTGGCTGCGCCGCAAGGCCGCTCGCTTGCAGAGCGATCGCCTGTCTCACAGGCCCGCTGCGTTTCGCAGCGTCGCGACCTTGTCTGCCCGTTCCCAGGCGAACTCGGGCTCATCACGGCCGAAGTGGCCGTAGGCGGCGGTCTTTTCGTAGATCGGGCGCAGCAGATCGAGCATCTGGATGATGCCCTTGGGTCGCAGGTCGAAGTGCTCGGCCACCAGCGCCGACAGCTGGTCGTCGGGTATCACGCCGGTGCCTTCGGTGTAGACGGTGATGTTCATCGGCTTGGCCACACCGATCGCATAGGCGACCTGGATCTGGCACTGACGCGCCAGGCCGGCCGCGACGATGTTCTTCGCGACGTAGCGCGCCGCGTAGGCCGCGCTGCGGTCGACCTTGCTCGGGTCCTTGCCGCTGAACGCGCCGCCGCCGTGCGGGCACGCGCCGCCGTAGGTGTCGACAATGATCTTGCGGCCGGTCAGGCCGCAGTCGCCCTGCGGACCGCCGATGACGAAGCGACCGGTCGGGTTGATCAGGTAGCGGGTGTTCTTGAGCCACTCCTTGGGCAGCACCGGCTTGATGATTTCCTCGATGATGGCCTCGGTGAACGAGGCTTTCATCTTGGTCGCGGTCTCGCTCTGGTCGGGCGCGTGCTGGGTCGAGAGCACGACGGTGTCGATGCTGTGCGGCTTGCCGTCCACGTAGCGCATCGTGACCTGGCTCTTCGCGTCGGGCCGCAGGAAGGGCAGGCGACCGTCTTTGCGCAACTGCGCCTGGCGCTCGACGAGGCGGTGCGCGTAGTAGATCGGCGCTGGCATCAGGTCGGGCGTCTCGTCGCAGGCATAGCCGAACATCAGGCCCTGGTCGCCGGCGCCGATGTTCAGGTGGTCGTCGCTGGCGTGGTCCACGCCCTGGGCGATGTCGTTGCTCTGCTTGTCGTAGCAGACCATCACCGCGCAGCCCTTGTAGTCGATGCCGTACTCGGTGTTGTCGTAGCCG
>JAYVEB010000311.1:0-9262 GCA_043749095.1 Burkholderiales bacterium | reverse complement strand
GTCTTGTAGGGCTTGGCCCCCAGCGATTCGATGACGTGCCGCATCGGCCGGTTGTCCTCGAGGATCCACGACAGCTCGACCTGGCGCACGCCCTTGGCGCGCAAGCCCTTGCGCAGCGAATCGATGACGAGGAACGGCGCCAGTCCGCCGGCCATGCTGCCGCTGAAACTGCGCCGGATGCCCATCAGCGGCACCCGCGCGGTGCGCGCCCCGCGCCGCAACCGCCACAGCAGCTTCAGCCAGTTGAAGGGCAGCAACCGGCCATTGAAGTCGGCGATCAACTCGTTCAGGTTGGGCAGTGCGATGCCGAAGCCGACAGCCTCGCCGTTCATCTCGACGATGGCCACACAAGTCGGGTCGATCAGCATCCTCAGGCTCTTGGCCATGTGCGCAATCTCGGCCTGCGTGAAGGCAATGAAGCCCCAGTTCTGCGACCAGGCGTCGTTGAAGATCGCGATGACGGTGTCGAACTCTTCCAGGTAGCGCGACTTGTCGAGGTGGCGCACCGTCAGCGCTTGCGCCGTGCGGCTGTCGATCTTGCGGCGCGCGGCACGCGGCAGCTCGTGGTCCATGTCGTACATGTAGGCGATCAAGTCCTTCGCCTTGGCATAGCCAAGGGCTTCGATGCGCGCTGCAGCGTAGTGCGGATCGTGGCCCATCAGCATCACCGGCGGCGTGTCGAAGCCATCGATCAGCAGCCCGGTCTCTTCGTTGATCGACAGGTTGAACGGCCCCAGGATGTGCCGCTTGCCGCGCGCGCGCAGCCAAGCCTCGGCTGCGGCGAACAGTGCGGCGAACACCTCGCCGTCATCCTCGGCGGCGATCATGCCGAAGTGCCCGACCTCGGGATCGGTGACCAGCCGATCGATCTGCGCGCTGATGCGCCCGACGTCGCACCCGTCCCGGCGCGCCAGCCAGAACTGCGTCTCGGCATGCTGGAAATACGGGTTCTTCGCGGACGACAGCGCTCCCCGGCGCTCCAGCACCAGCGGCGCGACGAAGGCCGGGTCCTTGGCGTACAGCCGCGAGGGCAGCGTGATGAAACGGTCCAGTTCCGCTGGCGTGTTGGCAAAGATGATGTCGATCGGGTTCATCATGAGTTTCCTGGTCGTTCGCAGGCCCGCAGGCGCCACAGGCCGATCGAGATGAACAGCAGAGGTGCTGCCAGCGCGGTGACCGGTGGCGGAAGCTGGCCACTGGCTCCCAGGGAGGCGACGATGCCGTCGAACAGCAAGAAGCCCAGGCCCAGCGACAAGGCGATCAGCATGGCGCTCCCACCACCATCGCCGCGTGTGAGTGTGGCCGCCGTCGGCAGTGCCAGCAGCAGCATGATGAATACCACAAGCGGCGCTGCGAAGGATCGGTACAACGCGGTTTGGTAGTAGCTCAGGGGTTGTGATCCGACGCGCGAACCCACGATCACGTCGGCCAGCATGATAGTAGACAGGTAGGGCCGGGCCACGCCCAGGCGCAGCACCTCTTCGGGATGCAGATTGGTCTGCCACACCAGCGCATCGTCATGGATGCGCCGCACGCCGGCGGGCTCGACGCGCAGCTCGGTCACGTCCTCCAGCTGCCAGACCTGACCGTCCCAGTGCGCGCGGGCGGCTCGCAGGCGCGAGGTGAGCAGGCCCGCCTCGCTCGCGTAGACCCGGATGCCTTTCAACTGCAGGCCGTCCGGGCTGATGGTGTCGATCGACACCAGGCCGCCACGGGTATGCGCCCACAGCGATTTCGTGACTTCTTCGGCGGGCTTACTGGCGTTCCACCACTGCTTCAACGCGATCTCGGCGCGCGGCAGGACCAGCTGCACCAGGGTCACCTGCAGCACCGTGAACACCAGCAACACGGGCAACAGATAAGCCAGCATCCGCGTTAAGCTGACGCCGCAGGCGCGCATGGCAGAGATCTCGAGCGTGCGTGCCATCGCGTTCAAGGAGGTCATCGTGCCCAGCAGCACCGCCACCGGGAGCGCCAGCCCGAGCTCGGCCGGCAGGCGCAGCAGGGCGTAATACAGCAGGCCGCCCACCCCTTGACCGCGCTCGAAGATGTCGGTGGTCACGTCGAGCAGTTCGAGCAACTGCATCATCGCCGTCAGCACCGCCAGCAGGGCGAGGATCTGCATCCCGACGCGGCGGCACAGGTAGGCCGGAAGCGTGCCGATCATCGGTGTGTGCTCGGTGCGGGGTCGTTCGACCGCCTGGTGCTCATGACACGCTCGGGACGCGGCGGTGGGCGCGCGTTCGGGTGCGGTCGATCAGGCCTTCGATGGCCATCACCGCACGCAGCACCGGGTTGTCGCCCGGCCAGGCCAGGCTGCTGCGGAAGATCCAGAGACTCAACACGCCGAACAAGATGAACGGCGTCCACACGGCAGCGGCGGCTGGCAGGCGGCCCGTTTGGCCCAGACTGGCCCCGAGCTGCAGTGCGTGATCGAGCCCCAGCAAGGCCACCGTGGCGAACACCACACCAGGCGTACGGCGCCCCCGTTTGGACGCCATGCCGAGTGGCAACGCCAGCAGCGGCAGGAATGGGAAGATCAAAGCCCGCGCCAGGCGGCTGTGAAACTCGGCCGCAGGCTTGGTCTGATAGCCGTTCTGGTGCATGTCGCGCCACAGCTCGGGCAGTGTCAGTTCTCGAATCGACCCGCCGCGCTCGGCCATCGGTTCGGCCTTGGGCGAGAAATCCCGGTCGGTGGCGCCGTGCACGAAACGTGACAGCGACATGGTCGTGGCACTCGCTGCGGCAGCTTCGCTCACTCGCAGCACCAGCCCGTCTTCGAAACGCATCCGCAGCCCATCGGGCGTCGGCACCAGTCGGCCGCGCGCAGCTGTCAAGATGTCTTCGCCGCGGGCGCTGCGGCGCTCCATGAACACGCCGCGCAGGCCCCTGCCGTCGCTTTCGATCACATCGGCGGTGAAGGTGACGCCATGTCCGATGTCGACGAAACGGTTTTCTTCGACCCGCGAATCCCAGCCGGTCTGCAGCACCCGGTTCACCACCACGTTGTAGCCGTAGCGCGCCAGCGGTTGCAGCTGGCCGTACAGGTACAAGCTGAACATCGACAGCAGCACCGCCAGCACGAAATAGGGCGCAGTGACGCGGGCGATCGACCGGCCGGTGACCAGCATCACATCGAGCTCGTTGTCATCGCACATGCGGGCGGCGGCCATGAAGATCGCGGCGGTGAAGGCCATCGGCAGCGCCAGGCCGAGGTAGTGCGGCACCAACGTCGCCGCCATCACCAGCACGCTCGACGGCGGGGCGCCGGCGGACGCGGCCAGGTCGAACAGGCGCAGCAGGCGTTCGAGCAGCTGTGCCAGCAGCAGCGCCACCAGCGACAGCGCCAGCGGACCGGCGATCAGGCGCAGTGCGTAGCGGTCGAGTCGATCGAAAGCGAACCAGGGACGCAAAGTCTCAGCCCGTGCAGCGCAGCCAGGCGGCGCGCAACTGCGCCAGCAAGGCCTCGCTCGTGGCGGCGTCTGGCGACACCGCAGCATCGAGCGTCGGCGGGCCGGGCCAGCCCGCGTCGCGGAACTCGGTGCTGCCGATCTGGCGCGCGCCTTCGTAGCGCGGGATCACGTGAAAGTGCACGTCCGGGTCGACCATCATCAGCATCAGGTAGTTGATCCGCTCATAGGCCACCACCTCGCGCAGCGTGGCCTCGATGCGGCGCACGACCTCGCGCATCTCGGCATAGGCCTGCGGACTGACATCGGCAAACGCGCGGACTGGCTCACGGCAGATCAGCACCAGCGAGCCGAGCGTGGGCTGCTTCGGACGCAGCAGCACCGTCCAGTGCTCAGTCTGAGCGACTCGTGAGGCGGGATCGCCGAACTTGGTCTCGGTGGCCGTCTTTTGCATAACGTCAGCCATGGTCGGTCGGGTCGTCCTTCAAGCGCGCCGATTATCGCCTGCGGTTCCCGCACGACCTCGGGGCAGGCACAGCTCATAGACGCTGTCCTGCACAAAGGCCTGCGCCTCGATCGACCACCGCCGCACGGCGACTTCCATCCAATGATCCGATGCCCCGCCGATCAGCCGCAGGCGGTGCCATCTCGCGCCTTGATCCTGCGGATTCGGCAGCGCGGTGGACGAAGGCACGCAAAGGCTAGGGATGGCCTCACATGGGCCCGGGATCGTGTCGAGCCGGGCGCCCCGCGCATGCCCGTGCAACACCAGATCGGCCCCGGCACGCCTGAGCACCGCGCGCAGCTCGGCGCCATCGGCGAGCGCCTTGCGCCAGCCAATGGCACCCGCAGCTGCCGGGTGGTGCAGCATCACGATGCGCAGCTGCCCAGCCGCGCCTTCGGTCGTGAGGATGCGTTCGAGACGCGTGAGCTGCGGCAGGCCCAGTCGGCCACGCGCCAGCAACAGAGCGGTCGGCAGCGCCGAATTGAGGCCGATCAGCGACACCTCGCCCACGCGATGCACGAACGGCCAGCCCGCTTGCAGCCGCGTCCAGGCGTCCCACAGACCGAGGCCTTCGGCAGCAGGCACCGGCACCAGCGCGTCGTGGTTGCCGGGGACCAGGCTGATGCGCTCGGCCGGCGCCAGCGCTGCCAGCCAGTCGGCCGCCTGTCGGAACTCGCCGGGGAGCGAGAAGTTGGTGATGTCGCCAGTGACCAGCACCTGGTCGACCGCGTGGGCGCGCAGGTCCTGCGTCAGCGCCGCCAGGACCTCGCCGCTTTGCACCGCATGGCGCCTGCGCCAGGACCAGACGCTGAGTTGCCACTTTGACAAGCACTGGCCGAGGGACAGGTGAGGCTCAAAGGGCAAGTGGAGGTCAGAGATGTGGGCGAACGACAAGTCGCTCATCGATAATGAAGGGCTGTTGTTTTGACTCGCTGTCTCGATGTCCACGCTTTGGGAATTAACCCTCCGATGATGCCAAAAGAATTTCTGCCACCGGGCAGCGGGCTCGGCTCTTGAGCGCCGCGCCAACGCCAGAGCGCCGCACGGCCGGCATCGTTGTCGGTGACTCGCCGTTGATTTTGTGGGGGCTCACGTCGACACAGCGGCTGCAACGTCAATTGGCACGCGCGAACGCTACGGCCGACCCGTCCGACGCGCAACGGCTGGTGCTGCTGCGCGCCGACTGGGTCTACGACGATGCCTTCGTGCGCAGCCTCGCTGCGGCCGATGAAGACTTGGCACTGACCGCGCCAGATGGGGGCGTGATAGCGCTGGGCCTGTCGGCCGCAACCGCGTGTGCAACCGACGCATTCGCGCTGCTGGCCGCACGGCAGGCACCGCTCAGCGCCCGCCTCGTCAATCCGGAGCAGCTGGCCGATGGCTACAACGATGTGCTGCGCAAGCGCGAGCCGCCGTACCTGATGCCGCTCGCTGCCGCTGACCTTCCTGCGATCGAAAAGCGCATTTTTGCCGGCTCGTACAAGGGTGTCACCGATGTCGTCACGCTCTACGCCTGGCCGGCTCCTGCGCGCGCGATGACGCGCTGGTGCGCCCACAACGGCGTCTCTCCGAACCAGGTCACCTCGGCCAGCCTGTTGCTGGTGTTCGCTGCGATGGCGCTGTTCTGGACCGGCCACTACGGCTGGGGCATGCTGGCGGCCTGGGTCATGACTTTCCTCGACACCGTCGACGGCAAGCTCGCGCGGGTCACGCTGACCTCGACCCGCTGGGGCAATGTGTTCGATCATTCGATCGACCTGATCCATCCGCCGTTCTGGTGGTGGGCCTGGATCGTCGGTCTGCCTGCTGCGGGCTTCAGCCTGCCGCAGGCGAGCCTCGCGTTGACGGTGATCGTCGCCGGCTACGTGCTGCAGCGCATCGAGGAAGGCATCTTCATGGCCTGTTTCAGGATGGACATGCATGTCTGGCAGCGCTTCGACAGCTGGCTGCGTCTGTACACCGCGCGGCGCAATCCGAACCTGCTGATCCTGAGTGCCTCCTTGTTTGCTGGGCGTCCTGACCTCGGCATCGTCGTGGTCGCCTGGTGGACGGCGCTGTGTCTGTTCATCCATGCGCTGCGCATCGTGCAGGCGGCGTGGGCGCGGGGGCGCGGGCCGCTGCGGTCGTGGCTGGCGGCGTGAACGAAGACGCGCTGCGCTGCATCCTGGCCGAGGAACTGCGGCGCGAGCCGCCGCCGGCGGTGACCACGCTGGCCGCCAAGCTCGCGGAGCGAGCCCACGGTGCGGCAGCCGCGGTGCTGTTCTACGGCTCCAACCTGCGCGACGCGCGACTCGACGGGGTGCTCGATTTCTATGTGCTGCTCGACCGTGTCGGCGCCTGGCCCGGCCCGCGGCTGGCCGCACTCGCCAATCGACTGTTGCCACCGAATGTCGGCTACGTCGAGGCCACGGTGGAGGGTCAGGCCTTGCGTGCAAAGTACGCGCTGATCAGCGTCGCGCAGTTCCACCGCGGCGTGTCGCCTACGGCGCTCGACACCACTTTGTGGGCGCGCTTCTCACAGCCTTGCTGTTGCGCCTGGGTGCGCAGCGATGAGGATCGCGAGGCCGCGACCGATACGGTGCGGCAGGCGGTGCTCACTGCCGCAGGCTGGGCCGCCGAGCTGGGGCCCGCGCGCGGTGACGCGCTGGCGTACTGGCGAGCCTTGTTTGCCCACACCTATGCCGCCGAGCTGCGGGTCGAAAAAACTGCGCGTGGCGACGACCTGGTCGCGCGGGATGCCGCGCGCTACGCGCGCCTGCTGCCCGAGGCCTGGCGTACAGCGGGGATCGCCTTCGAGTCGAGCGCGGAGGGCCAACTGACGCCGCGTCTGTCGTCATCTTCGCGTGCCGCGGCCGCGCGTCGCTGGTCCGTGCGGCGACGCCTGGGCAAGCCGCTGAACATTGCACGGCTGTTGAAGGCCGCATTCACTTTCGATGGCGCGATGGATTACGCGCTGTGGAAAGTCGAGCGCCATTCAGGTGTCCGTCCCGAGGTGACAGCCTGGCAGCGACGCCATCCGCTGCTGGCCGCACCGGGCTTGTATCGACGCTTGCGCAAGCTGAACGTGTTTCGCTGACGCGAACGAGGGCTTGAGCGCTGTTCGGCAGTTCCTGAACATCGCCGGCCGTCGTCAGATTCGGGGATTGGGCGGCATCCCCAAGAAGCTGAGAAGACGTTCGTAGCGTCTGAGGAACCAGAGCGAGAACGTGTTCTGCACGTAGTAGGTGAGCATGATGGACAGGCGCTCGCCATCGGCTGCGGTCGTCGTTTCGGCGCTGTGCCAACTCTCTTCCTTCTGTACCGGAAACGCATAGCCGCTGGCGGGCAGGAACTGCATCTTGCGGATGCGCAGCGCAGCCTCACCGGTCGGACCGTCATGGAACACGGTGCCCAGGTGTTTCTGCGATTCGTCCCGCGGCAAATAGAACTGCACCGTGATGGCCTTCTTAGGCACGTCGGCGTGGATGCCGATGCGGTAGCCGGGTAGGTCACGCACGATGATCGGGATGGGATAGAACTTCAGGCGGGCGATCGAGCAGCCGAACCGCGTTTCCAGCGCGCGTTTGAATTTGCGCTTGAATGCATCTTCCAGCGTCTTGGACATCAGCAGGCGCGCCAAGGGCGACCAGCGCGCGCGCAGCGCAGCTGGCAGAAACCACAGCTGCTCGGGAAAGAGGTAGAGGCGCAGCCGGGTGCTGCGCCCATCGGGCTGGATCGCGTCCCGATGGCGAAGCTCGTGAAAATGCTGGACCGGCGGCACGCTGTCGAGCAGTTGCCGATAGAACGCCGGCGGAAACAGGTCGCGCAAGCTGATGTGATCGCAAGGCTGCGTCTCGAGCGTGGCGCGGTCGATGCTCGCGATGAAGCTTTGTTCATCCAGCGGGATGGGTGACGCGTCCAGGGGGATCGCGGTCTGCTCAGGCATGTGAGAGCGCTCCGGAAGTCATGCGGCGGATCCTCGGACGCGACGGAGGCGACCGAGGAGCCGAGAAGAGGGCGAATGTTACGGAATCGTCAAGCCAGTGACAACGGGAGTTGGCTTGAACCTGCACCGAGGATGTGCATCGCTGCGGGCCACGCATCGGCCCTTATCGTGGCAGCCAGCCCGACCTGCGGTACCAGGCCACCGCGTCGGCAAAGCCGCGATCGAGATCGAACTGCGCGGCCCAACCCGCAGGCTGTGCCAGCTCGGCCGGTGCCACGCCCCAGTCGGGATGACGCAGTTCGCGCAGCTTCTGCGAGCTGAGCATGCTGGCCGAGCCGAGTGCGCGCGCCATGTCGCCGAGCAGCGCGACGCCGCCGAGCAGGCTCTGCGGCGCGGTCACGAACCGGGGCGCTGGATTGCCGACGGCACGCGCCGCCGCGCCGAGCAGTTCGTCCCAGCGGTAGCCTGCAGGCCGACCGTCGGCGGCGGTCAGCACCTCGCCACGAGGCTGCGCTGCCGTCAGCGCGAGGATCAGGCGCGTCAGGTCCTGCACGTGGATCATCGCCACGACCGAGTCAGGGGTTCCGAGCAGAGGCACCCACCGTTTGCTGGCGAGCTGAAAGAAACGCAGGGTCTCGCGGTCGCCCGGCCCGTAAACGGCCGGCGGACGCAGCACCGTCGCGCGGGGGCCGAGGACATCGAGCACTGCTTCCTCACCGGCGCGCTTGCTGGCGGCGTAGTCCGACAGCGAGGGCTCTCGCGCCGCCAGGCTGGACAGGTGCACGAAATGCGCGTGTGGCGCGAGCCGCTTTGCCGTGCGGGCCAGCGTCTGGGCAGCGTCGCGATTGATGTCGAAGAAGTCTTCGCGCCGCGCGGCCTTGATCAGCCCGGCGACGTGAATCACCGCATCGGCACCGTCGACCAGCCTCGCCAGCGCCGCCTCGTCGCCCAGCGACCCGGCTACCACCTGCGGATGCAGGTCGCGCCAGGGCTGCCGGTCCGGTTCGCGCCGCATCAGCAGTCGCGTGCGCCAACCGGCCTTCGCGAGCGCCACCACAAGATGTTGGCCGATGAAACCACCGGCCCCTGTCACGGCTGCGAGTGGTGCCAATGGACAATGCGAAGGGTCGCATTGCGAAGCGTTCATTAGGGAGTCGTTAGCTTGCGCGTGCATATACTGACACGTCTTGCAACGGTATGGTCGCTCTGGTAGCCGAGATGGTGTCGAGTCGACTAGGAGTCTGGGCGGCAGACGCTTTGACGCCGGGTTGATTGGGGCAACGCAGAGCGCTTGTCGCCGTTTGCGCTGTCGGCGCGCCGTGGGGGTGCATTGGCAGAGGTTGTGATGACCGCACAGCGCGACCTGTGAGGGTGTGTGCAGGGGCTGTTGCGGGCCGTCAACCCGCCTGCATCGTCGCCATG
>JAYVEB010000310.1:0-9271 GCA_043749095.1 Burkholderiales bacterium | reverse complement strand
TGGATGTCCGGCACCTTCGAGCAACCGACGCCCTGGTCGATCCAGCGCACCACGTAGCCGAGGATGCCCTGGGCGTTGTTGTCGAGTTCCTGCTGCTTCTCGGCATCGCTCCAGTTCGCCTTCTTGACCACCGGAATGGTCAAGAGCCCCGTGAGCAGTTCATCGGCCAGCCCATCGGCATCCTGCTTCTCCAACTGCTTCTGCACCGCGAACACATCGACCTGGTGGTAGTGCAGCGCGTGCAGCGTCGCCGCCGTCGGGCTCGGCACCCACGCCGTGTTGGCGCCGGCTTTCGGGTGCGCGATCTTCTGTTGCAGCATCGCGGCCATCAGGTCGGGCATGGCCCACATGCCCTTGCCGATTTGCGCCTTGCCGCGCAGCCCGCAGCTCAAACCCACCAGCACGTTGTTGCGTTCGTAGGCCTGGATCCAGGTGCTGGTCTTCATGTCGCCCTTGCGCAGCATCGCGCCGGCCTGCATCGCGGTGTGCATCTCGTCGCCGGTGCGATCAAGGAAGCCGGTGTTGATGAAGGCCACGCGGTCGGCGGCGGCGGCAATGCAGGCCTTCAGGTTGACGCTGGTGCGTCGCTCCTCGTCCATGATGCCGAGCTTGACGGTCGCCTTCGGCAGGCCGAGCAGCTTCTCGACGCGGCCAAACAGTTCGCTCGCGAAGGCCACTTCGGCCGGGCCGTGCATCTTCGGCTTGACGATGTAGACCGAGCCGGTGCGCGAGTTGCGGATCGTCGGGTGCGCGCGCTTCAGGTCGTGCAGGGCGATCGTGGTGGTGACGACGGCGTCGAGGATGCCTTCGGGAATTTCCTGCCCATTCGCCCACAGCACCGCCGGGTTCGTCATCAGGTGGCCGACATTGCGCACGAACATCAGCGAGCGGCCGTGCAGCGTGACCGCTTCGCCCTGGCGGCCGATGTAGACGCGGTCGGGATTCAGGCTGCGCGTGAAGGTCTTGCCTGCCTTGCTGACGGACTCCGTCAGCGTGCCCTTGAGCACGCCGAGCCAGTTGCTGTACGCCTGCACCTTGTCATCAGCATCGACGACGGCGACCGAATCTTCGAGGTCAAGGATGGTCGACAGCGCCGATTCGAGGACCAGGTCGGCCACGCCGGCCGCGTCGCTTGCACCGGTGACGGTGTTGCGGTCGATCCGCAGATCGAGGTGAAGCCCGTGGTGTTGGAACAGCACCGACGATGGCGCCGCCGCGTCGCCCTGGTGGCCGACGAACTGCTTGGGTTGGGCCAGGCCGACTTGGCGGCCGTTCTTGAGCGTCACGCGGAGCGCACCATCCACGACGGCGTAAGCGATCGAGTCGACGTGCGAACCCTTCTTCAGCGGCGCGGTGCGGTCGAGCACATGGCGCGCGTAGGCGATGACCTGGCTGCCGCGCACCGAGTTGTAACCCGCGCCCTTGTCGGCACCCTCGGCCTCGGGAATCGCATCGGTGCCGTACAGCGCGTCGTACAGCGAACCCCAGCGCGCGTTGGCCGCGTTCAGCGCATAACGCGCATTGGTGATCGGCACCACCAGTTGCGGGCCGGCCTGCAGCGCCAGTTCGCTGTCGACGTTCTTCGTGCTCACCTTCACTTTGCCCGGCACCGGCACGAGGTAGCCAATGCGCTGCAGGAATTGGCGATAGGCCTTGGGCTTCGTGATCGGGCCGGGGTTTGCGCGGTGCCATGCGTCCAGCTCGGTTTGCAGGCGATCGCGTTCGGCCAGCAGGGCGGCGTTTTTCGGCGCCAGATCGCGGACGATGGCGTCGAAGCCTTTCCAGAAAGTGGCCGCATCGACACCGGTGCCCGGCAACACCTGGTCTTCGATGAAGCGGTGCAAGACGGTGGCGACCTCGAGGCCATGGACGGTAGTGCGTGCGGTCATGTCGTCGAACTTTCGGGTTGGAAGGGAGCGTAGAAATCGGTTTGCCTGGCCGTGCTGGCGACGCGGAGCCGCGCGGCAGATCCCCGGGGAAACACTGTATTCCAAACCTGCTGGCCACCTTCGCTCTGGCGGACGCTTCTATTGCAGCGCAAGCACCTGCCGCTGCGGTTGCGCCTTTGGATTGTTTTCCTCAAGCACACTTACGCCGATGCGCGCTATTGAGACAGCCCGCTGCCCTGCAGCGGGCTGCACGCTCAGCGGCTTACTTGCCGGCCGGTGCAGTACCCGAAGCGGCCGGTGCGGCGCTGTCGGCATTGCACTTCTTCAGGAAGCTGGTCTTGGCAGCGCCGGCCAGCTTCTTCTCACTCGCCTTGGTGTCGCACTCTGATTTGGGCGCGGTCTTGTTGCACTTCTTCAAGAAGCTGGTCTTGGCGGCACCGGCCAGCTTCTTTTCTGCAGCCGCAGCGTCGCAGCCGCCAGCGGGCGCCATTTCCGGTGCTTCCTTATGGGAGGTCGCGAAAGCGGGTGCGGCGAACATGACGGCGACCAGGGCCAGCACGGTGGTGAGTTTCTTCATGGGGTGTTTCTCCTGAGGGTTGTGAACACGTGTGCCGGCCGGGGTGGATGCACGCGGACGGCACAGCCAGCGCGTGCTCAACGCCCGGCGCCGCGCCGCGGTGGACACGCGCACAGGGTCAATGTGTGTTCAAAGGATGCGGCGTGGATGCGCCAACGCTTCATGCGCCGCATGCAGGCGACGCACCAGCACCCGGATGAAGGCCTCGTCGAACAGGTGTCGGCAGGCCGGGCCGAGTTGCGCCAGCGTGTCGGGCGAGAACGAGATCGTCGTCGCGGGCTGACTGACCACCACATCGGTGCTGTGACGCCGCAGTTCGGCGCTCGGCGCCAGGTAGGCCATCTCCCCCACCGAGGTGCCGGTGCCCAGCGTCGCCACCTTGTCACCCGCGCGGTACACCTCCACCTCGCCTTGCGCAATGATGTGGAAGGTGCGGCCCTCCTCGCCACGGCGATACAGCGCATGGCCGAAGGGAAAGCGTTGCCACTTTGCGCGGTGCACCACCTCCCACAGCTCGACGTCGCCGAAGCTGGTGAAGAACTCCAGCGTACGCAGCAGGGTGAAGCGCTCAGAGTCGAGCACGCCCTGCAACTGCCCGCGCGGCACCTGCTGGTTGGCGATCAGGCCCGACAGCGCCTGCGCGAAGCTGTCCCAGTCGGCGTAGCGGTCCTTCGGGTCCTTGGCCAGCGCACGCTGGACGACCTCGTCCACCGCAGTGCCGACGCCCTCGCGCAGACCGATCAGCGGGGCCGGGATGCCGTGGTAGATCTGATGCATCATGGCCGACTGGATTTGCGCGTCGAACGGCGGCCGGCCGGCGATCAGGTGATACAGCACGGCGCCCAGCGAATACATGTCGGCGCGGCTGTCGAGGGCGCTGCCGTCGAGCTGCTCGGGCGACATGTAGGCGAGCGATCCGACGCGGTAGACCTGCGTGACGTCTGACTCCAGGTTCAGCGCGCTACCGAAGTCCGAGATCTTCACATCGGTGATCGTGCCCTGGCTCAGCACCGCCAGCAGGTTGGCGGGCTTGACGTCGCGGTGGATCAGTCCTTGCCGGTACACATAGCTCAGCGCCATCGCGCACTTGAAACCGATTTCGACGATCAGTTCCAGCGGCAGCAACTGGTCCGCGCGGCAGTACGGCCTCAAGGTGCTTCCGTCCACGTACTCCATGACCAGATACTGGTTCGCCGGCTCGGACACCGCGTCGTAGATCTTCACCACATTCGGGTGTTCGAGGCGGCCGACCAGTGCTGCTTCGGCGGCGAAGAAACGTTCGCTGTAGCGATTGGCCATGGCGTCTGTGGTGACCGAGGCACGCACCCGCTTGATCGCCACATCGCGGCCCTGGAATTCGTCGCGGCAGAGGTAGACATCGCTGGTGGCGCCCTCGCCGAGCTTGCGCAGCACTGGGTACTTGCCGATCTGCTTCGGCTCTGGCGGCGTGGCCGCGGGCGCGACGGAAGGCCGTGTCGGCGCGGATTCGACGGCGATGTCGAGCACTGAATCGGCCGCTGGTCGGTCGGAAGAAGTGTGGGCCATGGGCAAGACTCGCAAATGGGCAGCGTGAATGCGTGACAACCGATCACGCGGTGTCCTGTCTTCGAATCGTCCCTCAGCCCGTGCCCGTCGATTGCATGAAACAAGCGCCGGAACACCCCTCAAACCCGCCCGCCGGCAGGAGAAACCGGGGCCAAACGTAGAATATTCCGATGATTGAAGCGAAGCAGGATTTGCTGAAGGCGCTCGCCACAGCGATCGAGGAAGTCAGCCCGGCGAGCGCCCTGAAGGCCGCGTTCGAGTCCCCCAAGCTGGCTGCGCATGGCGACCTGGCGTGCACCTCGGCCATGCAACTGGCCAAGCCGCTGAAGAAGAATCCGCGCGAGGTGGCCCAGGCCCTGATCGCGGCGCTCGAGCGACAGCCGGCAGTGCAAAAGCACGTCGATTCGTTCGAGATCGCCGGTCCTGGCTTCATCAACCTGCGCTTGCGTGCGTCGGCCCGCCAGGCGGTGGTGCGCAAGGTGCTGATGGCCGGGCCGTCTTTCGGGCGCCAGCCGGACAACGGCCAGCCGGTGCTGGTCGAGTTTGTGTCGGCCAACCCGACCGGGCCGCTCCATGTGGGCCATGGCCGGCAGGCCGCACTCGGCGATGCCATCTGCAACCTGTTCGAGACCCAGGGTTGGGCCGTGCAGCGCGAGTTCTATTACAACGACGCAGGTGTGCAGATCGCAACACTGGTGGCTTCAACGCAGGCGCGGCTTCGCGGCTTCAAGCCCGGCGACGCGCAGTGGCCGGAGTCGGCCTACAACGGCGACTACATCGCCGACATCGCGGCCGATTTCCTGGCGCGCAATACGGTGACCGCCGACGACCGGGCATACACCGCCTCGGGCGACATCGAAGACCTCGACGGCATCCGCCAGTTCGCGGTGGCCTATCTGCGGCACGAGCAGGACCTGGACCTGCAGGCCTTCGGCGTTCGCTTCGACCACTACTTCCTGGAGTCTAGCCTTTATGCAACGGGGCAGGTCGAAGCGACGGTGGCCAGGTTGGTGGCTGCCGGCAAAACCTACGAGCAGGACGGCGCACTCTGGCTGCGCAGCACCGACTACGGCGACGACAAGGACCGCGTGATGCGCAAGTCGTCGCAGGGCGGGGCAGCCCAGGAACCACCGGGCCGCCCCAAGGCTCCTGGCTCCCCCTCGGGGGGGCGGACGCCGCAAAGCGGTGGCCTTGGGGTCCCCGGATACACCTACTTCGTGCCTGACGTGGCGTACCACATCAGCAAGTTCCAGCGCGGCTACACCAAGGCGATCAACATCCAGGGCGGCGACCACCACGGCACCATCGCCCGGGTACGCGCCGGCTTGCAGGCCGCCGGTGTCGGCATCCCTCCTGGCTACCCCAATTACGTGCTGCACAAGATGGTCACGGTGATGAAGGGCGGCGAGGAAGTCAAGATCTCCAAGCGCGCCGGCTCCTATGTGACGTTGCGCGACCTGATCGACTGGACCAGCCGCGACGCGGTGCGCTTTTTCCTGATCAGCCGCAAGGCCGACACCGAATTCACCTTCGATGTCGATCTGGCGCTGAAGCAGAACGACGAGAACCCCGTCTTCTATGTGCAGTACGCGCACGCGCGCATCTGCTCGGTGATTCAACAGTACGCCGACAAGGGCGGTGATCCTGCCGCCATCGCCCGCGCTGACCTGTCGCTTCTGACGGCGCCGACCGAGAGCGCGCTGATGCTGAAGCTGGCTGACTACCCGGCGATGCTGTCGAACGCCGCCGAGACGCTGGCGCCACACGACCTGACCTTCTACCTGCGCGACGTCGCCGGTGCCTTCCACAGCTACTATGCCGCCGAGCGCTTCCTGGCGGACGATGCCGCGCTGACTCAGGCGCGACTCGCCTTGTTGACGGCGACCCGCCAGGTAATCCGCAACGCGCTGGCGGTGCTGGGCGTCAACGCGCCCGAGAAAATGTGAGCCCCGCCATGCGAAAACCTGCACGTCCTGCCAAAGTCTCCTCACGTCAATCCGGCGGTTTCCTGACCGGGCTGATCGTCGGCCTGCTGATCGGGCTGGCACTGGCACTCGGCGTGGCCCTGTATGTCACCAAGGTGCCGGTGCCTTTCCTCGACAAGGTCCCGCAGCGCACCCCCGAACAGGACGCCGCCGAGCAGGAAAAGAACAAGAACTGGGACCCGAACGCCCCGCTGGCGGGCAAGAACCCGGCGCGACCGGTCGCGCCGGCGCCGGCTTCGCCCGCGTCGTCGGGCGCTCCGGAGCCGACACCCACGCCCGGCGCGGCGCGCGATCCGGCCGCCATCCTGGCCGATCGCCCGGTGGGGACAGCGACCACTTCAGGTAATGCCTCGACGCCGCTGTCCACCAGACCGGGCGATGAAGCGTTCAGCTACTTCGTGCAGACGGGTGCTTACGCCAGTGCCGAGGACGCGGAGTCGCAGCGGGGCAAGCTGGCCTTGCAGGGGTTTGCGGCACGCATCAGCGAGCGCGAGCAGTCCGGCCGCACCGTGCACCGCGTGCGGCTCGGGCCGTTCGAGGAAAAAGGCGAGGCGGACAGCACCAAGTTGAAACTGGTGGCGGCAGGATTTGAAGCCGCGTTGGTGCGGGCCCCGAAGTGAACATTGACTGTGTGTGACACGCGAAGGAATCGACGACCATGAAGCGACGCGAGTTTTCAACCCACCTGATGGCAACCGCCGCTGGCGCGGTCGCCTTGTCCACTGGTGGCGCGGCACGCGCGCAAAGCGAGTTCGTCGAAGGCACGCAGTACGTCAAGCTGAGTCAGCCCGGCCCCGTGCCGGCCGACGGCAAGATCGAGGTGGTGGAATTTTTCTGGTATGGCTGCCCGCACTGCCATGCGTTCGAGCCGGCGCTCGAGGCCTGGCAGAAAAGGCTGCCAGCGGATGTCGCGTTTCGCCGCATTCCGGTGGCGTTCCGTGAAGAGCCATTTGTCGCGCACCAGCGACTGTTCTTCGCGCTCGATGCGATGGGCTTGGTCGACACGATGCACCGCAAGGTCTTCAACGCGATCCACCTTGACCGGATGAGGCTCGACAAACTGCCCGAGATCCTTGCTTTCGTTACCAAGAATGGCGTCGATGGCGCCAAGTTTTCCGACGCGTTCAATTCCTTCTCGGTGCAGACCAAAATCCGTCAGGCCAAGCAACTTTCGGAGATCTATCGCATCGACGGCGTGCCCACGCTGGGCATCCAGTCACGTTTTTACACGTCGGGATCCCTGGCCGGGACGGCCGAGCGTACGCTGGCCGTGGCAGACTACCTGATCGATCGGTCTCGCAAGAAAATTTGACGATCGTCAGCCTGCCGCAATGGTGGACGAAAGCGCACACATTCGCTGAGTTTCGGGGCTTCGGGCCGCCACTTGTGGGTTAGAATTTCCTGCAAGAATCGTGCCCCATGAATCCACACAACGACTTTCCAACCCCCTTCTGGCCCGCTGTCGGGCGCCTGGTTGCGCTGGGCGTGATGGCGGCGGTGACCTGTCACGCGGCGCACGCTGAAAAAGCCGATCGCACCAAGCCGCTGAATGTCGAAGCAGACAACGGCCGCTATGACGACGTCAAGCAGCTGGGCATCTTCACCGGCAACGTCGTGGTGACCAAAGGCACCATGTCGATGCGCGCGGCGCACATCGAGGTGCGGCAGTCTCCCGACGGCGCGCAGTTCGGCATCGCCACCGCTGACGAGGGCAAGCGGGCGATCTTTCGCCAGAAGCGCGAAGGCCTCGACGAATACATCGAAGGCGAGGGCGAGCGCATCGAGTACGACGGCAAGGCCGACGTCGTCCGGTTCATCAACCGGGCGGTGATCCGTCGTTTTCGCGGCGCGGTGCTGGCCGACGAGACCGCAGGCAGCACCATCGTCTACGACAACGTGGCCGAGGTCTTCAACGTGGTGGGCGGCGCAGCGGCCGCCACGCCCACCAACCCCAGCGGCCGGGTGCGCGCCGTGCTGACCCCGCGCGAGGTACCGGCCGCGTCGGGCGCGGCCTCGCAGCCGGGCGTCACGCTGCGGCCCAGTTCCTCGTTGGGCGAAAAGCGTTGAGTGCCGCAACGCCGCAGGCGGCGTCGCCGGTGCACCGCCTGAGTGCCACCGGGCTGCAGAAAAGCTACGGTGCGCGCAAGGTGGTCACCGATGTGCACCTGTCGGTCGATGCCGGCGAGGTCGTCGGGCTGCTGGGCCCCAACGGTGCGGGCAAAACCACCAGCTTCTACATGATCGTCGGCCTGGTGCCTGCCGATGCCGGTGAGATCACCATCGAAGGTCAGCGCGTCGATCGGTTGCCGATCCACCGCCGCTCCCGCCTCGGCCTGTCCTACCTGCCGCAGGAAGCGTCGATCTTCCGCAAGCTCAACGTTGAGGAAAACATCCGTGCGGTGCTCGAGTTGCAGGTCGATGCCGATGGCCGCGCCTTGAAGCCGGCGGCGATCAACGAGCTGCTCGAAGGCTTGTTACGCGACCTGGGCATCGAGAAACTGCGCGACTCGACCGCGCTGTCGTTGTCCGGTGGCGAGCGGCGCCGGGTCGAGATCGCCCGAGCGCTTGCGACGCAACCCCGTTTCATCCTGCTCGACGAGCCTTTCGCCGGGGTCGACCCGATCGCGGTGATCGAGATTCAGCGCATCATCAGTTTCCTGAAGACGCGTGGCATCGGTGTGCTGATCACCGACCACAACGTGCGCGAAACCCTGGGCATCTGTGACCGCGCCTACATCATCAGCGAAGGCCGGGTGCTGGCCGAAGGCACCTCTGCGGAAATCGTCGACAACCCCGACGTGCGCAAGGTGTACCTCGGCGAGCACTTCAGAATGTGATGTTGGCCCCCCAGTCGCTACGCTCCTGCCCCCGAGGGGCCGAGGCCGCACCCAAGGGCCCGGAAGGGGCCTTGCGGCTGCCGAGGGCCAACGGGCCTGCCAGCCCGTTGGCGCCGCCTGGTGGCCCGGGAGTCCCGTGCCACGGGCGTTGCTTGATAGGCGGCGTTGCTTCGCTTGCCGCGTGATGAAGCCCTCCTTACAGGTCAGGCTGTCGCAGCATCTGGCGTTGACGCCGCAGCTGCAGCAGTCGATCCGCCTGCTGCAGCTGTCCACGCTCGAACTGCAACAGGAAGTCGAGCAGATGCTCGACCAGAACCCGTTTCTTGAACCCGAGGACGATGCGGTCGGCGCTTTCGAGCCGATGGTCGAGCGCACCTCGGCGACCGAGCGGGTGGCCGAGCGAGAAACCGAACGTGCCGACACGCCAACCGAAGCCAG
>JAYVEB010000309.1:0-2789 GCA_043749095.1 Burkholderiales bacterium | reverse complement strand
ACGCGGAATTTGCCCTTCTTGAAATCTTCAAGCGCACGAGTGCGCTGGGCTTGCGAACGATCGCCGTGGATGCGTTCGGAGGGCACGTTCTGTTTTGCGCCCGTGCAGCGCTGCGTACTGCGTGTCGAGCACCCACGCGATCATCGGCCAGGCCATGACCGGAAACCCCGGCACGAAATGCACCGCACCCCCGGCCTGGCCGTCGCAGCTGAAGCCGGCGATCTTGTTGTAAGGGTTGGCAATGATGCGAGCGCCCTGCGGAAAGCAGCCCATGTTGAGGCGGTGTCGGTTGTCGTCGCGCTCGGGCTCGTAGGGCAAGCCTTGTTCGGCGGCGATCTCCTGCATGCGCTGGGTGATCAGCTCGCGCGCCTCGGGGTGCAGCGCCAGCGGCACGCCGAGCGCGGCGGCGGCGCACTGGCGGGTATGGTCGTCGGGCGTTGCGCCGATACCGCCGCAGGACAACACGGCCGCGCCGCTGGCGAAGGCATCGCGCAGCGCTTGGGTGATGAGCTGGCGGTCGTCGCCCACGTAGCGCGCCCACGCCAGTTGAAGGCCGCGCTCGGCGAGCAGCGCCACCACCTTGGTGAAGTGCTTGTCCTCGCGTTTGCCGGAGAGGATTTCATCGCCGATGATGATCAGGCCGAAATCCATCACGCCCCCCCTCGCGCAGCCACGGGCGACACCGCCTCGGGCTGGCTGGCGCGCAGCGCCTCGAGCGCTGCCAGGGTGTAATGAATGAACCACAGCGCCGAGAACGCAAACACCAGCGTGTAGAGCCACACCGACACCACGATGAGCAGCGGCGCGAACACCAGCGAGACCACGCTCACCGCCCACACCAGGGCGGGCGCGGCACCGAGGTAGCCGGTGACGATGCCGATGCCCAACAGTGGCAGGCGATGCCCTCGCATGAGCGCGAGCCGCTCCTGGCGCGAGGCGTGTTCGGCAAGCGCGTCGAAGCTCATGACGCGGTAACTCAGCCAGCCCCAGATGAGCGGCGGCAGCAGCAACACCAGCGGCGGGATCAGCCACAGCGGCGTCGAAACCACCAGCACCAGCAGCGCGACGATGGTGGCGCCGAGCGACACCAGCGCTCCGCGCCACGCCGGCTCGCCATGGCGCCGCTCGAGCAGCGGAAAGCGCCGCTGCGCGACCAGGTCGACGAGCCTCGGCATCATCATCAGCGCCACCATCAGCAGCGACACGATCACCACCACCGGCACCGCCAGCGCCACCACGATCAGCGGCGCAATGAAGCCGCGCAGGCCACCGCCACCGACCGGGGCGAGCCAGCCGAGCACGCTGGCCGACAGCGACCACGCATCGAGCCGCTCGCGCACGGCCATGAGCGCGCTTTCCCAGAAAAAGTAACCCAGCACGCCCACCAGCAGGCCGGTCACCAGCAGCGGCACGACCGACCACCAGATGACGCGAGGATGCAGACAATAGGCGGCGGCGCGCCAGAAGGAATCGATCATTGAAGGCATCGCGCGAGCATACCCAAGGGCGCAATCACCGCGCTCGGGCGCGGACCCAGCGCAGCTTCGCGTGCCCAGCGCACGGCCCGTGCCACGACACCATGCACACTCTGGCCCGACCATGACATCGGCCCACCACGCGCCCGCCCTCGGCATCGACCTCGGCGGCACCAAGATCGAAGCCCTGCTGCTCGACGCCAGCGGTGTCGAACGTTGGCGCGAGCGCGTGGCCACGCCGCAGGGCGACTACCGCGCCACGCTGGCGGCGCTGGCACGGCTGGTCGTGCGCGGGCGCGCCGCGGCGAGCGGTGCAGCCTGCAGCGTCGGCGTCGGCGCACCGGGCTCGGTGGGCTCGGGCGGGCTCGTCAAGAACGCCAACTCGACCTGCCTGAATGGCCAGGCGCTACAGCGAGACCTCGAGGCGCTGATCGGCCAGCCGGTGGCGCTGGCCAACGACGCCAACTGCCTGGCGCTGTCCGAGGCCACTGACGGCGCCGGGGCAGGCGCGGCAGTGGTGTTCGCGGTGATCCTGGGCACCGGCGTCGGCGCCGGCATCGCGGTGCAGGGTCGCGTACTGCAGGGCCCGAACGCGCTGGCCGGCGAATGGGGCCACAACCCACTGCCGTGGCCGCGCGATGACGAGCGGCCAGGCGCGCTTTGCTACTGCGGCGCACGCGGCTGCATCGAGACCTGGCTCGCCGGCCCGGCGCTGACCGCAGACCACCTGCGCCACGGCGGCGCGGCGCTCGCTGCCAGCGACATCGGGCGGGCCGCGGCGGCCGGCGACCTGGCCTGCGACGCGAGCCTCGCGCGGCACGCCGAGCGACTGGCGCGCGCGCTTGCGACGGTCGTGAACCTGCTCGACCCGGACGTAATCGTGTTGGCCGGGGGCGTTCGCGGTTGCACCGGTTGGTCGAACGCGCCAGCGCCGCCATGCCGGCGCACATCTTCGGCGCGCGCAACGATCCGCCGCGGCTCCGCCTCGCGCTCGCGCGGCATGGTGACTCGTCGGGCGTGCGCGGCGCCGCCTGGCTCGGCCGCGCCCTCGCGTAGCCACAGCGCCGCGACATTTTCCGGAACCGGCGCAGGAAGCTGCGCCGCTACATCTGCCGGAACAGGTGCAGGTAGCTGCGGCTGACCGTCAACAGTTCTTGCCTGCCCTCGAGCTGGACGTCGGCGTTTTCGTTCGGCCCGCGCAGCACCTGTGCCACCTGGTGCAGGTTGACGATGGTCGAGCGGTGGATCTGGGCGAAGCGCTGCGCGTCCAGCTCATCGACCAAATGCGGATCGAGCGGCGGATCATCGGCGATC
>JAYVEB010000308.1:0-2790 GCA_043749095.1 Burkholderiales bacterium | reverse complement strand
CGAGCGTGCCTTTCGCGCGGTGCGCTTGCGCATACGCGAGGAATTGAACCCCGGCACACTCAAGCGCCTCCATTAGCTTTGCTGTCGGTGCTGTCGGTGCCGGCTCTGGCACGCGACTAATGGTATCGAGCGCGTCGACGGCAACATTTAATGCGGCAAGGTCGACCACGGCAACCTTTTGCCCTCTGTCCGTCGCGGAGACGATCGCTGTGTCAATGCGGTCACGTGCGTCGTGTCGGCCCATTAGCGGCCCGGCCGCCGCGGCATTCGCTAGAGCACGCAACGCGGTAACTCCTTCGCGCACGGCGTCGCGTTCACCCGAGGACATTCCAATGGGTTGATAGCCCGGCGTGAGCATGCGGGTGAGGTACGTAATGGCAACGCAAGCGTTCATTTCATTTTCCCTATCCAATGGTCGATTTGCTTGGCGTATTCCCGCGCAAATTCGTGGTCGTCCGACAATAGCGCGCGACGTCGCTTGCGGTCTATTTGGAGCGCCATGTCTGCGCAGTGTTGTGCGGTGATCACACCCGGCGCACAAACATACGAGGATAGCCGATTTTGAGCGACGTGCGGTCAAACTTGTCCATGACGGCTTTTTCCAAATCAATGCCCTCGGATTGCGCCAAGAGGTCCAGATATATGAACGTATCGGCCAGCTCGTCGGCAAGGTTGGCGCGAAGCTGTGCAGCGCTCTCGGTGTTGCCGGGAATGCCGTCACGATCCCGGTTGAGCTTTTTGGCGACGTTGGCGGCCTCACCGAGCTCGCCCATGGTGGCGGTAAACCAATCGGATAGCGTCCAGTGATTGAGCGGCATGTCAAAGCCGTTTAAGGATTGGCAACGCTCACGGTTGGCTTGACTAAAATCCTTGAATTTCATGGTATTTTTCTTTTCCATTATCTGACGCCTCCGAGCCACATGAAACCGAGCACGAGAAGCATGGCCACGCATGCGTCGGCTACAACCGCCGCCGCGTACAGCGCACAGTCGCGCGGGTCGCTAAAATCCATCATCGCGGCCGCTCCTCTGTAATGCTCCACCGGCGGCCACAACCGCACGTGCATACCCATTCGTCACTCTCCCGCCGGCGCTGGTTAGCGTTCGCTATGCACGGCTCTGGCGAGGGCCATTGGCCTTGCTCCGAACGATACTCGCGTAGGATGGAAAAGAGCTTGCCAGCCTCCCGGTACATTTCGACGCGCGCTTGCTCGAAAGCGGCGCGAGCGGTCACAGCTCCGTCGGGCGTGGGGGCGTCGAGGGCGCTCTCAAAAGCTCGGCGCTGGCGCTCGCTGGCACGTCGCACGAGGGCGGCTTGATCGTCGATTGCGTTCTTTGTCATTTTTCAGCCTCCACTGCCTTATCAATGTCGTAGCCGGGCAAAACGCGGATACCGGGTGCCGGCTCTGGAACGTCCTCGTGCAACTGTCTCCACGCTACCGCCGATACTCCCTCCCAGCCGTAGTAGAGCGCGTTGGACGTCACGGCGTCGTGACACCGCAAGCAACCGGCAACTACATTGTCGCACCATGCTTCCGAAAAGCCGCCGCCTAAATCCTCGTCGGTCACTTCGATCATGTAACCTAAAGAGCCGAGCACATTGGCCAAGTGCATCGCAAGGGCTCGTTTATCTTTCAAATTCATTTCGACGACCGATACGTGACACTGGCGTAGCGCCGGGCACGGCCGACATGGCCGGAGGACCGCAACGCATCAAGGCGGGCGTCAAGCATATTCCAAAGCTGATACTCGGCCGGCGTCAATGCGTCCAAATTCGAGCCCTCACCGGGCGTGTAGAGCGCTTGCTGCGCGCCCACCGTGTCGAGGTAGGATTGCGAGCAAGGGGTATAACCCTCTCCGTTCGGAAAAGGTAAGCGGGCCGTGTGTCCAATGGTGCTCATGTCGTCCTCCTTAACTGTGCTCGGGGTTGAGTGCTTCGTCGATTGCGCCGCGGCATTCGCGCTCGCGTTCGATAGCTCCGGCAAATTCGTCGCGGGCTTGGTAAAACGCGGCAAGTGCCCGGCCGTATTTAATGCCCCACGGCTCGCAATAACGAAGCGAGCGTCCGCGCGTGTGCATTTCGGCGCTCGCTAGATAGCTGGCGGCCTTAGCTAGCTTTAGATCGCGCTCGGCGGCGTCGAGGTCGACGGACCCGTTGGTATTCAATAAGAAACGCATGGTCGTAACTCCGTTGCTGTTGCACCCCCTTTACGGACGGTTGACGGTGCCGTCAAGCGTTTATTCTAATGCGTTCGACGGTAGCGTAGGCACGACTTGCTCGTAAGGCCGTCGATCCGGTACGCGTCTCGGTCGGCCCAATGCACGCTCCGGCCGCAAAGGCCCCGTCCGTCGCGTACCGGGCGGCCGGCCATGGTGTAGAGGTCGTGAGCGACGCGCGGGCGGCTCATTTCGGCACCTTGGCCCGTGCCGGAAACCAACCCGTGTCCACCTTGCTCTCAACCCAATGCCACGTGACGATTTGGACACCGGCGCCCGCTTCGTTGTGCGTATTTGCGCACCGCGTGGCCCCGTCATAGGTTAAGCAAACTTCCTCCTCCGCTTTGTCGGGGTAGTACGCTTTGACGATATAACGGGGATAGGCAAAATAGGTCACGCTTCGTTCTCCTGATCGGTAGCGGTAAAGACCAAGGGTCCGTCGTAGCGCGTGTGGCCTTCGTTCCACGCGAGCACACGCGCCATTTTGATCGCGGCCGCCTTGTTTTTGGCGTGCACCGTGAAATCATAGCCGCGGTGGTAACAGCTCGGGAATTTGAGCCGGGCTTGGACGAGA
>JAYVEB010000307.1:0-2800 GCA_043749095.1 Burkholderiales bacterium | reverse complement strand
CCCGTCCGAGCGCAGCAGCGTGATGCGGTCCTGCAGCTCGTGGGCGTCGACATTGATGCGGGCCACCGCGAGCGCGTCTTCGGAGATGTCGGCCGCGTCGATGCGCACCTCGGGCCAGGCCATCGCGGCCAGCACGGCGAGGCAGCCGCTGCCGGTACACAGGTCGAGCACGCGGCGCGTCTGCAGGCCGAGCCAGGCGTCGATGCTGGCGTCGGCCAGCAGCTCGGCGATGAAGCTGCGCGGCACGATCACGCGCTCGTCGACATGGAAGGCCACGCCCTGCAGCCAGGCCTGGTTGGTCAGGTAGGCGGCGGGCTTGCGGGTCTTGATGCGCCGCTCGACCAGCGCTTCGATCACCAGCCGCTCGCTGGCCGACACGGCGCGCTGGGCATGTTCGTCCAGGCCGTCCAGGGGCAAGCCGAGCGCCCATTGCACCAGCCAGGCCGCCTCGTCGAAGGCGTTGGTCGTGCCATGCCCAAACGAAACGCCCGCTTGGCTCAAGCGGGCGCTTTGCGCTTCGACGAGCTGCAAGACTCTCATGCCAGCATCTTCTCGAGCGTCTTGCGGTAGATCGCCGCGAGCGGCTCGATATCGGCCACCGCGACGTGCTCGTCGATCTGGTGGATGCTGGCGTTGACCGGGCCGCATTCCACCACGTGCGCGCACACCTCGGCGATGAAGCGGCCGTCGGAGGTGCCGCCGGTGGTGGAGAGTTCGGTGGTGCGGCCGGTCACGTCATGGATGGCGCCGGCCAGCGCTGCGATCAGGCTGCCGGGTTCGGTGAGGAAGGGCCGGCCGCCGAGCGTCCAGCAAAGCGTGTGGTCGAGACCGTGGCGCTCGAGCACGGCGACCAAGCGCTCTTGCAGCGACTCGGGCGACGAGGCCGTGCCGAAGCGGAAGTTGAAGTCGACCACCGCCTCGCCGGGGATCACATTGCCGGCGCCGGTGCCGGCATGCAGGTTCGACACCTGCCACGAGGTCGGCGGGAAGTGCGCGTTGCCCTGGTCCCACTGCGTCGCCGCCAACTCGGCGATGGCGGGCGCGAGCTGGTGGATCGGGTTGAGCGCCAGGTGCGGGTAGGCGATGTGGCCCTGCACACCCTGCACGACCATGCGGCCGGTGAGCGAGCCGCGGCGGCCGATCTTCACCATGTCGCCGAGCTGCTTGACCGAGGTGGGCTCGCCGATGATGCAGGCGTCCAGCCGCTGGCCGCGCTCGGTGAGCCAGCGCACGACCTGCGTGGTGCCGTCGAGCGCCGGGCCTTCCTCGTCGCTGGTGATCAGGAAGCCGATCGCGCCGGCATGCGCCGGATGCGCAGCGACGAACTGCTCCGCCGCGACCACCATGCAGGCGATCGAGGTCTTCATATCGGCCGCACCGCGGCCGTAGAGCAGGCCCGAGCGGTGCGTCGGCACGAACGGGTCGCTGCGCCAGCGCTCGAGCGGGCCGGTCGGGACCACGTCGGTGTGCCCGGCGAACACGAGCACGGGGCCGTCCTCGCGCTCAGCGCTGCCGCGCCGCAGGGCCCACAGGTTGCTGACCCGAAAGTCCTCGGGCCCGCTGTCGATCGAGTGGCACTGAAAGCCGATGGCGGCCAGCCGCGCTGCGAGGAGCGCCTGGCAGCCGCCGTCATGCGGCGTCACCGAGCGCAGGGCGATCAACTGCTCGGCCAGGGCGAGCGCGGCGGACGGCGCGGTGGTCACGAACTCGGGGCGCTCAGAACTTGCTGAAGGTCGTGGAGCGGCGATCCTCGCGCACCTCGAGCGTGATGTCGGTAAAGGACGGGCCGTCGTTGCTGTCGTCGCGCGTGGGCAGCAGCTTGGACTGCGCGGTGCCATCGTTCTGCAAACGCCAGATCAGGTTGGTGGGCGAGTCGGCATACGCAATGCCCTCTTCGCGCGAGATCACGCCGTCGTTGATGAGGCGCGCGAGTTCATGCTCGAAGGTCTGCGAGCCTTCGGCGAGCGACTGCTCCACGGCCTCCTTGACGGCCCCGAAATCGCCCTGGACGATGTAATCGCCCACCAGTTTGGTGTTGAGTAGCACCTCCACCGCGGGCACCCGGCCGCCGGCCGTGGCACGCACCAGGCGCTGCGACACCACCGCCTTGAGTGCCGCCGCCAGGTCGTTGAGCAGGGCCGGGCGCGCCTCGGGTGTGTAGAAGCTCAGGATGCGGCCCAGCGCGTGGTAGCTGTTGTTGGCGTGCAGGGTGGAGACGACCAGATGGCCTGAGAGGGCGTAGGAGATCGCCGCCGTCATCGTTTCGCGGTCGCGGATCTCGCCGATCAGGATGCAGTCGGGTGCCTGGCGCAGCGCGTTCTTCAGGCCGATCTGCAGCGACTGCGTGTCGCGCCCCACCTCACGCTGGTTGACCAGCGCCTTCTTGTTGGTGAACAGGAACTCGATCGGATCCTCGATGGTGAGGATGTGGCCGGCCAGGTTGCGGTTGCGGTGCTCGAGCATCGACGCCAGGGTCGTGCTCTTGCCGGTGCCAGTGGCGCCGGCCAGGATGATGAGGCCACGCTTTTCGAGGATGAGCGAGCTGAGGATGTCGGGCAGCCGCAGCGAGTCGAGCGTCGGGATCTCCATCGGGATGCAGCGGAACACCGCCGCGATCGAACCCCGCTGGCGAAACGCGCTGAGGCGAAAGCTGCCGACGCCAGAGATGCCGATGCCGATGTTGAGTTCGCCCACGTCCTCGAGCTCCTCGAGCTGGGTCGGCGTGAGCAACTCGGCCAGCAACTGGCGCGGCTGGTCGGGGGTGAGCGGCTGGTCCGACAGCTGCACTATCTGCCCGTTG
>JAYVEB010000306.1:0-2814 GCA_043749095.1 Burkholderiales bacterium | reverse complement strand
GAGCAAGCCGCCGATTGGCCGCGGCGCGATGCGCGCTCGTTCGAGCGCGCCGTCTCGCAAGTGGTCGAGATTGCACAAGCGCTGGCACGCGCTCGGCTCGCTCTGCCGCCCGCGCGGCGGGCCGACTGGCTCGAAGCGGCGCGCTCCGCGCTCGGGGCGGTGATGGGGCCGGGCGCGCAGGAGCGTGCGCTGGCGCGGCTCGCGCTCGAATGGTCGCTCACCGCCGATGAAACGGTGGCGGATGCGCTGCACGCCCAGCGCCCTGCGGGCTGGGTGGCGCTGCGTGCCGGCGCCACCGACGCGCTGGTGGAGGCGCTGCTCGGCCATGCCGACGTGCCGGTGCTGTGGCTGGACGGCGATGCGCGCGAGGCCGGTTCGTTCGCGGCGCGCGACGGTGCGCAGCTCGCCGCCTGCAGCGATTTCGAGCACGAAGCGCAGCGCGGCGCCGCGCAAGTGCTGGCGCACCTGGCGCGTGGCGAGCGGCCGGTCGCGTTGGTCGCGCTCGACCGCGTGTTGCTGCGCCGGGTTCGCGCGCTGCTCGAACGCCAGCCGCTTAACGTGGCCGACGAAACCGGCTGGAAGCTCTCGACCACGCGCGCCGCGGCCACCGTGGCCGGCCTGCTGCGCGCCGCGCACCCGCGTGCCACCACCGATGAGCTGCTCGATTGGCTCAAGTCATCGCCGCGAGCGTGGCCGGGGCTTGATGCGCTCGAGGCCGGCTGGCGCAAGCACGCGGTGAGCGCGTTGCGGCAGGTCGACGCAGCGCAGCTCGCGGGCTCCGCGCTCGGCCTGTGGCAGCAGTGGCAGTCGATCGTCGATCTCGTGCGACCGACCAGCGGCGCGCGTCGCGCGCCGCTGGCCGACTGGCTCATGCGCCTGTGCGCTGCCTTGCGACACGCCGGGGTATGGGACGCGTTGATCTGCGATGCGGCAGGCGCTCAGGTGCTGGAGGCGCTGCGCTGTCGTGACGTCGGCGCGTCGGGCGCCTGGGCCCGGCAAGCGGCAGCGAGCCGATTCGATGCCAGCGGTTTTCGCGCCTGGGTCGATGGTGTGCTGGAGCAGGTGGCCTTCGAGCCGCCGCTGGTCGGCAACGACGTGCCCGCGGTGGTGATCACGCCGCTCGCGCGCGCCGTGTTGCGGCCGTTCGCCGCGATCGTGTGCCCGGGCGCCGACGAGTTGCACCTGGGCGCCAGCCCGCCGCCGCAGCCCCTGCTTGGCGATGCGCTCGCCGGTGCGCTCGGCCTGCCCACCGCGGTCGAGCGGCGCGAGGCCGAGCGGCGCGCGTTCACGCAACTGCTGCGCACGCCGCGGCTGACCTTGCTCTATCGTGAACGCGACGGCGCCGAGCCCTTGCAGCCGAGCCCGCTGGTGCAGCGGCTGCAGCTGCTGGCCCTGCGCGCGGGCCGGCCGCTCGCCAACGCGCCGGATGCCCGACTCACGCAGCGCATCGAGGGCTGCGCCCTGCCGCGGCCGCTGCCGGTGGCGCCTGGGCTCGTGCCGGCCAGCTTGAATGCCACCGCCTACGAAGCCCTGCGCGCCTGCCCCTACCGCTTCTTTGCCGAAAGCATGCTGGCGCTCGGCGAGGCGGAGGAGCTCGACGACACCTTGGAGAAACGCGACTACGGCAGCTGGTTGCATGCCGTACTGCACGACTTTCATGCGCGTCGCAACCCAGCGCAACCCGCCGACGACGCGGCGCTGCTGAGCGCCATTGCGCGTGAGCAGCAGACGGCACTCGCCCGCGACGACGCCGATTTCCTGCCCTATGCGGTGTGGTTCGAGCAACTCGCTCCGCGCTATCTGCAATGGCTCTACGGCGAGGAGGCACGCGGCGCCGCGGTGCGCGACACCGAACTGCCCTTGCGCGCCGATCCGCCCGCGCTGGCAGTGCTCGGGCTGCGGCTCGCGGGCCGGCTCGATCGCGTCGACACGATTCGCACCGAGCGTGGCCCGGCACTGCGCATCCTCGACTACAAGAGCAGCGGCAGTGCCGGCCTGCGCGAGCGCATGCGCCAGCCGCTCGAAGACACGCAACTGGCGTTCTATGCGGCGCTGCTCGCCAATGCGCAAGGCATGCCGCCCGGCGGGCTGCAAGCGGCCTACCTTGCGCTCGACGGTCGCGAGGGCGTCACCTTGTTGACGCATGCCGACGCAGTGACGAATGCTGCGCACCTTGTGGGCGGCAATGCCGCCGACTTTTCGCGGCTTCACGCCGGCGCTGCGCTGCCCGCACTCGGCGAAGGCAGCGCCTGCACCTATTGCCGCTCGCGCGGCCTGTGCCGGCGCGACCACTGGGCAGCGCCATCGTGAGCCGCGAACTCGCCTACCGCACCGACGGCGCACTGGTGACGCCCGCAGAGTTCTACCGTAGCGCCTGCGATCCGCGACGCAGTGTCGTCGTCGAAGCCTGTGCCGGGGCCGGCAAGACCTGGATGCTGGTGTCGCGCATCGTGCGGGCGCTGCTCGCCGGCAGCGCGCCGCAGGAAATCCTGGCGATCACCTTCACGCGCAAGGCGGCCGGCGAGATGCGCGCGCGCTTGCATGGCTTGCTGCGCGACTTTGCGCTGCAAGACGACGCCGGGCGCGAGGCCGCGCTGCGCGAGCGCGGCTGCAGCGCCGAGGAGGCGCGCGCCCTGGCGCCCGCCCTGCAGGGCCTGTACGAGCGTGTGCTGGCCGGCGGTCGTGCGGTGGAGATCCGCACCTTTCACAGCTGGTTCAGCCAGCTGCTGCGCGCCGCGCCGGCCGCGCTGCTCGAACCGCTGGGCCTGGCGAGCGACGTCGAGCTGCTGGAAGACCGCACCGAGCTGCACCCGC
>JAYVEB010000305.1:0-2814 GCA_043749095.1 Burkholderiales bacterium | reverse complement strand
AATGCGTCGGTCGATGGCGCACCGCTCAATGTGACAGGCGACGAACGCCTGTTGCGCCGCGCCTTGCGCAACCTGCTCGAGAACGCACGCCGCTATGGCGGCGGCCAGATCGAGGCGAGCGTCGAGCCGCTGGCGGGCCAGGCGGTGGTGCGCGTCTGTGACCGCGGGTCCGGTGTGCCCGACGCAATGCGCGAGCGCATTTTCGAGCCCTTCTTCCGCCTGCCAGGCCATGCCGAACAGGCGGGCGGCGTCGGCCTGGGCCTGAGCCTGGTGCGGCAGATCGCGGTGCGCCACGGCGGCAGCGTGCGTTGCGAGGCACGACCGGGGGGTGGCAGCTGTTTCGTGATTTCACTGCCGCTGGGCAGCCGGTAAACCCGTCAGAACGTGGCCGGCGGCGTTGCCACTTTCGCCTCGCGAGCGCGTTCGGCATAGCGGTTGAAACGCCAGGCCGTGTTGTCCATCGTGATACGGTGCCAGGTGACGCGCTTTTCGGCTGGGCTCATCACCGGCCAGTGCTGCACTTCGTCGAAAGTACGGCCGCAGCCCTTGCACACGTCGTCGCCCTGGCTCGTCGAGCAGATCGCGATGCAGGGCGCATCGGGCGTGCTGTCATACCACGCGAGCCAGGCGTTTTGCGCTTGACCCGTGAGCGTGGTTTCATCGCATTCGCTCTCATGGTAGTAGGTCATCAACGCGTACACGGTGGCCAGTGCCCGAACCTCGGTGCAGGCCGTGATGCCGTCCGGCGAAGGCGATCGGTCGCGCCACCAGTTGATGGCGGATTCGATGTCGATGATGTTCAGGACGGCCATGCGGGCGGAGGTGAGCGGGCGGAAACGGGATCAGTTAAGGCAGCCGTCGGGGCTGTGCCGGACGGCGAGGATAGCCGAGCCCGCCTGCAAACTTTGTTACGCTCACGCGGCCTGCGCAAAGCGCCTATGGAGAGTGGTCGAATGAATGCAATGCTGAGTGTGCGCCACGGGTTCTGGGCGGTGGTGCTGGTGGTCTTCGCCGGCTGCGCTGCCGGTGACAAGCCGAAGCCAGTGGCGGTGCAGCCCCTGGTCAAGGCGGCGGGGCAGCGCTCGCTCACCGTCACCGAAGCGCAAGCCGGTGCCGACGTCGAACTCGGTCTTGAGCAGGAACTGGTGGTGCGCCTGGCCACCAGCGGCAAAGGCGACCGAGAGTGGTCGTTGGTCGATCTGGCGCCTGGGGTGCTGACCGCGACCGGACCAAGGTTTCAGCGCGATTTGGTGGGAACCACCGCCGACGATGCATCGGGCGTGTCGATCTGGCGGCTGCGCCCGTCTGCGGCAGGCAGCGTGACGCTGCGGTTCGAGTACCGGCGTCCGCGCAGTACCGTGCCGGCCACCGCGTTCGCGACCTACGCCGTCACGGTCCGGTAGGGCGGCACAGTGCCCGAGCCGGGTCGAATCAGGCCTGAAGCGTACCGGTTCTGGCACCACGGGCCGCGCCGCCCTGGGTCGAGTAGAGGGGGCTGCCTTCGCGCGGCAACAGCACATCGATCGCTAGGTCGAGCGCGGCGGTGGCGCGTGCGAGCGCCTCGCGTTGCGCCGCCACTTGACCGGTCGCCTGCGCCAGCCGCACCCGAAGGCTGGCCGGCACCGTGCCGCTGCGCGCCGCCCGCGCGAAGCGGTCGACGGCACTGGCCAGTGAGCGCTGCAGTTCGCGGGCATGCACCTCGACGCCGGCCGTGTCGCGCGCGCGAAGCGCTTCGCCGAGCGCTGCCAGGTGCATTTCGACGGCCGATATCGCGGCTTCGAGCGGGGATTCCGGCGCAGTCGCCGGACCTGACGGTACTGGAGTGGACATCGATGGCCCGTTGAAAGGAAAGCTGGAAGGCCGGCACCGCTGCAGCGGGACGAGCCCGGAGATACCGCAGAAAGTAGGCCTCTAGCCTTTGGCTTTCGTCAGTAATTCCTGTGCGTTGGCGATCAGCTTGTCGGCGATGGCTTCAGGGTTGATCTTGAACTGCCCCTTGCCGATGGCGTCGGAGATGCGGGACACCTTCTCAGCATCGAATTCGGCGCTGACGTCGGTCGACATCAACGTGGCTGCCGTGCTTGACAGCTCGACCTTCGCTCCGGCGTCAGCCGCTTTGGCCGTCTGCTTGGCGGCCGTGCCAGCGGTGGCTGCGAGGGTCTTGGCGGCGTCGGCCGCGGGCTGCGCACTGGTAGTGACAGCTTGCGATGCGGGTTTTTCTACGGGGTGGCCGATCTTCATAGCGCTCTCCAAGGGGCGGGGCGAGGGCCCCAACCTGATGACATGCATGGAATTTCGACCAATGCGCGGACGACTTTAGACTCTTTTTTTGCGGCTTGTCGCACGCGCCTGCACAAGTGTGGCGTCACAGGCTCAATTCCAGGCGTCGATCGCCGACAGGTTGGCCCGTCAACACGCGCCCGCCGTCGGTTCGCACGCGGGCGGGCTGGCCTTCGATGCCGTTCGTCAGCGCCTGCGCTTCGCCGGCCACACTGAAGCCTGCGCCCTGTGCCACCACGGTGACCGAGTCGCCAGCGGCGAACCACTGGCGCGGCTTCAAGTGCGACTGGCGCAGGCTCTGGCCGGCCTTCAACGGGCGTGCCAATGCCCTTCCCACGGCCAGGTCGGCGTTCGATATGGCGGGCGAGGCGTCGTCGGCCAGGTCGACCTCGGCCGGCGTCAGGTCGGCCGCCGTCAGCACACGGCCGGCTGCCGCGTTGCCGGCTGCCACCAGGGCGGGGCCGAAGGCCTTCACGGTGACCGGCAGGTAGACATTCCATTTCGTCGCGCCCTGGGTACAGCGCAGGCCGATGC
>JAYVEB010000304.1:0-2827 GCA_043749095.1 Burkholderiales bacterium | reverse complement strand
CCTTGTCGCTCTGGTAGTCCTTGAGAACATTCCTCAGAAAGTAGGCGGTGAATTTCGGGTCGTTGCCCTTGAAGTCGGTGACATACAGCGCCGTGTTCAGGGGCCAGTAGCTGCGGTCGAGATAGAACACTTCGCCCAACGTGCCGTAGCGGCCGGTGACGACGCCAGGGGCAACTGCCTTTGCCTTGCTGTGGTAGCCCGTGATCCCTGACGACGAAACCACGGGCACTTCACCGTCCTCCCGATCTTGCGACGGCAGGTCGTGGCCACGTTGTAGCCGCATGAAGTCACCCAGCCGGCACTCGCGCCACGTCATGCAAGCAACTCCGCGGCGGCGGCCTGGATCCGAATCGACAGTTGTTGCGCCGACAAGTTCAATTCGGCCAACTCGGCGTGGACGTCCTTCATCGTCTCGGCAAAGTCGAAGTCTTCGTCCTCCCCCACCGCTGCCACGCCCACATACCGCCCCGGCGTCAAGCTCCAATCGGCTGCTTCGATCTCTGCGCGAGTGACCGCCTTGCACAGCCCCTGCACGTCGCAGTAACGCGCCTGCGGAAACCGCTCGATCAGCCAGGCCGCATGGCGCTGGAAGTGCCGCACCTGCTTCAGGTGATCGACCGCCACGCCGCGCGCCGCTTCCAGCGCTTTGCGGGCACGGCCGATCTCACGCGTGGGCCAGGCGGCATCGTCCTTGGCGGCCAGCTGCTTCTCGGCCAAGTCGGGCAGGCGCAGCGTGGCCCGGGTGGCGTGGTCCAGCTGGGTCGACAACGCGCGGGCCTGGTCGGCAAAGCCCAGCACACCGTCGCGGTGGCAGGCGGTGCTGCCGGCGATGCCGGCTGCGGCCTTGGCGTGCTGCGCCACCAGGTCAGCGGTGGCTTGGCGCAGGTTCTCGATGGGCGCCAGCGGGTCGGTGCCGGCAGCCGCGTACTCGGCCAGCACCACCGCATGGCCACCGTCGGCCGGCAGCAGCGCCACGAAGGGCTGCATCAGCGTGCGCAGCGTTTGCCAGGCCCGCGCGAAGTCGTCCAGCGGTTGACAAGCCGGCGCCACTTCGTCGTCGCGCCAGCAGGCTTGCGCCGCCCGTACTGCGTGGCCCAGGTGCTGCGCCACCAGCGCTTCGAAGCGAGCATGCTGCCCGCGGTACAACCAGACCACGGCGGTCAGGTCGGCCAGTTGCTCGGGGCTGAAGTCGAAGATCTTGCGCGTGACCTTGCGGAACACCTGGCGCGCATCGAGCATCAGCACGGTGTCGCGCCTCGACGCAGGCTTGCTGCGGTCGTAGAACCACAGCTCGCACGGCACAGTGCGGGTGTAGAAGAAGTTGGGGCGGATGGCGACCATCACGTCCACGTCACCGGTCTGCACCAGCTTGCGCCGCACCTCGGCCTCGCCATGGCCGGCGCTGCTGGCCTGCGACGACATCACGAAGCCGGCCCGGCCCTGCGGCGACAGGTAGCTGTGGAAGTAGCTGATCCACAGGTAGATGGCGTTGCCCACCATCCTGGCCTTGTTCACGCCGGGCAGGCCGAAGGGCAGGCGGCGGTCATCCTTCACGCGGTCGGCGCTGACCATGTCGACGTTGAACGGCGGATTCGCCATCATGAAATCGCAGTGGCCCCACAGCGGCCGGCCGTCGGGCAGGCGGTGCTCGTCTTCGTAGAAGGTGTTGGCATCGCGGATGTCGCCTTCCAGCCCATGCACCGCCAGGTTCATCTTGGCCAGGCGGATGGTCGACGGCGTCTTCTCCTGGCCGTAGAAGGTGACACGCTTCATCGTGTCTTGCCCTTCGTGCTCGATGAAATGGCTGCTCTGCACGAACATGCCGGCCGAGCCGCAGGCCAGGTCGGCCACCACGCCGTGGTCGGGCTCGATGAAGTTGACGATCATCTGCACCAGCGAAGGCGGGGTGAAGAACTCGCCGTTGTCTTGCGCGCCCTGCATCGCGAACTTCATCAGGAAGTATTCGTAGATGCGGCCGAACACGTCGCCCGAAGCGCGGCGCAAGGCCTCGGTGTCGAAGGCGCGCAGCAGGTCTTCGAGCAGGCGGGCGTCGAAGCGGTCGTAGTCTTTGGGCAACTGGCCCTGCAAGGGCTCGAAGTCGGCTTCGATCGCGTTCATCGCCGCGACCAGTGCGGCGCCCAGGTCGCTGCCCTTGGGCAGCGCCAGCAGGTGTTCGTAGTGCGCCTCGGGCGGCAGCATCAGCGCGCGGCGGCGCACGAAGTCGGCCTGCTTCAGCGGCCGACTGGGGCTGCGGCCGGCGGCCTGGTCGGCCTGGATCGCGGCCAGCGCGGCGTCAAAGCGGTTGCTGGCGTGGCGCAGGAAGATCACGCCCAGCACCGGCATGCAGTACTCGCTGCTGGTCAGCTTGGAGTTCGCGCGCAACTGGTCGGCCGCCTCCCACAGGCTGGCTTCGATCTTGGTCAGATTGGTCAGGGCGCTGTTGCTCATGGCGTGGTCGGGAATGTGCGGCGATTCTCGTTCACGGTCGATGGCGCTGAGGCGCGCGTTGGAGACCGGCGCTGATCTTGGTGCCGCCCTCCGGGCGCGTCACCCGGCCCCGGCGGGGCGAAACGTCCAGTAGCGGTTGACCGCGAACGTCAGCACCAGGCTGGCCAGGGTCGCGGCCGCCTGCGCGATCAGATAGTGGACGCCGAGCCGCACGCCGAGCGCGACGAGCGCCATGCCGAGCAGCGCGCCGAGCAGCGCAGTGGCCTGGAAGCGCAGCCATGACGTGCCCACGCTGCCGCGGTGCGCGAAGGTGAACCAGCGGTTGCCGGCATACGCCACCTGCGCGCCCAGCACCGCGCCGAGGCCCGAGGCCGCAAAG
>JAYVEB010000303.1:0-2832 GCA_043749095.1 Burkholderiales bacterium | reverse complement strand
GGCCTTGCCGAGCAGATGGTGCCTGACCTTCTGGCGATGCCCGATCATGAGTAATCGTATCTTTCCGGCAAATGGACCCGGGTGCCTTCGGCCAGGCCGCTGGTCAGCTCGGTTGGGGCCCGAGCAGAGGGGGATTCGCGAGGCGACCGACCCAGGTAGATGTGCGGTTTCAACTCCCAGAAGGGTGTCGCCGTGCGCAGGGTGTCGGTCAAGGCGATCGAGCGCGGGTGGGATGACTTGGTGCGCCTGGCGGCGTCGATTCGCGCCGGCAAGGTGTCTGCCGCACATGCCATCCACCGGCTGGGCTCGGCTGCCGTCGGTGAACCACTGCACCGCGCGGCGGAGCACCCCCGGCGCTTGCTGCGAACGCTGTTTCTGTGCGACTACCTGACCATCCCGGACTATCGGCGCGAGATCCACACGCTGCTCAACCGGGGTGAATCGGTGCATCAGCTGCAGCGCGCCATTCATGGCGGCCAAGTGGCCCCTGAGCGTGGCCGCCGTCGGCAAGAGATGGCGGCCATCTCGGGCGCGCACGCACTGCTGACCAACATCGTGCTGGCCTGGAACACGAATCGCATGGATGGCGTGGTGGCGCGGCTCAATCGTGACGGCCTCGGGATCGAGGAGGACTGGCTTCGGCGGATCGGGCCAGCGCACTTCTCGCACATCAACTTCAGGGGGACGTTCCGGTTCAACGTCGAGCGGTACGCGGACGTGCTGGTCGAACGCGCCGTCGGTCGGGCTGCGGCCAAGCCGGGCCAGTGAGGCCTGCGGCCGTGGCTCAGGCCGGCATGTCGGCAATGAGAAGGTCAGCTGACCTTCAGTTGTGACTACTCACCGGCGGCCAACGACCCATAGGAGCCGGTGGCGGTTTTCTCGGCGAGCGACCGGTCTACCTTGGAACTTGACCTTCGCGGAAGCCGTCGAGCAGATCAGTGTTGGCGACAGGAGTCGTTCGCAGGTGCCCAGCATCGACCGGGAGAGGATCCCGGCTGAACGACGGCATCCGAAAGCCGCGTACTCACGCTGCCGACCCATCGGCGACATACGCGGCTTCGAACTCACCGCCCCGAAGCGGCTGTTCGCATATACGCCAAGGCCCCCGAAGGTGGCCCCGCAGGAGTGGGCACATACAGGTAGGCGGCACTCTGGGCGATTGAGGCGCAGCGCATGGCTTGAGACCGTGCGGGCTCACCACTTCGGGAGCCTCGCGTGCAAGCCATCGGCCGGCAGCCCCAGCGGGCGCCGGACGGGGCCCCTGTTCACTACGAGCGCCACCGCCCGGAACAGACCACGCTGTACCGCTTGGTGCAGCAGCACGCCGCGACTTTCATCGGGCAAGCAGAGGCCGAGGCTGGCGCCGACTTGCCGCAATTCGTCAAAGACGAGTTCGACGCCTTCCTCGAGTGTGGCATCCTGGCCCACGGCTTTCTGAGATTGCATTGCGGTGACTGCGGCCACGACAAGTTGGTCGCGTTCTCTTGCAAGCGGCGCGGCTTTTGCCCGTCCTGTGGGGCTCGCCGCATGGCGCAGACGGCGGCGCACCTGGTCGACCACGTCATCCCACACGTGCCGGTGCGCCAGTGGGTGCTGTCGCTGCCCATCCCCCTGCGCCTGCTGCTGGCTACGCAACCCAAGCTCGTGACGCCTGTGCTGCAGGTCGTGCACCGCGTGATCACTCGGTTCCTGCTCAAGCAGGCGGGCGTGAAGGCAGACGAGGCCGACAGCGGTGCCGTCACGCTCATTCAGCGCTTTGGCTCGGCCGCCAACTTGAATATCCACCTTCACTGCCTGGTGCTGGACGGCGTGTACCGGCGCGGTGCCGACGGTGCGCCGGAGTTCGTCGAAGTGCCGGCGCCAACCGATGAAGCGCTGCAGGCGGTGTTGCACAAGATCATCATCCGCACGATGAAGCTGCTCACCCGTCGGGGGGTGTTGATCGAAGAGGAGGGTTCGACTTACGTGGCCGACAACGACAGCGATTCGGACGAAGCCCGCTCCCGATGGAAGCGGATTGTTTGCAAGGGATGACCCTCAGACCACACCCGGAAAGCCGATTTTCGGCTGCGTCGTCAACGCCGAACAGGCTTCAGCCGCCCGCAAGGCCGACGCACGCGCGTCGGGTGCCCGGCAAGGCCGACGCACGCGCGTCGGGTCGGGAAAGGAAAAAGTGCGTTTGAAAATCCTATCCTCCGGCGTCGGCTTCCCCTTCCGATCGAGTTGATGATGAGAGAACCGCACTTCCCATCGTGGCGCTCGTTGCCGGCATCCGCCTCGCGGCGAGCTCGGGGTGGGGAAGTCCCTTTCACTCGTTGAGCTCGGCACTCGGGCGTTCAATCTCGGCCTCTGACCGACCGAAAAGGGTCGCGAGCCCCAGATCGCGCACCTGGGAAGCTGCTCGACTTTGAATTCGTCTCCCCCGACGCCATGCCTTCGCGACCGACCGCTGCTTACGACCATCGATGCCGTAGCGCGTTGACTGACCGGCAGCTTCATGGTTAGACCTGACACTCGGCCAGGAAACCACCACAGCTCCTTTGGGTCGGCAGCGCCAGTACGGCTGATCCGACTGCGGGCGTACAGCCCGCATCGGATATCGACCGGCGCCGCGAAACCGCGGGCGACTGCTTTGGAGAATGGTCCTGTTTGAGCGACCGTCGTCCTATGGCCGCTGTACTTTGAGACCGGTCATTGGCGTGCCGCTTTTCTGGCCGATCGGATGACCGGAAGTGGCCGATACCGGGTCTTCCCGGAGAGCGCCGCAAGCTGACTTTGGTCGAACGGTGACCTCGCGTCCGAAGGGCTGCTTCCGGGCGTTGCCGCGAACTG
>JAYVEB010000302.1:0-9403 GCA_043749095.1 Burkholderiales bacterium | reverse complement strand
TTCGTAGGGAAGGTAGTTCGCGGCCATGCCGCATCAACGCACCTCCCGTGCCATCTGCAGTCAGGGACTTCCCTTCTGCCGCCCAGACCCCTAGCGATTGTCCGGCGGTGGTTGTTCGCGCCGTTGATCGGTGCTGGCAAGATCGGCGCAAAGCAAGGTCATGGGAGACGCCGGGATGAACCTCTCCGAGTTGCAGGCCGACCTGCGCCACTTTGCTGCGGAGCGCGACTGGCAGCCGTTTCACACTCCGAAGAACCTGTCGACGGCCCTGAAGGTCGAGGCGGCCGAGCTGGCCGAGATCTTCCAGTGGATGACGCCCGAGGAGTCGCTGGTTGCCCATGCCGACCCGGCGGCGAAGCAGCGCATAGGGGAGGAAGTCGCTGACGTGTTGCACTACCTGCTGCAGCTGGCCGACCGCAGCGAGATTGATCGCGTCGCCGAATGCAATGTCCACCTGTACCGGCAGGCGTGCACTGCCAACGAACGCGGGAATGGTCAGGCGCAGTCCGCCGTAGACGTTGTCTTCGCGGATCGGCGCGACACGCATGCCCGCCGTCTCGTAGCGGACGCCGTCGTCCGCGTCGATCTCGCAGATCGCGGTGAACGTGCTTCGCAGCGTGTCCGCGTTGTCCGCGCCGAAGCCCAGCAGGTCGGCGTCCTTTGTCGGCCGGTGTGGCGTGTCGAACCAAAGTGCAAACAGCAGCGCGCCCTTCAGCACGAAGTTACCTGCATGTGGCGACACTGAGCGCCGGTACAGCAGCCGCTCGATCGCAAAGCGCGAGAGCATGAGGTTGTAGTTCTCGCCCGTGCTGCGAGACCGATTCAGCAACCGGGCGAGTACCGAGGCCGACCGGTCCGCGCTCATCCCGCGCTCATCCCGTCATGGCCTCGAGGTACGGACGCATCACATTGGTCATCCGGTTGACCTTGGCGTAACGCCACAGGTCGTCCATCGTCACCTTGCGCTGCTGCCAAGTCTCGCGCAGGGCTTCGAGCGCCACGTCGAGGCCCACCTTGCTGCGCAGCTTGAAGCAGTCTGTGATGGTCTTGGCCAGGCTGTAGACGCGGACCGGTGCGCCGTCGAGCACGACGGTTTCGATGCCCTCGCTGAAAGCTGCGCCCGACAGGCGAGTGACGCGCAGGGCAACCTGGGCGCCTTTCGGCGCGTGCGTGCGGGCCGGCAGCGCGATCCAGACCTCGAAGGTTGCCTGTACACCGATGCCGTGGATCTCCAGGGCAGAGAGCAGGCACACCACGGCCTTCGGCGCCAGCCTGGTCACCTCGATCACCGACTGGTGTGCGCTCGGGGACCCCTCCACGCCGGTGTAGAGCCCGCGGCCGACGCGGCGGACCTGGCCACGTGCCGCCATGCGCGATACGGTGCGCGCAGGAATACCCTGCGCCGACAGCTCGCGCGCGGACACCGCGGGCTGCTTCGCGGCAAGGCGCAGCAGCTTGTCGGCATGGCTTCGGGCAGGCATGCTGGAATGGTAGCAAAGTGCATTACTTATTTTCAAGTAATGCATTCTATGGACGGTCAGCATTAACCGACTGGCGCGTGCGCTGTGCATGCGTGCGCACCGTCGACCTGGGCGATCGATCGCGCGCCAGCGGGAAGGGAGGCATCGGCTCGCCGGATCGACGCCACACCCAGACCGTCGGGCCTGGGTCTCTTTCGAGGCGGTGAATGATTTTCTCGGCGTGGCTCGGAGCCGATTGAGGGGAATGCTTGCCGTACCACTCGCGAGCGATCGCTTCGAATGGTCGATCTGCGGAAGCCCAGCAGCGGCCAATGGTTCAACGGAGCGCTGCCGCACACGTCGGTCAGTCGCTTGCGCTCGTCGCCGGGCTTGATGCTCTGGATGGTCGCGTGTCAGGGGATCAGGTGCAGTGCCATGCAGCAACTCCGCCGCGTGAGTCGACGAAATTCTGCGGTTACTGCGCAAGTTACTGCAATGTGATCTCGGATTTCCTGGGACTGCGTGGGACCGTAAGGAAAAGAAAAAAGCCCTAGAGTGTTGATTCTCAAGGGCTTTTAAGACTTACGAGGTCTTTGCGGGACCTCTTGGAATGTGTGGATGGTGGAGAGGAGGAGGATCGAACTCCCGACCTTCGCATTGCGAACGCGACGCTCTCCCAGCTGAGCTACCCCCCCATACGCGTAGGC
This sequence comes from Burkholderiales bacterium, assembly GCA_043749095.1. Classification (GTDB taxonomy): domain Bacteria; phylum Pseudomonadota; class Gammaproteobacteria; order Burkholderiales; family Burkholderiaceae_C; genus PBB1. Next base: position 7,236 of record JAYVEB010000302.1, on the reverse strand, counting down.
AGTCTAGCGCAAGCTGGCAGGGTGACTACGTCACTCGGCGACGGCGTCGAGGTACAGCCAGTGGTCGCCTTCGCGCACGAAGCGGCTGCGCTCGCACAGGCGGTGCGCGCGGCCTCCCAGTTTGCTGCGGGCGACGAACTCGACTTGGGCATGGTCGGCGCCTGTCTGTTCATGGCTCAGCACTTGCAAGCCCAGCCAGCGCAACCCGGGTTCGTGGTGAAAAGGCGTGGCCGGCCGAGTGCTCGGGTGCCAGGTTGCGAGCAGGTAGTCGTCGAGCTGCAAGGTGTAGGCGCTGTAGCGCGATCGCATGAGCGCCTCGGCTGTCGGCGCCATCAGGTGCTGCGCGCCACCATGAAAGCGGCCGCAGCAGTCGGCATAGGGCAGGGTGGTGCCACAGGGACATGCGGCGTCGGGCTTGGCCATCGGCGGTCTGGGTAGCAATGCCACACGATTGTCAGCGACCATGAAAAAGCCCCGCCGTGGCGGGGCTCGGTCTCAATGCATCGAAGTTACTTCTTGGGTGCAGCCTCTTTCTTGCCGGGCTGTGCAGCCAGCTTGTTCGATGCGACCAGTTCGGGCTTGAACTCGCTGCCGTTGACCGTCAGGCCGTCGGCCGAGAACTTGGACGCGTTGCCGGGGCCGACGCCCTTGACGCGGGTCACCACGTCGGACCAATCCTTGAATGCGCCGTTCTTGCGCTCGTCAACGATCTTGGTGGACATGCTCGGGCCGATGCCCTTGACGGTTTCGAGTTCGGCTTGCGAGGCCTTGTTGAGTTCGACGGCAGCTTGGGAGGCGAAGGCGACGGTGGCCATCAGCAGGGCAATCAGGGTACGGATCATGTTGAGCTCCATAAGGTAAGTGTTGAGGGCTGCCGGTCGGGCCTCTGATGGCTCGACCTGTGAGAAATTCTGAAGATCGACGGCGCGTTTGGCTGTCCCCTACGGGAGGGCCCTCGGGCGGGGGCGAGCGATGCCTGCTGCTCTGAACAGCGACTGAATCCGCGCCGCCTCTGGCCTCCCTCTGAGGTGGGGAGGGATGCGGCTTTCGGTTGCACTGCGATTTCTCGATCACCCCGCCACGGCACTTGATATAACCCGGGCCTGACCGATGTCCCCCCGAGAACCATGAACCTGACCGCTTGCGCCTGCTGTTTCCGCCCGGGGTTCCCGTGGTGATTCCGACGCCCGAGGACCTCGCGCAGCGCCGCGTGCTGGTGGTCGGCGACGTGATGCTCGACCGCTACTGGCACGGCGCGGTCGATCGCATCTCGCCCGAGGCGCCGGTGCCCGTGGTGCGTGTCACCCGCGAGGAAGAGCGGCTCGGCGGCGCGGCCAACGTGGCGCTCAACGTCAAGACGCTGGGTGCGCGGGTGACGCTGCTGACGGTGGTCGGCAGCGACGAGGCTGCCACCCGCTTGCGCGCGCTGCTGGAGCAGCGAGGCATCGAGGCTTGCCTCGGTGAGGATGCGTCGCTGCGCACCATCGTCAAGCTGCGCGTCATCGGGCGCTCGCAGCAATTGCTGCGCATCGATTTCGAGAACGAGCCCGACCACGAGGTGCTGACCCTGGCGCTCGACGCCTTCGAGCGCGAGCTGCCGGAACATGACGCCGTGCTGTTCTCCGACTACGGCAAGGGCGGGCTGACGCACATCGTACGGATGATCGAGTCGGCGCGCTCGGCCGGAAAGCCGGTGCTGGTCGACCCGAAAGGCAGCGACTACGCGCGCTACGCCGGCGCCACCGTGATCACGCCGAACCGCGGTGAACTGGCGCAGGTGGTTGGCGCCTGGTGCAGCGACGCACAACTTGCCGAGCGCGCCCAGGCCTTGCGTGCCCGTTTGTGCGTGGGCTCGCTGCTGCTGACCCGGTCGGAAGATGGCATGAGCCTGTTCGACGACCGTGGCACCCTGCACCAGCCGGCGCAGACGCGCGAAGTATTCGACGTCACCGGTGCCGGCGACACGGTGATCGCGACGATGGCCGTGCTGCTCGCGGCGGGCCTCGACGCGCGCGAGGCGATGCCGCATGCCAACCGCGCTGGTGGCATCGTCGTTGGCAAGTTCGGCACCGCGAGTGTCAGCTACGCCGAGCTGTTCGCCTGAGCGCTGGGTTGCTCAGCGCGCCCGGCGGAAGGTCAGGTTGATGCGCTGCTCGCCGGTCAGCGGGTGGCAGCCGGGTTTGAGCGGCAGCACGCCGTGGTGGAAGAAGCGCGCCGGGCCGCCCCAGACGGCGACATCGCCGTGCACGAGCGGGATGCGCCGCGTCGGGTCGCTGCGCTTCGGGCCGCCGAACTGGAACACCGCGGGCAGGCCGAGCGACACTGAGGCGATCGGCGCTTTTCCATCGCGTTCATCGCGGTCCTGGTGCAGCGTCAGCCTGGCACCTGGCACATAGCGATTGATCAGGCAGACGTCGGGCATGAAGCTATCGAAGCTGGCCTGCGCTGCGGCAACTCCGGCCAGTTCGACGAACACGTCGGGCATGGGTGGCCACGGCCTGCCGCTGTCGGGATCGATCGCGTCGTAGCGGTAACCGCGACGGTCGCTGACCCAGCCGGCGTCGCCGCAGCTGGTCATCGACACCGACATGCGGAAGCCGCCCGGCGTGATCGGGTGCCGCCACCGCGCCTGCGCGGTCACTTCATGTACCGCGGCCAGCAAGGCCGTCGCCACATCCCGCGCCCCGCCGCGCCACACGATCGCACCAGGCGCCGGCGGTTCAATGTGAGGTGCCTCCTCGATCTCATCGAACAGCGCCAGATTGCTCCCGGTGCCGGGCTGCACTGGCGTCATGCCTCGTTGGAGGCGCTGGCCTCGCGCGCCAGCAGCGCCCGCTTGCGTTCAACGCCCCAGCGGTAGCCCGAGATGCCGCCGTCGATGCGCAGCACCCGGTGGCAGGGGACGGCCAGCGCCACCGGGTTCGCTGCGCAGGCGCGTGCCACGGCGCGCACGGAATTCGGCGCGCCAATGCGTTGCGCGATGTCGCTGTAGCTCGCGGTCTGGCCCACCGGAATGTCACGCAGCGCCTGCCACACCCGCTGCTGGAACGCGGTGCCGCGCAGGTCCAGCGGCAGCGACAGGCCGATGCGCGGCGCCTCGATGAAGCCGACGACGCGCGCCACTGTCTGCTCGAAGTCGGCATCGCCACCGATCAGATGCGCCTTCGGGAAGCGGTCCTGCAGATCGTGCAGCAGCAGCTCCGGATCGTCGCCGAGCAGGATCGCGCAGACGCCGAGCGCGCTTTGCGCGACCAGGATCGCGCCGAGCGAACTCTGTCCGATCGCGAAGCGGATCTCGGTGGTGGCACCGCCCGCGCGGTAGGCCGTCGGCGTCATGCCCAGCACCTGGGCCGATTCCTCATAGAAGCGGCTGCTGGTGGCGTAGCCCGCGTCGTAGATGGCCTGCGTCACCGATTCGGCACCGGCGAGTGCCTCACGCACGCGCTGGGCGCGGTGCGAGCGTGCGTAGTCGCTCGGCGTCAGCCCGGTCACCGCCTTGAAGACCCGGTGCAGGTGGTAGCGGCTGAGCCCAGCCTTGGCGGCGAGTTCGCCCAGTGTGGGCGGCGGCCCCGTGCGTTCGATGTGGCGACACAGCTCGGCCACCAAGGCGGCATGAGGCGGGGCGGGTGGGGTGCTGTCATTGGCGTGCATCGGCATGTCCTTGCAGCCCGATCGGCCGGGTCTGAGGCACTGAATTTAGACCGCGTCGACCGGGCGCGCACCCCGATTCTTGCGATTCAGCCCACGCGCACCTCGATGCGGCGCGGCTGCGCTTCGGCGACCTTGGGGATGCGCAGGCGCAGCACGCCGTCCTTCAGCTGGGCATCGATCGCAGCGGTGTCGAGCTCGTTGCTCAGCGTGAACGAGCGGCAGTAGCGCGAGCCACGCACTTCGGCAAACGCGGGGTCGAATGCTGGTGGGGTGTCCAGTGCGACCGTGCCTTCGAGGCTCAAGGTCGGCCCGTCCACCTTGATGTCGAGTCCGTCCTTCTTGACGCCGGGCAGGGCGGACAGCAAGGTGATGCCGGCGCTGTCCTCGACCACGTCGACGCGGGGCAGCAGGTAGGTCGTGCTGACCTGGCTCGGATCGACGTCGTCGGGCAGTGCGACCGCGCGGCGAAACTTGCCGCTGTAGCGCTCGCGACCGTGCACGCTGGTCTTCGGCGCTTCGGGCGGCAGGTCGCTGGCGATGGTCAGCACATCGCGGTCCAGCGTGTTCTCGGTGCGGCTGGCATCGATGCCGGGCGCGAGCACATAAACGTCCACCGCCTGCGGGCTGTGGGCCACGTTGATGGCCGGATAGCTGCTGCCGGCAGCCGATCGGATGGCGCGCGAGCTGCCGCCCCAGCCGAACAGCGAGTCGAGTTCGCCGCGCACGCGGTCGAGGTCTGAAAAGAATCCGCTCGGGACACTCAGGTAGGTGTCATATATGGTGGTTTCTCCAGCGTGATGAGGGCTCTGGTGTCGAACCAATGGAGATGAAATGACAGCTGCGCTGCCAGTTTCAAGAAGGTGCCGCTGGCGTCGCCTCGCGGGCCCGCTCGGCATAGCGGTTGAAGCGCCATGCCGTGCCGTCCATCGTGATGCGCCGCCATGTCACGCGCTTCTCGGCCGGTGTCATCACGGTCCAGTTCTGCACCTCGTCGAAGGTGCGCCCGCAGCCCTTGCAGACCGCATCGCCCTGGCTGGTCGAGCAGATCGCGATGCAGGGGGCGTCGGGTGTGGTCGCGTACCAGGCCAGCCAGGCGTCGCGCGCTGCGGCCGGCATACTGGCGTCGTCGCACTCGTTCTCGCGGCCATACACCATCAGCGCGTACACCTCGGCCAGCGCCCGCACCTCGCGGCAGGCGGTGATGCCGTCGGGAGACGGCTGGCGCTGGCGCCACCAGTTGATGGAGCCTTCGATGTCGGTGATGTGGATGCCAGCCATGGTGTGGGGGGTCAATGGACGGTCAGCATAACGCCGACCTTGTGGCCCCCAGGGCTTGATCGATGGCCATCACATCGCCGTGTTGCATCGTCGACCGCACCGCCAGGGCCACTTCAGCGCTTCCCAGCGTCTCAGATTCAGGGTAAACTCCAAGGCTTCGCTCGCATCGACGATTCCTCGCCAGTCCTTCGGCGCAGTTGTTGTGATCGATGCTCGTTCATCCCCTCTGACCTCGTTCGAGTCAGCCCACGTTGTTCAGTGCGGCAGGTCTCGATAGCGCTTTGAGCCGGTGCCGTCACCCGATGGCATCAGCAGGCAACGGTCGGCGGCGATGCCGTCGCTTGACTGTTCCGCTTCACCGTTCCCAAAGCGAACCTTCTCCCAGCGACCTGACCTTGTCGGTTCATTGAACCGACGGGTGCCCCATGGCGTTGCGTCATTTGCGCAGCGTCGGCACCGCATATGAAAGTACGACATGACATTCGCCAACCTGGGTCTCCACGAAACCCTGCTCAAGGCCGTCGCCGACGCCGGCTACGAAACCGCCACCGAAGTGCAGATGAAGGCCATTCCGGTGGCCCTCGCCGGCAAGGATCTGATGGTCTCGTCCTCCACTGGCAGCGGCAAGACCGCGTCGTTCATCCTGCCGGCACTTGAACGCATCATCGCCGCGCGTGCCGACACCACGCAAAAGCGTGACCGCGCCACCGTCTACGGCCCGCGCATCCTGGTGCTGACGCCGACACGCGAACTCGCGATGCAGGTCGCCAAGGCCGCCTCCACCTATGGCCGCCATGTGCAGGGCCTGCGCGTGGCCACCGTCGTTGGCGGTGTGCCCTATCCGGCGCAGATCAAGGCGCTGCGCGGTCCGCTGGACATCCTGATCTCGACCCCGGGCCGCCTGCTCGACCACCTGCAGACCGGCAAGGCCGTGCTCGAAAACGTGGAACTGCTGGTGCTCGACGAAGCCGACCGCATGCTCGACATGGGCTTCATCGACGACATCAACACCATCGCCGACCACGTGCCCGCCACGCGCCAGACGGTGATGTTCAGCGCCACTTTTGCCGGCCACGTCGGCCGCCTGGCGCAGAACCTGTTGCGCGACCCGCAGCGCATCGATGTCTCGTCGCACACCGACACGCACGAGAACATCGAACAGCGCCTGCACTGGGCCGACAACCACAACCACAAGAATGCGCTGCTGGATCACATTCTGACCGAGCGCGCGATGGAGCAGGCGCTGGTGTTTACCAGCACGCAGCGTGACGCCGACTGGCTGGCCGACCGGCTGGCCGACATGGGCCACGCCGTCGCGTCGCTGCACGGCGGCATGCCGCAGGGCCGGCGCAACCGCGTCCTGCAGGGACTGCGCTCGAAGCAGCTGCGCATCCTCGTCGCCACCGACGTCGCTGCGCGCGGCATCGACGTGCCGTCGATCAGCCACGTCATCAACTACGGCCTCCCGATGAAGCCGGAGGACTATCTCCACCGCATCGGCCGCACCGGTCGAGCCGGCAAGAACGGGCTGGCGGTGACGCTCGCCGAGCGCATGGACACCGGCATGATCCGCCGCATCCAGCAGTTCACGACGCAGCAGATGCCGGTGGCCACAATCGTCGGCCTCGAGCCGAAGACTGTGGCGCCGAAGATGTTCGCCAACGCGTCCGCCGGCCGTGGCCCGCGCAACGACGTGCGCCGGCCGCCCGAGCGCCGGGCCGACTCGGCGCCGCGGGGCAACCCGTTCGACCGCTCGCTGCCGCCGCGCGACGACCGTGGCGCGCCGCCGCGTCGTCCGGGTCCGGCTGCCTTCAAGGGCCGCGCCAAGCCACAGCGCTCGCGTCCGGACGGCTTCGCCCGCTGAGGTTTTGGAGCGCGTGCGGCGGCGTCAGCGCCGCTGCACGGTGACGCCGACCGACATGCCGAGGTAGTCGTCGGTCTCGCCGAACCAGCTGCCCGAGATCGGCGCCGCCTGTGAGGGATCGCGGGCGACGCCGACGCGAATGAGCGAAGTGCCGCCGAGCAGGTTGTTGGTCGGATCGAACGGCAGCCAGCCGGCGCCGGGCAGGTAAGCCTGCAGCCAGGCGTGCGTATAGCCGGCGCCGAGCACGCCGGCGGTCGCGTCAGCGCCGCGACCGTCGAGCGCGGGGTCATAGAGATAGCCAGAAACGAAACGCGTCGCGTAGCCGAGCCGGCGCGCCGCTTCCATCATCAGCAAGGCGAAGTCGCGGCACGAACCGCTGCCGCGCTCGATCGTTCGCTGCGGCGTTTGCGTGCCTTCTTCGTCTCGCGACTCGTAGCGAAAGG
>JAYVEB010000301.1:0-2835 GCA_043749095.1 Burkholderiales bacterium | reverse complement strand
ATGTGCGGCGCCACGCCGCGCTGGCGCACGGCGTCTTCCAGCTTGGCTCGCATGAAGGCGCTGGTGGTGTAGCGGCTCACTCGGCTGAAGTGGGCCTGCGCCACTTCGCACACCCTGTCAGACAAGCTGTCCTGCGCATCGGGCAGCACGATGAAGTTGTCGTAGCCGACGATGACCGGCAGCTTGCGTCTCAGCGGCTGCAGCTGCGCCGCATCAGCAGCGCGCTGTCGATGCCCAGCTTGAAGAGGGCCAGGTCACGATTCGCATCGCGGTGCGACGATGGGGCTCGCCGAGCGTGCCGCCAACCCTGCGTTGACCGTTCAACGCTCAACAGTTCAGCGGCGCCAAGATCACAGAGAACCGGCGGTCGAAGCGGATTTCTGGAAATGTGACTGGCGCGCCGTCGACCGTCAGGTCGGGCAGTTTCACCCAGATACGCTCCGCATGGCCAGTCCTGACGTGCGCTGCGACCCAGTAGTGCCGCACGGGCAGAAAGGGGCGCGGCCCGGTCGCCAACGGCGGCAATTGTGAGTCGTCCATCAGCAGATGCGGCGGCCGCAGGCCTGAACGTCGCCCCGGGAGACTCTTGTACCCGTCCGCTGGCACGCGGTCCGAAAGGTCGATCCAGTCGATTGCGCCAATCCGGGGCGCGCTGCCGTCGCGCGTGTCGACGACCACCTCGCGGCTGGCGAGTTGCGCGAGGTGGCCTTTGCCGATGTCGTAGCGGACGTGCACCACTTCGTCCTCGCGCCATTGCCGCACATCAAGCAGCAGCACGATGCCGGCGCGTGAGACCTGGAGTCCTTCGGGAATCACGCCGAGCGAACAGCTGTCGTACGTCAGCCGGCCGGCGCCTTCGTCACCGACGTAGAAGGTCCACGGGATCGGTGCGCAAGCGGCGAGGAGGACGGCTGCGGAGGCAGCGACGAAGGCAGTGCGAACCAGCATGCGGTGCTCCAGACAGCGCGACCCGCGGAGCGGCCCACTGAGCGCAATGATTGCACGCGGTGCCAGCAGCACCGGGTGCGCGGCTGCAATGCGACTGCGCGAGGCAGGCGTTGATGGCCGGGCGAACAACACAGTCAAGCTTGCAGCAAGCTGCGGCCCGGTGACAACTCTCCGCGAACGCCAGCGGCCGCTGCCGACGCGATGCGGATGCTGCTGACTCTCCAGTTTATGCCATGGCGCTGCAACCCGAGCTTGCGGCCACAGCCACTGTCAATCTGGTGCGCCGCGTGGTGCCCAACAGTGCAATCCCTGCGACCAGCATCGACCAGGTCGAAGGCTCCGGTACGCTGGAGGCTGACCCGCAATTGAAGCCGCTCGCCCGCAAGGTGCTGGCACCAGGCGTGACTGCATCCAGGTTCACGATCAAGGTGTGGGCGTAGTCGGCAACTGCAGTTTGGTACGCGGGGTTGAGGTTGCCCACGTAAGCGTACGTATCCAGACTGATGTCGATGCGGATACCGTGGTTGCTGTTGGCTGGCGGGACCACGATGCTGGCGTTGATACCAAAGAGGGGTGGCGTGGCATCACTGGTGTTGTAGAAGCCGGCCGCGAAGACATCGCCGGTCTCGTTGTCACGGATGTCGTACCGGACAGAACCTTGGGCCGTGTAGCCGGGTTACGGGCCAAAGCCAGCGATTGGAGAATGGCTGCCGCTGAGGATCATCATCAACTTGTAGGCCGTCAAGCCGATCTGGCTTGATTGCCAAGGCTTGATGCAGTCGATGAATTCGCTGCTCGCATGAGATTGCGGCGCGCCCCCACCGGTGGCGACTTCTTGTGCGTCCGAATACGGGTGGAGGTTGCCGGCGCAGCCGTCAAAGCGTTCCGATACAGCAAATTCATGCCCGGACTTTCGGTTGACTGGACAAGCACAACGGCTTGATCTTCGCTGTCAACCGCAAAGGATGCAGCCCTGCATTCAGGGGCAGCAGCGCAAGAGACAGGCCCCACCGGGCTCGGCAGATCGCCCCTCAACCCCGGCCCGACGACAAATATCGGGGCGATGTAGCGCTGGCGTGAAGGCGGCAAGCTCGCGCCGGTTAGCCAGGCATCACCCTAGCTTCAGGCGGCTGCTTCACTGCGCTCAATGGGATTGACGTCGGTTCGGAGGGGGTCGCCCCCGGCGGCATTGCCCGGTGCCGCCCGCTGTCGCCCGCTTACGTACGGCGCTACCCACCAACGCCGTGCCCGCGTCAATCGCGTAGATTCGCGGTATGCAGACTCTTCGGCACTGGACCCTGGGCGCCAAGCTCTCCTTGGTCGCCACACCTTTCTTGTTGATTGGCCTGCTGGCCATCGGGGTGCTGGTCTGGATGTCGTTGCAGCTCGAAGGGGGCGCGGCGTCGGTCAACGAGGCTGGTCGTATGCGGATGCAGGCTTACCGAATGGTTTTGTCGGTCGGCGCGGCAGACCAGGAGGCCTTGACGAAGCAAGTGTCTGAATTCGACCGCAGCCTGGCCTTGTTGCGCGACGGCGATCCCGAGCGGCCGCTTTTCGTGCCCTGGGACGACACCGTCCGCCAGCGGTTTGCCACGGTCGAGCAGGACTGGCTGCGGTTTCGGGGTCGAGTCGCAGCGCCGCAGCCGGCCGCCGCAGCCGCTGCACTCGGCCGGGAGGCCGCAGCCTTTGCCGGTCACATCGACGACCTGGTGGCGGGCATCGAGAACCACCTGTCGCGCTGGACCGCGTTGATGCACTTGCTGCAGATCGCGCTGATGGCGCTCGCCGTCGTGGGTGCGGCGATCCTGCTCTACACCGGCTATTTGTTTGTGCTGGAGCCGATGGGCGCGTTGCAGCAGGCGATCCAGCGTATTCAGCGCGGTGACC
>JAYVEB010000300.1:0-2840 GCA_043749095.1 Burkholderiales bacterium | reverse complement strand
CATGCCGGTCAGCGGCGAAATCGTCGAAGTCAACGAGACGTTGCGCGCCGACCCGGCGCTCGCCAACAGCGATCCGCTGGCGGCTGGCTGGTTTTTCAAGGTCAAGCTCTCCGGCGCCTCGGAACTGGCCACCCTGATGGACGCCGGTGCGTATGACGCGCTGCTGAAGAACGCCTGATCGTTGCAAAGGTTGCACACCATGTTGATGTCCACACCGCCCGCCAAGCTTCAACCACCTCTAGCTTCGAGCCCCCTGGCTGAGCTCGAGAACCCGAGCGAATTCATCGCGCGCCACATCGGCATCACCGAGGCCGACGAGCAGCAGATGCTGTCGGTGATCGCCCCCGAGGCGCCGTTCACCCGCCGCGCGCTGATCGAGGCGATCGTGCCGCACTCGATCGCGCGTGCGCAAAAGATGGTGCTGCCCGAGCCGATCGGCGAGGCGCAGGCGCTGGCTGAACTGCGCACGATCGCCTCGAAGAACCAGGTGCTGAAGAGCTGTATCGGCCAGGGTTACCACGGCACGCACACGCCGGGCGTCATCGGGCGCAACATCCTCGAGAACCCCGCCTGGTATACCGCCTACACGCCCTACCAGGCCGAGATCTCGCAGGGCCGGCTCGAAGCGCTGCTGAACTTCCAGACCATGGTCTGCGACCTGACCGGCATGGCAATTTCGAACGCGTCGATGCTCGACGAAGCCACCGCCGCCGCCGAGGCGATGACGCTGGCCAAGCGCAGCGTGAAGTCGAAGAGCGACACCTTCATCGTCGCCGGCGATTGCCACCCGCAGACCATTGAAGTGATCCAGACGCGCGCTGCGCCGCTGGGGCTGAAGGTGGTGCTGGCGAATTCAGCCGCCGAATGGGATGCACTGATCGCTGGTGGCGACTACTTCGCCGCGCTAGCGCAAATCCCCAGCACCAGCGGCGCGCTGCACGACCTGCGCGGCGATGCCGAACGCATCCACCAGCATCAAGCCGCCATCATCGTCGCAGCCGATCTGCTGGCGCTGACCTTGATCACGCCGCCGGGTGAACTCGGCGCCGACATCGCGCTCGGCACCACACAGCGCTTCGGCGTACCGATGGGCGCCGGCGGCCCGCACGCGGCTTACTTGGCCTGCCGCGAAGAGTTCAAACGGTCGATGCCGGGCCGGCTGGTCGGCATGAGCATCGACGCACACGGCGCACCCGCGCTGCGCCTGGCGCTGCAGACGCGAGAACAGCACATCCGCCGCGAGAAGGCCACGTCGAACATCTGCACGGCGCAGGTGTTGCTGGCGGTGATCGCCAGCATGTATGCCGTGTACCACGGGCCTGAGGGTCTGACGCGCATCGCGCTGCGCGTGGCCCGCTACACCGCCGTGCTGGCCCAGGGCTTGAAGGCGCTGGGTTGCTCGGTGCGCTCGAGCACGGCGTTCGACACCCTGACGCTGCACACCGGCGAGCAGACCGAGGAGTTGGCCGGCCATGCACGCACCCACGGGTTCAACCTGCGCCGCTACACCCACTGGGGCGACACGATGCTGGGCATCTCGCTCGACGAGACCACCACGCGCGAGGACATCGTGACACTGTGGCACGTGTTCGCACCGCCGGGCGCGTCGCTGCCATCGAGAGCCTTGTTCGACCAGGACATCGAGCCGCTGATTCCGCCCGAACTGCGACGCACCAGCGCGTTCCTGACGCACCCGGTGTTCAACAGCCACCACAGCGAAACCGAAATGCTGCGCTACATCCGCAGCCTGTCCGACAAGGACCTCGCGCTCGACCGCACGATGATCCCGCTAGGCTCATGCACGATGAAGCTGAACGCGACCAGCGAGATGATCCCGATCACCTGGCCCGAGTTCGCCAACATCCACCCGTTCGCACCGGTCGATCAGCTGGAAGGCTATCGCCTGCTCGACGAGCAGCTGCGCGCGGGGCTGTGCCAGGCCACCGGCTACAGCGGCATCAGCCTGCAGCCGAATGCCGGCTCGCAGGGCGAATACGCCGGGCTGCTGGTGATTCAGGCGTGGCACGCCTCGCGCGGTGACACGCAGCGCGACATCTGCCTGATCCCCGAATCGGCTCACGGCACCAATCCGGCGTCGGCGCAGATGGCCGGCATGAAAGTGGTGGTGACGAAGTGCGACGCCGAAGGCAATGTCGACCTCGCCGACCTGCGCGCCAAGTGCGACCTTTACAGCGCCAAGCTGGCTGCGATGATGGTGACCTACCCGTCGACCTACGGCGTGTTCGATCCGCAGATCAAGGCGCTGTGCGCGCTGGTGCACCAGCACGGCGGGCGCGTCTATGTGGACGGCGCCAACATGAACGCGCTGGTCGGCGTGGCCGCGCCGGGCGAGTTCGGCGGTGACGTCAGCCACCTGAACCTGCACAAGACCTTCTGCATCCCGCACGGCGGCGGCGGGCCGGGTGTCGGACCGGTGTGCGTGGTCGAAGACCTGGTGCCGTTTTTGCCGGGGCACCGAACAGCAGGGCCTTGCGACGACCGCCAGGTCGGCGCGATCAGTGCCGCGCCACTCGGCAACGCAGCCGTGCTGCCGATCAGCTGGATATACATGCGGATGATGGGCGCAGCGGGCCTGACCGCGGCCACAGAAACAGCGATCCTCAGCGCCAACTACGTGGCGGCTCGCCTGGCAGGCCACTACGACATCCACTTCAGCGGTGGCGTGCCAGGCATCCGCGGGGGTGGCGTGGCGCACGAATGCATCCTGGACCTGCGGCCCCTGAAAGAGAGCAGCGGCGTCAGCGCCGAGGATGTCGCCAAACGGCTGATCGACTACGGCTTCCACGCGCCGACGCTGAGCTTCCCGGTGCCCGGCACCC
>JAYVEB010000299.1:0-2846 GCA_043749095.1 Burkholderiales bacterium | reverse complement strand
GTGTGTAGACCAGCAGATGGCCCTGTGGCGTCGACAGCTCGACACCCGGCACTACGAACAGTTCCTTGCCGTTGGCGTACTTGAGCGCCGGCCGGACATTTGCAATCTGGTTGTGATCGGCGATGGCGATCAAATCGAGGCGCTCGGCAATCGCGGTATCAACAATGGCCTCCGGGGTCATCGATGCATCGCCTACGTCATACGACCCGCCGTCCCCAAACGAATGGATGTGTAGGTCGGCGCGTCTGAACTGCGCTCCGTTTGATTCGCTCTGGATTTCTTGTATCAGGGACACATCTTCCTCCCGTGAAAGTGGCTGTTTGCCGGGTGTTCGCCAGTATCACCGCAAGATTCACTTCCCCCGTTCATTCACCGCCTGGCGGTCCGCCGAACGACACCCGACCGTAGCGCCAAAATAGCGGCATGCCCCAGCAACCGCGTCTCGATCTCCGCCCCGGCGTTTCCGAGCCCGTGGTGCTCCTGGTCTCCCGTCGAGAGGTCGAGGTAGGCGACTTGGCGTCCGTGCTGTCCCGGCTGAAGCCGTTTCTCGCGACCCGCGAGGACGCCCGGCGGTACAGAGTGCGACTGAACGGCCGATAGGCATGGCTCCAGCCAACGGCAGTTGCCCACAACTGACCTATCCTCTGACGCTTTCGACGAAACCCTGAGAGCTGGCACATGGCAACAAGCAAAAGTGGTCCGACCCTGGCGGCATTGAACGCGCAGATTGCTGCGCTGCAAGCGCAGGCCGAGGCCTTGCGCAAGAAAGAGATGGCGGAGGTCATCGCCAAGGTGAAGGACGCCATTGCCCACTACGGCCTGACGGCGACGGACCTGGGTTACGGCAAAGCACCCCGCCAGGCTGGAAAGTCCTCCGCCACGGTGGTCAGCAAGTCGGCAAGGAAGGGGCGCAAGGGCGCTTCTGCAAAGCCTTCCGCGAAGCCGGTGAAGTTCAAGGACGAACAAGGCAACACATGGGGCGGCATTGGCAAACGCCCGGATTGGTTCAAGGCCGCCCTGGCTGCGGGTAAAACACCCGAGGACCTTCTCTCGAAAGGTTGACGGCAGGCGAGGGCGCGGCGGTGCCGCCCAGAAGAACTCGCAAGCGGCGCCGGACGCAGCCCGGTTGACGATTGCCGGACATCGCCTTCACTCACCGCCGCCGCGTTTCCAGAATCAGGGTGTCGAAAGTGGACAGGCGATAGCGTCCAAGGGCCTCTATGCGGATGAAAGCCTGCCCGCGCGCGCGGCGGCTGCGCGCCCGTTGCAGTGTTGCTGCAGCCTCGGCACGGGACATGGCCCACGGCAGGACCGCAACACCATTGAAGACGCTCCAGTTGTCCGGGAGCGACGCAATCGGCGTGGGCTTGTCTATGTCGTTCATGCGTACTTCTCCGTCCCTTGATGTGATGGTTCTCGCTGCAAGTCACCGTCCTCTTCCCGTGCGAAAAGACGGACCTCGTTGCAGCGTGCTGATTGCGCCCACTGTGGACAAACCACCCACCCACAGGACGAGACTGTGGATGGCCTCTGCGAGGTCCGTGGCTTGACCACCGCTCCCCGACGACCGCCTACGGCCTGACGCGCTGCGCTTGCCGAACAGCCGTCTTTGTAGGTGTTGATGCAATGCAAGGCAAGACCAATGCTCCGGCTCCGGTCGTGCAACTTCGTTGCTGTCTCTTGAGCGAGGGCCCAGCGCCACAAGCTGCGGGGCATGGGCATGCGTCCTCGGGGCAGTGCCTCGAGGAGAGCGTTGCAGCCGGAATGACTGCCACTGATCAGGCATGCGCCAATCGGGATCGAGACTCTCTTCATGCCTGGCGCTCCTGCCGCTCAGCGATGGCGAGGAAAGCGGCCACGCGATCGGGATGAGAAGTCCAGCCCTTGCCCATGGCGACCCACAACACGCCACCGCGTGCGGCGGCAACCGCGCGTCCTGAGTTGCTGTGATACCGGCGAACGCCCGCCGCTTCTGACATGAATCGACGGCGCTTGCTTGGATAGAGGATGTTGGTCATGGCTCGGGGATTAGGCTTCTCAAACGATGTAGGCAGGTGCTGCCTGGTCCGGGTCGAATGGCCCGGCCAGTAATTCCTTTGTGTCGCAGTCATAGACCTCGACCCAGAGCCCACGCTGCAGGAAAAAGCGCGCGCATTGATTGGTAGCCGCGCGGTTCGCATGAGTCTCGCAGTCCACCGCGTCGTCGTGCATGTGGCCGCAGTTGCTCGTCGGGTCGCTGTTGCTGGCCTCGACAACAAACCGGCGGCGGCCAGGCGGGTCAGATCAAGCGCAGTGCGCGGAGCCAGGAGGGCACGCCATCGGGACCGGTGCCGTCGGGCTCAACGCGGTAGCCTGTTGGCGTTTCACAGATGCCGTCCTCGTCCCACTCCATCAACTCCCGCATGCTGGGCAGCTCGTTGACTTCCAGTTGCCATCGGTCCAGCAAGATCAGCGCTGCCTTCTTGTTGGTCACCCATTGCGCGAGCGAGCATTCCGCCTTCTTTCGGGATAGCACCTTCCAGTCGTCGTCGACACGACGGCACAGGATCACGCCGTTGGATCGCACCGAGATCAGGGCGCCGCGCGCCATCGAGAAGTAGCGGTGCAGCTCCGCACCGTTGGTCTCCCCTTCGTTCACGATTGGCGTTTCACCCCTGGCCTGTTGGCCAGCCTCGGGGCCGAGGAACTGCGGATCGGATGTGTTGTTGCTGGGGTGGTTGGACTGTGCGTTCATGCTGGTGGCCTCGTGTGGTGGAAGAAATCTGCCCGTCGGTTTCGCCTCGACGCATGAACAGCGACAGCCAGGCAGGACACAAGGGCACGCCCACAAGCCGCAGCTCGAAGCG
>JAYVEB010000298.1:0-2855 GCA_043749095.1 Burkholderiales bacterium | reverse complement strand
CGCTGCGTGTGGTGTGCACCTTGGCGTCGAGAATGTTGAAGCCGGCGCTGTCGAAATAACCGCAGATGCGCGCGAACAGATCGGCCTGGTCAGGCGCGTACACCAGCACCTGCAGGCCTTCGCCCAGTGGTGACAGGCGTGTCCGCACGATCGGCACGGCGGTCGCGACGAACGCATGCAGCGAACGGGTATGCCAGGCGATGTCGCCGGCGTCGTGGCGCGCGAAGTAACTCAGCGCCAGCGTGCTCCACAGCGCCTGCTCTGTGCCGACCGGCAGCAGCACGAGGTTGAGTGCATGGCGCGCTTCGAGCTTGCGCGCCTCGACTTCGGCGTCCATGTTGGGCCGCGCCCCGCCGAGCGCGCGCAAGGTGAGTCGGTACAGGTCTTCGAGCAGCTTGCCCTTCCACGCGTTCCAGACCTTCGGGCTGGTGCCACGGATGTCGCTCACCGTCAGCAGGTACAGCGCGCTCAAGCGGCGTTCGCTGCCGACGAGCTGCGCGAAGCGCTGGATCACCACCGGGTCGCTCAGGTCTTCCTTCTGCGCGATGCGTGACATCGTCAGGTGTTGCTTGACCAGGAATTCGATCAGCGCGGCGTCATCGTGCCCGATGCCGTGATCGCGGCAGAAGCGCCGGGCTTCCGTCGTGCCCAGGACGGAATGGTCGCCGCCGCGGCCCTTGGCGACGTCGTGGAACAGCGCGGCCACGTACAGCGTGTACGGGCTGTCCGATTGCATCGCCAGTTGCGAGCAGAACGGGTATTCGTGGGCGTGTTCCGGGATGAAGAAGCGGCGCACGTTGCGCAGCACCATCAGGATGTGCTGATCGACGGTGTAGACGTGAAACAGGTCGTGCTGCATCTGACCGACGATGCGGCGGAACACCCACAGGTAGCGCCCCAGCACGCTGGTTTCGTTCATCAAACGAAACGCGTGCGTCTGTCTCGAAGGCGCCTGCAGGATCTGCATGAAAGTGGCGCGGTTGACCGGATCGTGCCGGAACTCGGCGTTCATCAGGTCGCGGGCGTTGTACAGCGCGCGCAGCGTGCGAGACGACAGGCCGGTGATGCCGCTGTTCGACTGGAACGTCAGGAAGGTGGCCAGGATGGCCTGCGGCTGGCGCTGGTACAGATCGTCGCTGACGACTTCAAGCATGCCGTCGCGGTCGAGGAAGTTCGCGTCGATCGGCCGCATCGGCGCGTCCTGCAGGCCGGCGATGCGCTCCTCGATGTTGAGCATCAGGATCTGGTTGAGCTGCGCGACCGCCTTGGCCGTCCAGTAATAGCGTCGCATCAGCACTTCGGAGGCGCGCTGACCCTCGGTGGCGCGGTAGCCGAAGCTGTCGGCCACGGCACCTTGCAGGTCGAACACCAGCCGGTCTTCGCGCCGCCCGGCGACCAGGTGCAAGCGGGCGCGGATCAGCTTCAGCACGCCCTCGTTGCGCTGCAGCTGCTTGACCTCGAACGGTGTCGCCAGCCCGCTGGCAGCCAGCTCGCCCCAGTTGCGCCCCAGGCCGGCCGCTCGGGCGACCCACAGGATCACCTGCAGATCCCGCAGGCCGCCCGGGCTCTCCTTGCAGTTGGGTTCGAGCGAGTACGGGGTGTCCTCGAACTTCTGATGGCGCTGCCGCATCTCCAGCGTCTTGGCGCGCAGGAATGAACGTAAATTCATCGCCTGCGAGTTGTTGCGCCGGAACACGTTGAAGCCGCGCCGCGATCCGCACAGGTAGCGTGATTCGAGCAGCGCGGTGCGCACGGTGATGTCACGCTCGGCCTCGGCCATGCACTCTTCGACTGTGCGCACACTCGAGCCGATTTCCAGGCCGATGTCCCAGCAGGCCGTGATAAAGACTTCCACCCCGAGTTTCAGCGTCGACGCGGTCTTGCCATCGCCATGCGGCGTGGACGGCACCAGCACCAGCACATCGACATCGGAATGCGGGAACAACTCGCCTCGCCCGTAGCCGCCCACCGCCAGCAGGGCCGCATCCGCTGGCATGCCGCAGCGCTCCCACAGGCTCAGCAGGGTCTCGTCCACATGGCGCGCCAGGCCGCGGATCAGACGCGCCGCGGCGGGTGCCGTGGGACGTGCCATCTCGAAATGGCGGATCAGCGCCTCCTTGCCGGCACGGAATTGCAGCCGCAGGTCGCCCAAGTGTTCAGTGGACAGCGCGGCAGGTTCGGCCGTCGCCGCTGACAGCGTGGCAGTCACTCAGGCCGTCACTGATTCGCGAACAAAGGCTGGCAACGCCGGGCTGCCTGCCGACAGTGTCAGCACTTCGTAGCCGGTGTCTGTGACCACCAAGGTGTGCTCCCACTGAGCCGACAACGAACGGTCCTTGGTGACGATGGTCCACCCATCGCCGGCCTCGCGAATCTCGCGCCGACCCGCGTTCACCATCGGCTCGATGGTGAACACCATGCCTGGCATCAGCGCCTCCAGCGTGCCCGGCTTGCCGTAATGCAGCACCTGCGGATCCTCATGGAACTTGCGGCCGATGCCGTGACCGCAAAACTCGCGCACCACCGAAAATCCGTTGTTCTCGGCAAAGGTCTGGATCGCATGCCCGATGTCACCCAGCCTCGCGCCGGGCTTGACCTTCATGATCCCGCGCCACATCGCCTCGTAGGTGAGCTGGCACAGTCGCTTCGCTGCGATCGAAGCCTCGCCAACGATGAACATGCGGCTGGTGTCGCCATGCCAGCCATCCTTGATGACCGTGATGTCGATGTTGACGATGTCGCCGCTCTTGAGCGGCTTGTCGTTGGGGATGCCGTGGCAAACCACGTGGTTGACCGAAGTGCACAGCGAGGCCGGATAGGGCGGATAGCCGGACGGCTGGTAGCCCAGCGTGGCC
>JAYVEB010000297.1:0-2856 GCA_043749095.1 Burkholderiales bacterium | reverse complement strand
TCAGGCCAACGGCTTCAGGGTTCAGACCGATCGTGTTCGGCACGCGGCCGATCGAGACAATCAGCTTGTCGACTTCGAGCTTCGTCGCCTCGCCATTGGCATTCGCATAGCTCACGGTGACAGCTGACTTGCCCGACGTCACCGTGTCGATCTTTACACCCAGTTCGATCTTCAGGCCCTGCTTGGTAAAGGCCTTGTGCGCTTCCTTCGCAATCTGCTGATCGACCGCACCCAGGAAGGTTGGCAGGCCTTCGAGCACCGTCACATCAGACCCGAGGCGGCGCCACACCGAGCCCATTTCCAGGCCGATCACGCCGGAGCCGATCACGCCCAAGCGCTTCGGCACGGCACCGATGCGCAAGGCGCCGTCGTTCGACAGGATCTTGTCCTCATCGAAGGCCGCACCCGGCAGAGAGCGTGGGTTCGATCCGGTGGCCAAGATGATGTGCGCGCCGGAAATGACTTCTTCGGTCGCCCCGGTGACCTGGATTTCGTAGCCCGCGTCGCCCGTCTTCAGGAACGCGCCGCGGCCGTGGAAGAACGTGACCTTGTTCTTCTTGAACAGGTACAGGATGCCATCGTTGTTCTGCTTCACCACCGCATCCTTGCGGCCCAGCATCTTCGCGACGTCAATGCTCAGGTCCTTCAGGCCGATGCCGTGGTCGGCGAAGCTGTGACCGGCGTGCTCGAAGTGCTCGCTGGACTGCAGCAGCGCCTTCGACGGGATGCAGCCGACGTTGGTGCAGGTGCCGCCCGGTGCGGGGCCGCCCTTGTCGTTCTTCCACTCGTCGATGCACGCGGTGTTGAAGCCGAGCTGTGCGGCGCGGATCGCGGCCACATAGCCGCCGGGGCCGCCGCCAATGACGACGATATCAAATTGCTTGCTCATGAATCACTTTCTTAGATGTCAAACAGAAGTCGCGCCGGGTCTTCCAGCGCTTCCTTCATCGCGACCAGGCCCAGCACGGCTTCGCGGCCGTCGATGATGCGGTGGTCATACGACATCGCGAGGTAGTTCATCGGGCGGATCACGATCTGCCCGTTCTCGACCACCGCGCGGTCCTTGGTCGCGTGCACGCCGAGGATGGCCGACTGCGGTGGGTTGATGATGGGCGTGGACAGCATCGAACCGAAGGTGCCCCCGTTTGAGATCGAGAAGGTGCCGCCGGTCAGGTCGTCCAGCGTCAGCTTGCCCTCGCCGGCCTTCTTGCCGAACTCGGAGATCGTCTTCTCGATGTCGGCAAAGCTCATCTGGTCGGCATTGCGCAGGATCGGCACGACCAGGCCGCGCGGTGAGCCGACGGCAATACCGATGTCGAAGTAGCCGTGATAGACGATGTCGTTGCCGTCGACCGAGGCGTTGATGACCGGGAACTTCTTCAGCGCGGCGACTGCCGCCTTCACGAAGAAGCTCATGAACCCGATCTTCACGCCGTGCTCCTTCTCGAACTTCTCCTGGAAGCGCTTTCGCATCTCCATCACCGGGGCCATGTTGACCTCGTTGAACGTGGTCAGGATCGCGTTGGTGGCTTGCGATTGCAGCAAGCGCTCGGCGACCCGGGCGCGCAGGCGTGACATCGGCACGCGCTGCTCCGGGCGATCACCCAGGTTCACGACGACCGGTGCGGGCACCGAAGGCAGGGGCCGCGCGACCACCGCTGCGACCGGGGCCGCTGTAGCGGGTGCCGCGGCAACCACCGGCGCCTGCAGACCGGCGGCCAGCGCCGCGGTGACATCGCCCTTGGTGACGCGACCGCCCTTGCCGGTGCCGGCCACCGAGCCCGCATCCATCTGGTGATCGGCCATGATCTTGGCGGCCGCCGGCATCGCGACGCCACTGGCAGCACCCGCGGCGGGCGCCGGTGTCGGTGGCGGCGTCACGGCATCGGGTGCGATCGCCTTGACTTCCAGCGGGCTGACCTGCGCCACGGCCGCGGTGTCGATGCGCGCGATGACTTCTTCGGCCACGCAACTCTCACCGTCGTTCTTGACCAGCTGCGCCATCACGCCGGATGCCGGAGCAGGCACTTCCAGCACGACCTTGTCGGTTTCGATCTCGACCAGGATCTCGTCCATGACGACGGCCTCGCCGGGCTTCTTCTTCCATTGCAACAGCGTGGCTTCGGCCACCGATTCGGACAGTTGCGGAACTTTGACTTCAACGATGGACATGATCTTCTTTCTTCGATTTCAACCGGCAGCCGCGCAGGCCGAAGGCGAATCTGTTCGGTGAATGTGGGGGTGTGATCGAGGGTGACAAGCCTGGGGCGGGCAGGCGGCGCCAGGGACGACACCGCCTGCTGCCGATACGTGTGTCACTTGCTGAGGACGAAGCCTTTGAGCTTGCCGAAGGCCTGATCGAGCAGCGACTTGAGCTGCTCCTGGTGCAAGTGGGCGTAACCCACTGCCGGCGATGCCGACGCCGGACGGCCGGCATACCCGAGCTTCTGCCCTTCGGTCATGTTCTCGTGGATGTAATGCTGCACGAAGAACCATGCGCCCTGATTCTGCGGCTCATCCTGGCACCAGACGATCTCGGTGGCGTTCGGATACTTCTTCAATTCCGCCGCGAAGGCCTTGTGTGGGAACGGGTACAGCTGCTCCACCAGCACGATGG
This sequence comes from Burkholderiales bacterium, assembly GCA_043749095.1. Classification (GTDB taxonomy): domain Bacteria; phylum Pseudomonadota; class Gammaproteobacteria; order Burkholderiales; family Burkholderiaceae_C; genus PBB1. Next base: position 239 of record JAYVEB010000297.1, on the reverse strand, counting down.
CGGTGTCGTTCTGCTTTTTCGCATCGCGGCGCTTGCGCAGGTCGTAGGCCACCTTGCCCGAACAGGCAATCACGCGCTTGACCTTCTCCAGCTCGATTTCCGGGTTGCTCGGGCCGATGACGGTGCGGAACTCGCCCTTGGTGAATTCGCCTTTCGCACGCAGCAGCGACTTCTGCGTCAGGATCACCAGCGGCTTGCGGAACATGCGCACCATTTGTCGGCGCAGCACATGAAAGATC
>JAYVEB010000296.1:0-2860 GCA_043749095.1 Burkholderiales bacterium | reverse complement strand
CAGACCCAGATCGGCTTGCTTCATGGCTCAGATCGTCGCCGCGCCATAAGGCACGCGCAAGCAGGCTCGACCCGAAGTTATGCAGACCTTCCCTAGCCGCCGCGTCAGAGCTGGGCAGTGGGCTGCGAGACGTCCAGCGGCCAGTCCGAGACTTTGCCCATGGCGTTGCGGGGCAGCTGATGACCCACGGTGAATGCTTTCGGCCGCTCGGGCGCGGTCAGGCGCGACTCGGTCCAGCGCCACAGCTCTACTCGCAGCGCCGCGGGGTCAACGCCGGGTGCAGGCACCACGAAAGCCTTGAGTCGCGAACCCTCTTCGGGGGCCATCAGGCGCACCTGCGCATCAGCAACCTGCGGGTGGTCGAGCAGCACCTGCCGCACCCGCGCCGGGAAGACATTGTTGCCACCGACCTGGACGGCTTCGTCCACGCGGCCGCAGACGCTGAACTGACGCTCATCCAGCCACGCCAGTCGGTCGGGGATGGCATGCGAGCTGATTGATCCATCTGCCGCCGTACGCAACAGACGATGGTCATCACGGGCATCGCGCGACCAGGAAGGCATCAGCCGAAACGCGGACCCGGCTGCCGTTCGGGTGCCGATGCCCGCGGTTTCCGAGCTGCCGTACACCTGCATCAGCGTGCTCAGCCCGATGTCTTCAAGACTTCGCGCCAGCGCATCGGGGCATGGTGCCGTGGAAGTCACACCGTGCACGCCGGGCGGCAGGTGCCCCGCGTGCCGCGCCAGCAGCGACCAATGCGCCGGGTGGCTGATCACCAAATCGCCCGACTGCATCATCGCGGTCACTGCCTGCGGCGTCATTCGCCGGATGTCGATCACTTCGCTGCAACCCAAGCGCGCCGGCAGCAGCACAGTGAGCAGGAATCCATACATGTGGTGCGCCGGGACGGCGGCCAGCACGCGCCGCGTGCCGGGCATGAGGCCGGACAGATGCTCGACCTCCGGCAACAGATTTGCCACTGCATGGGGACATGCCTTGGCGACCCCGCTGCTGCCCGAAGTGCGGAATGTCAGCCGTGCGTCGAATGCAGCCAGGCCTTCGGCGGCCACGTCCAGCCATTCACCGAAATACGACCGCGCCAGCAGCAGGTCCTCGATGCCGCTCTCATGCAGGTGCAGTGCTTCATTGAGCGCTGCGGCCACTGAAAGGCGCTCTAGCGAGTCCAGCCCCAAGCCCTGCTCGTCGAGCGCCAGCCCACCCGGCCAGGGCCGATCGGGCAATGGCATGCCGCCCGGTCGCAAGTGCGCCAGCTCGTCGGCAACCAGGTCGGCGACGAAGCGCGCCAGCGCGCTCCGCCGCCGATGCCACGGCAACGACTGGCCCCGAGTCGGGTGGGCAGCCATCGGGCTCAGGCGCGTTTGACGAACACCCAGTAGGTCTCCCCGGAGATCGCCTGCTTCATGTGGATCTTGACCTTGGTCGGCTTCATCTGGTGATCGAACACATATTCGAAGAGCGTGTTCAGGCTCTTTGCGCGCACACCGGCGTCGAAGACGCCCTTGAACTGGGGACGGTTGGTGCAGGGCGCGACCTCGGTGAAGAAGTTCTTGCCGATGACCGCCTTGGGATCCCGGCCGGTGATCGCACCCTCGACCGCGTTGTACTTGAGGATCTTGCCGGCGGCGTCAAGCTCGATGGCGCCGAAGGCGAGCTTGTTGAGCTGCGCGTCGTTCATCTTCGACAGCACGTTCTCGACATCGGTCTTGCCGAATGCGAGGGTGTTCATGGTCGCGGTCGCGGTGTTCATTGGACGGTACTCCTTGAGAACTGTTGGATGGATGGCTGCCGGGTTCGGAACCGATCCAAGCTTGTCCCGGACGGCAGCCGTTGACGGTATCGGCCGTTCTCCATGAGCCTTGATGGTTAAAGATTGTTTTGTTCGCGTTATTCAAAGGATCAGCACTGACGCGTACGACCAATACTGGTACTTTCGAATCGACGAACCGCAGATTGAAGATGCACCGTGACCCCATCACCATGCTTGACACAGTGAGCCCGGTGGTCTTCGACGGCCGCTCGCTTTCCATTGAGGATGTCGCCGACCTCGCACACCGCCGGCGCAGCGCGGCGCTCGGCGACGACCCTGCCTTCCGTGCGCGGATCCAGGCCGGCGCGGACTTCGTCGCCCGGCTGCTGACCGAGGATGGCGTGATCTATGGCGTGACCACCGGCTACGGGGATTCGTGCACCGTGGTTGTGCCGCCCCACCTGGTGCCCGAACTGCCGCACCGGCTGTATGCCTATCACGGCATCGGCGCAGGTCGCCACCTCGACCCCGCCGAAACGCGGGCCGTGCTGGCCACGCGTCTCGCTTCGCTCTGCCGAGGCATGTCGGGGGTGGGGGTCGCCCTGCTCGAACAGCTGGTGGCGCTGCTCCAGCACGACCTGCTGCCCTTGATCCCGGCCGAAGGATCGGTCGGGGCCAGTGGGGACCTGACGCCGCTGTCCTACGTGGCCGCTGTGCTGTGCGGCGAGCGCGAGGTGGTGTTCGCTGGCCGCCGGATGCCTGCGGCCGAAGCGCTTGCCGCCGTGGGCCTGCAGCCGCTGCGGCTGCGGCCCAAGGAGGGACTGGCGCTGATGAACGGCACGGCGGTGATGACCGCGCTGGCCTGCCTCGCGTGGCAGCGTGCCGACCACCTCGGCCGGCTGGCCGCACGGATCACTGCGCTCAATGTCGTTGCTAGCGCCGGCAACGCCCACCACTTCGACGAGACGCTGTTCGCTGCCAAGCCCCACCCCGGTCAGCAGCGGGTGGCGGCCCGACTGCGCGCTGACCTGATGAGCGAAAAGCCCTCGCGCAACGATGCACGGCTGCAGGACCGCTACTCGCTGCGCTGCG
>JAYVEB010000295.1:0-2860 GCA_043749095.1 Burkholderiales bacterium | reverse complement strand
TGGCAGTGAAGGGCATCCAGTACGCGTCGAGAGGGGTCGGCATCGTGGTGTCTTTCAGGTGAGCCGTCGAACAACCGGTTTCCATCGATTCAGTTTAGTGGTTGACGCTTGAAATTTGCCAGCGCGTTGCCGAGCCCGGGGGCGCACCAAACACAATAATCGAGCGTGTCAGTTGAGTTTTCTGGGGAATCATGCGAAATCAGGGCAACGACGCGACATTGGATGCCATCGACCGCGCCCTGCTGGAGGTGCTGCAGGCCGATGCGAAGCTGACCAACATCGAGCTCGCCGAGCGGGTGCATCTGTCGCCGTCGGCCTGTCTGCGGCGGGTCAAGGCGCTGGAAGAAAGCGGCGTGATCGCGCAGTACGTGGCGCTGGTCGATCCGAAGCGGGTCGGGCGTCACGGCACCAGCTACACCATCGTCAATCTGGAAAAACTGACGCGATCGACGATGGACACCTTCGAGCAGGCCATCCGTGACGTGCCCGAGATCCACGCTTGCTTCTACGTGGCTGGCACCAACGACTACCTGCTGCGCTTCACCTACCGCGATGCCGAAGACCTGGAGCACTTCCACAGCCATGTGCTGTCCAGCCTGCCCGGCGTGACACGGTCGAATTCGATGCTGGTGTTGCGCACGGTGAAAAAAACCACCGCGCTGCCGATTGATTAAAAAACGGATTGACGCCGGATCAGGCTTCCGGTTCGTTGGCGATGCGCCCGCAGAGGTAGGTCCAGACGAAGGTCGCAGCAGCGTTGCTGGTCAGTTCGGAATGGTCGTAGGCCGGGGCCACCTCGACGCAGTCCATGCCGACGAACGGCAGATCAGCCAACTCCTCCAGCACGCTAAGCACTTGGTTGGTCGTCATGCCGCCCGGTTCGGGCGTGCCGGTGCCGGGCGCGAAGGCAGGGTCCAGGCAGTCGATGTCCAGGCTCAGGTAGACAGGAGGGTGGCCATGCTCGGCCAGTCGCGAGCGGATGCCACCAAAAATCGGCGCCAGCTGCTGCGGATTTTCCAGGCCGCGCAGATCGCGGGCCGTGTAGATCAAGCCGCCCTGATCGCGCACGTACTCGCGGGCCGCGCGCTCGCCGGCCGAGCGGATGCCGATCTGCGTGAAACATTCGGGAATCACCAGCCCTTCCTGGATCGCTTCATACACCCAGGTGCCATGGCCGCTGGGTTCGCCGAAGTGGTCGGTCCAGGTGTCGCAATGGGCATCGAAATGCACGACAGCCAGCGGCCGGCCCAGCCACGCCTGGTAGGCACGCAGCAGCGGCAGTGTGATCGAGTGGTCGCCGCCCAGCCACACCATATGGTGTGCGCGCAGCAGGTCATGCACCAAAGGCGCCATCGCCTCGCGCATTCGCTCCAGGCTGGTGTTGGGCAGCGGCAGGTCACCCGCGTCGCTCAATCTGGCTCCGGGCGGCCCGAGCGGCGACACGTCGAACAGCGGGTGGATCGCATCGCAAAGCATGTGGCTGGCCCGGCGTATCGACTGCGGCCCGAACCGGGCGCCAGGGCGGTTCGTCACCGAGCCGTCCCAGGCCACACCGGCCACGGCGTAGCGAGAATTTGCGTCGGCTGGTGGCGCCTTGAGGAACGCACCGTGGGACAGGAAAGCAAACGAGGTCATAGAGGTGCGCCGCCGATGAGGTCTTTCAATCATACGAACTCAAGGTCTTCCGGCCGTGCAACGGGCCTGCGCAGCGATCCGTCATGACGGTACACAGCCCACAGCTCTCCGCCTTGATGCTGCGGTGCGGCAACATTTATCAAATGGCAGAACTGCTTTTCAAGTCATGAAAATACAAACCCAAGCCATTGATTTAATTGTGTGAAACTTTTACTCTTATATAAGACATAAGTCTTTCCACTTTCAGCGATCGACCGTATCCTCACGGCTGTTGACGCGCCAGTCCATTCGATTTCTCTTTATCCTCATTCGGAGCCCTTGCCATGACCACACTTACCCGCGAACAACAAATTGCCACCATCGAAAAAGACTGGGCCGAAAACCCGCGTTGGAAAGGCATCAAGCGCGGCTACTCGGCGGCCGATGTCGTGCGCCTGCGCGGTTCGGTTCAGGTCGAGCACACGCTGGCCAAGCGCGGCGCTGACAAGCTCTGGGGCCTGTTGCACAACGAGCCCTTCGTCAATACATTGGGCGCGCTGACGGGCAACCAGGCGATGCAGCAGGTCAAGGCGGGCCTGAAGGCCATCTACCTGTCGGGCTGGCAAGTGGCCGGCGACGCCAACCTGGCTGGCGAGATGTACCCGGACCAGTCGCTGTACCCCGCGAATTCGGTGCCGATGGTCGTCAAGCGCATCAACAATGCCTTCACTCGTGCTGACCAGATCCAGTGGTCCGAAGGCAAGAACGACACCGATTTCTTCGCCCCGATCATTGCGGATGCCGAAGCCGGTTTCGGCGGCGTGCTGAATGCGTTCGAACTGATGAAATCGATGATCGAAGCCGGCGCCTCGGGTGTTCATTTCGAGGATCAATTGGCATCGGTCAAGAAATGTGGCCACATGGGCGGCAAGGTGCTGGTGCCAACGCGTGAAGCGGTCGCCAAATTGCACGCAGCGCGCCTCGCCGCCGACGTCTCGGGCACCCCCACGCTGGTCATTGCCCGCACCGACGCTGAAGCCGCCGACCTGGTCACCAGCGACGTCGACGACAACGACAAGCCGTTCATGACCGGCGAGCGCACGGTCGAAGGTTTCTATCGCAGCAAGGCCGGCCTGGAGCAAGCGATTTCGCGTGGTCTGGCCTATGCCGAAGTGGCCGACATCGTCTGGTGCGAAACCGGCAAGCCCGACCTGGATTACGCGAAGCGCTTTGCCGCTGCGATCCA
>JAYVEB010000294.1:0-9526 GCA_043749095.1 Burkholderiales bacterium | reverse complement strand
CAATGCACCCACGGCGCGCCGACAGCGCAAACGGCGACAAGCGCTCTGCGTTGCCCCAATCAACCCGGCGTCAAAGCGTCTGCCGCCCAGACTCCTAGCCGGTCGAGGCCGGTTCTTCGATCATCGATGAATCGGCGATGGCCGCCTGCAACCAGCCGCTTACGGTGATCGCGTCGACTGGCTTGGCATACAGGAAGCCCTGCAACGAGGTGCAGCCCATCGCGGTCAGCATCTCGGCCTGCGCATCGGTTTCCACGCCCTCGGCCACGACGCGCAGGCTTCTCGACATCGCGACGATGGCTTTCACCAGTTCACGGTCATCGGGATCGGTTTCCAGATCGCGCACGAAAGAGCGGTCGACCTTAACGCTGTCGACCGGGAAACGCTTCAGGTGGCTGAGGCTGGAATAGCCGGTGCCGAAGTCATCGATGGCGATGCGGATGCCGAGTGCCTTGATGCGCTGCAGAATGCCCAGCGTCGCCTCGGGGTCGGTCATCAACGTTGACTCGGTGATCTCGAAAGCGATCTGCGCGCCGTCGGTGCCGGTCGCTCGCAAGGTGTCGGTCACCATGCCGACGAAGCCCGCGTCGGCCAGCTGCACCGGCGACACGTTCACCGCGATGGTGATGTGACCGAGCGCAGTGCCTCGCCAGGCACGCAACTGCTCACAGGCCTGGTGCAACATCGCACCACCCAGTGGCACGATCAGGCCGCTCTCTTCGGCGATGGTGATGAAGACGAACGGGCCTTCCAGCCCGTGCTCGGGGCGGTTCCAACGGGCCAGTGCTTCCAAGGCGACCGGCTGGCCGCTGGCCGCGTCGATGACCGGCTGGTAGTGCGCAATGAACTGGCCCTCGGCAAGGCCACGGCGGATGTCAGCTTCCAGACGCAGCCGCGCGGAGGCGGCCTGGTCCACCGCTTTCGAGAAGAACTGGTAGCGGTTTCGGCCTTCGCGTTTCGAGCGGTACATCGCCGCATCCGCATGCTTCATCAGCGTCTCGGGGTCCTCGCCGTCGCCGGGGAACACTGCGATGCCCAGGCTGATGCCGACATTGACCTCGGTGCCTTCGAGCACGCATGGCACCGCCACTTCGCGCAGGATCTTTTTCGCCACTTCACCCACGTCGTCGGGACCGCCGACGTCGGACAACAGCATCACGAATTCATCACCGCCGAGGCGGCACACCGTGTCGCTGCCACGCAGCGTGCCGGTGAGCCGCTGCGACACCATCTTCAGCAATTCGTCGCCGACGGCATGACCCAGCGAATCGTTGACGTGCTTGAAGTGGTCGAGGTCCATGAAGACGACCGCGAAGCGACTGCGGTGGCGCAGGGCGAACTGGCAGGCCTGGTGCACCCGGTCCTGGAACAGCACCCGGTTGGGCAGGTCGGTCAGGCTGTCGTGATGGGCCAGGTAGGCCAGCCGCTGCGACAGCGCACGCGCTTCTGACACGTCCTGGAACACCATCACAGCGCCCTGCAGCAGGCCGTTCTTGTCGAGGATCGGCGCGACCGAGTTCTGCACACCGTATTCCTTGCCCTGCCGATCGCGCAGCACCGCGTTCTGCGGGACGCCGGCGACCCGCTTGGCATACAGGCAGTTCTCGATCGGGCTCGACAGCGGCACACCGGTCGCGTGGTCGAACATGTGCAGCACTTCACCGAAGGCAAGCCCCTGAGACTCGGCCAGGGAGCAGCCGACCAGTTGTTCGGCCACCGGGTTCATGTAGGTGATGCGCCCGTGGTGGTCGGTGGTCACCACCCCGTCGCCAATGGATTGCAGCGTCACCTCGATGCGCTCCTTCTCGGCGACCAGCTCGGCCGCCAGGCGCTTCTGTTCGGTGGTTTCCTTGATCACCGACAGGGTGCGCAGCGGCCGGCCCCGGGCATCGCGCTGCCAGATCGCGGACAGCTGCACATCCAGAACGTCACCGCTTTTCGTGACCATCTGGTATTCCACGTCACGCAGAACCCCCTGCGCGATGAACCGCGGAATCACCGTCTCTTCGGCCTGCCGGCGCGACTCGGGGGTCAGGAAATCGGTGGACGGGCGGCCCAGCACTTCCGAACGCTCATAGCCCAGGCGGGCCAGCCATTCGTCGTTGACGCTCAACAGCCGTCTGTCAAGGCCCACCGAGTGCATCAACACCGGCGCCTTCTCGTACAGGTTGCGGAAGTCGTCCTCGCGTTGCGCCAGATCGATCACGCCGTGCCGGATGCGCTCGAAGGTCGCCGCAAGCAAGAGTGGCGGCAACATAACCAGCATCAGCGGCAGATAGAACAGGCCTTCGTTGAGCGAGTGGCTGGACATCAGCGGCCCGAACGACCCCATGGCGATCACCACGGCCACCGACAGTGAGCCCAGCAACACCCCCAGCGATGCGCCGGCGAAGCGCCCGATGGATGCCACCAGCACCAGAACCATCGAGATGTAGACATACGGGTGCGGCAACCTTGGCGGGGCGAACATTGAGACGCACACCACCAGCAAGAGCGCCAGCAGAACCGACGGGCGCCGCATGTCGATCCACAGCGGCCGCCACCCTCGGGCCGTGAGCAGCAATCCCAGCGGAAGCACGGCCACGCCGCCAATCGAGCTGCCCTCGAACCACGAAAGCCACAGCTTGCCGGCCGACCCCAGGCCACTGTCGGAAAGCAACATGACAGCAACCAGCGCGCCGACGAAAGCCGGCACCACACCGCCGACCAGCAGGGCACGCGCCAGCCGGCCCGGGCTGCTGATGCAATCAGCGGCAACGCAGTAACGGCGCAGCAGCACCGCGCCGGCGAGGATCTCGGCGGTGTTGGCGCAGATGAACCTCAACGTCAGCTGCACCGTGTCGCCAAACGTCAAGTTGGCGGCCAGGTTGCCAACCGCCGTGGCTCCCAGCAGGATGGGCCAGTGTTTGCCGGTCTTCGCCTGCAACACCAGCGCGACGGCCGCGTTGGCGTACCAGAGCATGGCCACGCTGCCGCTGCGCCGCGACAGGAAGATAGCGACCATGGCGAGGGCGAAGTACAGCAGGCCGGCCACTATCGCGGTGGCAGCCAGCGACTGCGGCAGCCAGGTGGCCGACGGCCCGGGTGCGGCCGTCGGGAGCGCGGCGAGGACCGCTGCTGTGGGCTTGTCGCGAGGAAATTGAAGTGAGGCCATACAACGCTTGCCTTCGTCTGACGCACTGGATCGAGCGATCGCGACACGAAGGTCGGCGCAGGCTGGCGCTGACGTCTTCGCGCAGGGAATCACCATGATCCAGCCTGCGTGCTGATTCTGCGATCTCGCTGCGACCGCCGACACGTTGAAATGCAGTGTGAATCGGGCGTCTTTCCGAGCCAGACGCTGGTGCCCGTCAGCGGTGCTCGACCACCCCTTCGATCGGGTCGGCCGGTTCCAGCCACGGCGCGCGCTCGATCATGCGCCGCGTGTCTGCGTAGCCCGCCTCACGGCGCAGCTGGATGCCCGCCGGTGAGAAATCGAGGTCCTTGGTGTGGTCTTCGCCCTTCACCCGCGGGGCAACCAGGTGCGCGACGTGCATCGTCGTGCCGCAACCCCAGGCGCACAGTTCCTTGACACGGGCCTTCGCCTGACGCGACGGCGGCAATTCACGCGCGAGTTCGCGGATCACATGCCGCAGCCGATGGATCTGCTTCTGCCGGGCGATGTGGCTGTCGGCGCGGCTCGCGTACTGGATGTCCTTCTGCCGGCCGAGCACGTCCCAGATCGATTGGGGTTCGGGCCCGCTGTCGTGCCACACATTGACCGCGAAGATCAGCGCATCGCGCCGCGGGTTGTCGTCGAGCACCGCCTCGATCGGCGTGTTCGAGTACAGCCCGCCATCCCAGTAGTGCTCACCGTCGATGCACACCGCCGGGAAGGCCGGGGGCAGCGCGCCCGAAGCCATGATGTGGGCGATGCCCAGCGTCTCGTCGCGGCTGTCAAAGTAGCGCATCGCGCCGCTGCAGACGTTGACCGCACCGACGGTGATGCGGGTGCCACTGTGGTTCAGCATGTCCACATCAACCAGGCGGCCCAGCGTCTCGCGCAAGGGATCGGTGCGGTAGTAGGACGCATGTTCGATGCCGACCGCCGCCTGCTGACCCTGCAGCGCCATTGGGTTCGGTATGAAGAACGACGGGATGCCGCGGGTCACGGTGGTGTAGTTGGCGAAGGCCTGACCCAGGCCCAGCCAGTCGAATGACCCGCCCGGGATGCGCTGCGCCACCACATTCCAGAATTCGGCCAGGCGCTCGGTGCGCTGCGCCGGCACATTGCCGACGATCAGGGCCGCGTTGATGGCACCGATGGAGGTACCGATGACCCAGTCGGGCTCGATGCCGCTTTCATGCAGCGCCTCGAAGACGCCCCACTGGTAGGCACCGAGCGCGCCTCCGCCTTGCAACACGAGGACCACACGCGACGGAACAACGGGCTTGGATTTTTCGACCATCTTCACAAACCGAGCGTTTGCCAGTCGCCGCCAGCGTTGACCGTGCGGTGCCCATGGTACAGGTTCAAGGACCTGCACGAAAACGATGGCGATGGCTCACAGATAAAGCGCGACCACCTCGGCCACCACGCCGTCCCACACCACCGGAATGGCGAGCAGGGCCGCAGCGCCGATGGCGGCAGCGGCAGCGGCCGGAGCGCCCTCCTCGGCGGCTGGTTGCTCGCTGATGACTAGCACGCCGGTGTGCCAGGCACGCACGATCGAGCCGGCGGACGCAGGGTCGTTCGGGTCGATCGCCAGCGTCGCCGCCACGCTCGAACGCCCGCCATGCAGTTCGCTGAAAGCGCAGTCACGCCGCAGCGATGTCCGGGCGTCATCGGCGACCCAGCGCTCGATGCGCTGCGCCAGCGGCAGCTGCGCGCCGGCGAGAAAGGTGACGACATGGCAGTCATCGAGGCGCGAGCCCACCGGCAGCGCCAGCCCGCGCAAAAACCCAGCCTGCGCGGCCATCTCGCACGCAGGAAGCGCCCCGGCGCGGCAGCCAGGTCTTCCAGGAACACGCTCTCGCCACGCTGCCACGCTGCCACGCTGCCACGCCAGGCCGGGCAGCCCGACGCCACTAGGCAGGTAGGTGTCGTGGGAGATCTCCTCGAAGTTCTGCGTGCCGGCCCCGTACGCCCCGTTGGCCAGAGTCATGTCGGAGGTGATGCGGGCGTCGTGGTGCCACAGCTCGAGTGCGCTGGCGGGAGTGACACCGTGGCTGCAGAACAGCACCAGCACGCCGGTGATCGCCTGCTGGCGGAAAAACGGCAGCGCGATCGCACAGCTGTAGCCGGCCTGCCGCGCCGCGCCGGCACGGCGGAAATCGGCGCCATTGAAATCGGCCAGCAGGATCGGTTTGCCCTCGTCCCAGGCCCGCCCGGGCAGACCTTCGCCACGACCGAAACACATCGATCGACTGAGCGCGCCGAAGCGCCTGGCACTGCCGAACGCGCCGCTGTGAAGTTCAAGCAGTGAGCCGTCGCCACTCGGCAGCCACAGCTCGGCCGCTTTGATGAAGGTGGATGGCATGCGGCCCCCGTGAAGTTTCACGGCAAGCCGCAAGTTGCGGGCCAAACGCCGCGACGGCGCAGCCAGGCAGCAGCGTCATTTGATGCCCAGCCAACCAAGCCAGATCGCACGGCGCATCCACAGCAGCGTCGCGCAGGACAGCCAGACGCCACAAGCCAGGGCGAACAGCTCGCCACCGTCGCTGCTGCCATCGGTGTTGACGACCGCCACGCCCAGCGGGGTGAACAGGTTAAAGAAGATCGCCCCGCTGATCACCCCCAGGCCCAGGGCCGCACCCAGCACCTGCACCGTGCGCTGGCTGGAGATCGCAGCACCCGCCAGCACCAGGATCGATGCGATCAGCTCCATCGTGCCGACCACCTTGGCCGAAAAGATGCCGCCCGGTGCAAACACGCCCGGAAAGCCCAGCGACGCCGCCCAGGGATCGAGCTTGCCCTGGAAGATGTAAACAGTTTCCGGCGCGCCGGTGAACTTGAAGAACAGCGACTGGATGAACACGAATGCGATGAAGATCGTCAGCAGCCAGTGTCCGTTGCGCTTGAGCCAGGTCATGGGGAATCCTTTGATCGATGGAGAACGGTGCCAGACCTGTCATTGCTTCAACAGCGTCTGGAATTTCGAGTCGGCTGTCTTGATGAAGCCGATCGGATTCTTCAACCACTTCTGCTGCACGTCGGCGTCGTAGTTCAGGTACAGCTTGCCGTCGATGACCTTGAACTTGTCGGGCTCGATGCTGACCAGGTTGTCGACCGACACACCGTAGGCACAGTAGCCGCCGTACTGCGGTGCGTACTTCTCGGGCGTGGCCTTGAACAGATCGAGGTGCGCCTGCGAGGCGAATTTCCACTTCGCACCCATCCAGGTGGACACAAAGCTGTCGGAGCCCTTGACCGGCTTGCCGTCGGTGAAATACGCGACCGTGTCGTAGCCCAGGATGGCGGTGTCGCTCGCCCCGCCGAAAAAGCCGCCGGTCAGCGTGTTGATCGGTGGCTGAGCGGCGTGGGCGGCCGTGCTGGCGACAAGGGCGGACAGGCCCACGCCGAGCAGCGTGCGGCGAGTCAGGCGGCGGATTGAGACGTTGGACATGCCAATTCCTTTTTTTGGGTATCGGAAGTGATCTCGGCGTTGGCACCCCGGGCATGCGCCACGGTGGATGGCGCCCGGCCGAAGTTGGGATCGGTGGCGATACCGTGCTGTTCGCAATAGACCTGCAGCAGCGCATAGTGGTGGGTTGCGTGGCTGGCCAGGAACACCAGCTCACGGCCAATGCTGGAGCCAGTCGCGAAATCGAATTCGCCGGCTGGGCCGCCCTGCCCATGCACGCGCAATGGCTGCTCCAGCATCGCGTCGGACCAGTCGGCGAGTTGCTGCTTCAGCGCGCTCAGCCTCGCCCGGGCGAGGCCGGCATCGCGTTCCAGCGTGCGGTCGCGAGGGCGGCGGTCGTAGTCGACCATGCTGTGCGCCTCGCGCAGTACCAGCGCTTCATAGTGTTCGATCACATGGCGCAGGTGCGGGCCGGTGCGCTGCGCAAACGCGGGGGCCCCGGGTGCGTCATGCGCGGCGACCAGTGCCAGGGCCTGGTCGATCAATTCGCGGTTGAAGCGCAGCAGCCTTTCGGCATCGCCTGCGCTGGCACCGGCGGGTGGGTGGGAGGACAACATGGTGTTTTTGGGGGTTGAGGGTCGCGACCGACGTTACGGGCTGCAGATGCAATGGCGATGACAAGGTGGCACGCATGCCCCAGAGTCGAACCAGAAGCCTGGACATTACGCGCGGCGCGCGACAAAACGCACCGAAAGCCTGTGTCTCAAGGTCAATCGGTCGCCGGATAGCGCGGGGTCAGGAATTTTTCACGCCGGTAACCACGCATGAATTCGGCCAGGCTCATCGGTCTGAAACCGCGTGCGCGGTTGGCGGCGCCGATTTCGAACAGCCAGTGGTACTGGCGCATCAGGTCGCGCCAGGCTTCGATCAGGCCGGTGCGGCGGTCCCAGATGGGCGTGCTCTCGGCGCCAGCGCCGTTGACCTCGACGATGGTGAAGCCACGCCCGGCCTGCACCTCGGTGAACGCCTCGAAGCGCACATCGAAGCGACCAAAGTGGAACTCCGGCAGGCGCTGCGCGATGTCGTCGAAGCGCGCTTCCATCTCGGGCGTCACCAGATGCGTGCCGTTGCGGAAGATCGCGCCGCGGCTGTGGCTACCGGCAAACGCCAGCCGGATCGCCTCGCCATCGGCCGGCACCGCATCGAGGCGTGCGGTGTGACGCTTGAAGTACAGGTGGGTCAGCCGCCCGGCGCGCGGGTCGGCCAGGATCAGCGCACGCAACGTACTTTTCCCGTCACCGATCACATACGGAAAGTACTTCAGCGTGATCGACACGATGCGCCCGCGCGCCTGGCCCGGACGGCGGCAATAGAAGACGCCCGCTTCGCCCTCGAAGGGCACCAGCCGCTGCAGCAGCAGTGTCGCGCCGGGTGGGAAGGCGGCCAGGTAGTCCTGCAGATCGCTGACCGTGCGCACCAGCTTGACACCGGCACCACGGCAGCCGAGATCGGGCTTGGCGACCACCGGCAGCGCCAGGCCTGCGGCGGCGAGTGCTGCCAGCGCAGCATCGCGCTCCAGCGCGGCCTCCGTCGGCACGGCGGGCCGCTCGATCCACACGAACGGCGCGACCCACTCGGGCACATGCTGCATCGCCAGCGCCAGGATGTCCGCCTTTGATTCACCGAAGAAACCGCCGCCTGGGAACGACGGGTTGGCCACCGTCGGCAGCAGGATGCCGCGTCAGCGCAGCATCTGCCAGGCGGCGTACAGCGCGATCGGCGGGTAGAAGGCCCACATCGGCCAGAACTCGAAGAAGCTGGTCGGCGGGCCGCCCTGGTCGAACGGCGGCATGCCCTGGTGCGGGCGAACAGCGGGCGCGGACAGCGGCAACACAGAGGTCATGTCGAAGTAGAGGCTGGCGGTCGCCCGCGTTGATGAATGAATCGCCACAGCGGCACGGCTGCCGCCAGCACCAGGATGGGCAGCGCCACCGCCACCGGCAGCGGCAGACCGATTTGTCGGGCCAACGCCGCACCGATGGCCAGGCTCAGGCCGTACAGCGCGCCGGCCCACAGCGCCACGGCCAGCAGCACCCACAGGCAGAACGGCACGAACGGCACCCGCAGAAAGCCGCAGGCGGTGTAGGTGACCAGGCGCAGCCCCGGGATCACCCGTGCCAGCAGCACGGCGCTGGGCAACCTGCGCGTCACCTGCTCGCGCGCCCAGGAGCTTCGCTCGCCGATGTAGCGCCGCTGCAGCCAGGGCACACGGGTTGCGCCGATGCCGAGCGCATACAGGCCCAGATCACCACCGGCGATGCCGCCGCCCACCGCGGCCAGCGACAGGCCCCAGGAGATCGTGCCCTGCGTGGCCAGTGCGACTCCGGCGGCGATCGCCACGTCTTCGAGCAGCAGTGTGGCCAGCACCAGAGCGAGTGAAATGACCCATGGATCGGCCATGCCGGCGAGCGCACCGTGGAACCAGGCGATGACGGCGCGCCAGTCGGCGATCACCACGGTGGCAGAGTCGCTCAACATGGCGCCCCGAGTGCCCAGGCGATTGCCTGACGCACGATGCCGGTCGAGTTCCACGGCAGGAAGTGGTTCTGCCTTTCGAGCAACTCCGTCTTCACGCAGCGCGCGCCCGTGAGCCCGGCCTGCATGAACGGCACGTTGGCCACCGGCACCAGATCATCCTTCGTGCCGTGCACGATCAGCACCGGCGCCGTGATCTTCGGCGGCAGGCGGGCCAGCGACTCGAGTTCAGGCTTCAGCGCGATCAGTTCAGCATTGGCGTTGCGGATCGCGCGCGGCAAGGCCCAGCGCACCGCCGTCCAGGTGCCGACCCACTGCATCGGATTGATTTCCTCCAGGCCCGGGTCTAGGAGTCTGGGCGGCAGAAGGCCGCTGTCGTGAAAACTCGTGATTCCAGGGGTTCCTTACCCCTTGGCACGCTCGAGAAA
>JAYVEB010000293.1:0-2873 GCA_043749095.1 Burkholderiales bacterium | reverse complement strand
GGGCCTCAGAGTCCTTGGCGAACACCGTGACGACTGTTCCCTCGGGAAGGGAAACACCTTCAAGGATTACTTTGCCTTCAACGACGGTACCGGTGGCGCCGCGCCGGCGCCATCTTCTGCACCGTCACGCCGTTGATGCGGGCGGCGGGCACCAGGCGCGCGACGCGCTCAACCAGGTCGGTGTAGGTGTCGCGCGCGCTCGCAGCGGTCATGATGTTCAGGGCTACTCCCTGCACATCGGACTTGTGGCTGATCTCGGCCGAGTCGATCTTCAGCGCAACCGGAAAGCCCAGCTGCGTCGCGATCATCATCGCCTCGTTGGCACTGCGCGCGAGGATGGTCTGCGTGACCGGAATGTGAAACGCCGACAGCAGCGTCTTCGACTCCATCTCGGTCAGCACGCAGCGTCGCTCGGCGAGCACGCTGTCGATCACCAGCTTGGCTCCTTCGATATCGGGCTTGGAGAGCGCCGACAGCGGCGGCGGTGTCTGCTGCAGTAGGCGCTGGTTTTGGTAGAAGGTCGCGATGTTCGCGAAGGCCCCGACGGCCGCCTCCGGGGTGCGGAAATTCGGGATCCCCGCATCACTGAGCACGCCGCGCGCCGCGCCGACCGAGGCATCACCCATCCAACACGCAAGCAGCGGCTTGCTTAACGTTGGCCGCAGCTTCGCGAGCGCGTTCGCCACCGCGCTGGCGTCGGCACCTGGCATGGGCGAATAGATCGCGAGCACGCCGTCGATCTGCGCATCGCTGCCGGCCGCGACGATGGCGGCTCGAAATTGCTCGGCGCCAGCGTCTTCGGACAGATCGATCAGGTCGGCCAGCGACGCGGTCGCGGGCAGCGCCGGCTTCAGCGTCGCGACGAACTCGGGCGAGAGCTTGCCGAGTTCGAGCCCGATTTCGTTGACCCAGTCGGCGGCCAGCACGCCGGGGCCACCGCCGTTGGTCACGATGGCCAGCCGCCGGCCGACCGGCCGGTAGCGCGAGGCGAGGCACTTCGCCGCCGAGAACAGCTCGACGAACGAGCGCACGCGCACCGCGCCGGCGCGGCGCAGCGCCGCATCGAACACCTCGTCGCTGCCCACCGTGGCACCACTGTGGGTGTGCGCTGCCTCGTTGCCGGCCGGCTTGCGGCCCGCCTTCAGCACGACCACCGGCTTGGCGCTGGCGGCCGAGCGCAAGGCGCTCATGAAGCGGCGCGCGCTGACGATGCCTTCAAGGTAGACGATGATGCTTTGCGTCTGCGCATCGTTGGCCAGGTAATCGAGCACCTTCGCGATGTCGACCGAGGTGTTCGCACCGAGCGACACCACGGTCGAGAAGCCCACCCCGTTCTGGCTCGCCCAGTCCAGCATCGAAGAGGTCAACGCGCCCGACTGCGACACCAGTGCGAGCGAGCCGGCTTTGGCGAGCGGGCCGGCCGCGCTGGCATTCAACTGCGCCTGCGGCCGCTGGAATCCCAGGCTGTTCGGCCCAAGCAGGTCCATGCCCTCGCGCTTGGCGATGCGCTTCAGCTCGGTCGCGTGCTCGGCATCGATGCCGCTGCTGATCACCAGCGCCGAGCGGCACGCCATGCGGCCCGCCATCTCGAGCGCAGCAGCCACGTCCTGAGGCGGCAGCGCAATGATGGCCAGATTGGCCTGCGCCTGGGCCAGGTCGGCCAGCGTGCCGCTCGTGTGGATGTCGACGAATCGCAGCGTGCCGTCGTAGCGCTGCGCGCGCAGCGCTTCGCTGACGGCGCTGCCGAGCGCGGTGCGGCCGAGGTCGTCGCCGTGCCGGCCCGCAAAAACAACGATCGATTCGGGGGCGAACAGCGGCGTCAGGTAGTGCTTGTTCATCGGGCTCAGTCGGCGCCGATCAGCACCTGTACATGTGCCGTCGCACTTCTCCCAAGCGCGCTCAGCGCATAGCCGCCTTCGAGGCAGGAGATCACGCGGCCCTGGCAGTGCCGGTGGGCGACGGCCATGATCTGCGTGGTGACCCAGGCGTAGTCGGCCTCGACCAGGGCGAGGTTGCCCATGTCGTCCTCGCGGTGGCCGTCGAAGCCGGCCGAAATAAACATCAGCTGCGGCGCGAAGGCGTCGAGCGCGGGCATCCATTCGTTCGTCACGGCCGCACGAAACTTGTCGCCACCAGAGCGTGACGGCAGCCCGACGTTGACCATGTTCGGTCCCTTGGCGTCGTCGCCGGTGAACGGATACAGGCCCTGCTCGAAGATCGAGCACATCAGCACGCGATCGTCGCCACCAAAGATGTCTTCGCTGCCATTGCCGTGGTGCACGTCGAAGTCGATCAGCGCCACGCGCTCCAGGCCGTGCACCGCCAGTGCATGGCGAATGCCGACCGCCACGTTGTTGAAGAAGCAGAAGCCCATCGTGGCATCACGCGTCGCATGGTGGCCGGGCGGGCGCACGCTGCAAAACGCGGTGGCCGCCTCGCCGGTCAGCACCAGATCGGCAGCCAGCACCGCCGCGCCGGCCGCACGCAACGCCGCGGTCACGGTGTAGGGGTTCATGGCCGTGTCGGGGTCGATCTGGCGCTGGCCTTCGGTGGGCGACAGGCCGATCAGGTCGCGCACATAGCCGAGCGAATGCGCCCGCGCGAGCTGTTCCTCGGTCGCCAGCGGCGCGTCGTACGCCACCATGTGGTCGAGCAGCCCCTTGATCAGCAGCTGGTCGTGGATGGCCGCCAGCCGCTCGGGGCATTCGGGATGGCCTGCGCCCATCTCGTGGCGCAGGCAGTCCGCGCGGGTGACAAAGGCGAACATCCAGGCCGGGCTCGTCAGTACACGACGACGGAGCGAATGCTCTCGCCGCGCTCCATCAGTTCGAAGCCGTGGTTGATGTCTTCCAGCTTCAGCGTGTGCGTGATCA
>JAYVEB010000292.1:0-2874 GCA_043749095.1 Burkholderiales bacterium | reverse complement strand
CGCACGCGCGATGCCGGTGGTGACACCGATCCAGGCGCCCAGCACCGTGGGCACCATGGACAGCGCCAGCAGCCAGTAGGTGTTGCGCAGCACGCGGTCGCGCTGCTCGACCGACGTGGTGGATGGGGCGTAGCCGTCGTACAAGACTTGACTCATGGAACCTCCAAAAAATGGAACAGCCCGGGTGGGACTGCTGGGAGTGATTCTAGTTCCGCACCCCATCGTCAAACCAGTGTCTGCCCATGGCCTGGAAACGCACAAGCCGTTGCGCCCGGCTGTGATCTGGCGCCGTACAGTGGCGGCCTTGAAACCACCGGGCGGCACGACATGATCTCGAAACCTTCATTGACCTTGAGCGACGTGAAACGCATCGCGGCAGCGGCCGAGCACGAGGCGCTGGCGAACCAGTGGGCAGTGTCCATCGCCATCGTCGATGACGGCGGTCACCTGCTGTCGTTCCAGCGACTCGATGGCGCGGCACCCCTCTCGGCGCACATTGCCCCGGCGAAGGCGCGCACCGCGGCGCTTGGTCGCCGCGAGAGCCGCGTTTACGAGGAGATGATCAACGGTGGGCGAATGTCGTTTCTCAGCGCGCCCGAGATCGAAGGGCTGCTCGAAGGCGGCGTGCCGCTGATGGCCGACGGGCACTGCCTCGGTGCGGTGGGCGTCAGCGGTGTCAAGAGTGGCGAGGATGCGCAGATTGCCAAGGCAGGGGTGGCGGCGCTCGGTACCTGAGTCGCTGGCCACGTGTTCAAGCCTCGGGGGTCTCTCACCGATTACAATCACGAGATTTACCCCCAACACACCCGCCCCCAGCGAAACCCTCACAGTTTCCCGCCGGATTCCGACTCGCAGCCAGCGCTGCGGGGCAGAGCTGGGTGCATCAACGGAGATTTCCTTGCTGCCCGTCCTGCCCCCCGCAATTCTTGTTCTCGCAGACGGCTCCCGGTTTATCGGCATTTCGATCGGCGCCCCCGGACAGACCTGCGGCGAGGTGGTGTTCAACACCGCGCTCACCGGCTATCAGGAAATCCTCACCGACCCCAGTTACTGCCGCCAGATCGTCACGCTGACCTATCCGCACATCGGCAGCTACGGCGTCAATGCGGAAGACGTCGAATCCGATCGCGTTCACGCCGCGGGTCTGATCATCAAGGACTTGCCAGTCCTGCCGTCGAACTTCCGGATGACCGAGACGCTGCCGCAGTACCTGCAGCGCGAAGGCACGGTGGCCATTGCCAACGTCGACACCCGCCGCCTGACGCGCCTGCTGCGCACCACGGGCGCGCAAAACGGCTGCATCCTGACACTGGAGGTCGGTTCGGCACTGACCGAGGCCCATTTCACCCAAGCACTGGCCGCTGCGCGCGCTGCGCCCAGCATGGCCGGGCTGGACCTGGCCCGGGTGGTCAGCAGTACCGAGCGCAGTGTGTGGAACGAAACCGAATGGGCGCTCGGTTCTGGCTATGGCTTGCTCGCTGAACCGCGCTTTCACGTTGTCGCGCTGGACTTCGGCGTCAAGCGCAACATCCTGCGCATGCTGGCCAGCCGCGGCTGCCAGGTCACCGTCGTGCCGGCGCAGACGGCGGCCGACGAGGTGCTGACATTGAAGCCCGATGGCATCTTCCTCAGCAACGGCCCCGGTGATCCGCAGCCCTGTGACTACGCGATCGCCGCGACCCGCGCGCTGATCGAAACCGGCATCCCGACCTTCGGCATCTGCCTCGGTCACCAGATCCTGGCGCTGGCCTCCGGCGCCAAGACCTTCAAGATGAAATTCGGCCATCACGGCGCCAACCACCCGGTGAAAGACCTGGACAGCGGGCGCGTCAGCATCACCAGCCAGAACCACGGCTTTGCCGTCGATGAGACCACTTTGCCGAACAACCTGAGACCGACCCACGTGAGCCTGTTCGATGGCACCCTTCAGGGCCTGGCGCGCACCGACCGCCCGGCGTTTTGTTTTCAGGGCCACCCCGAGGCATCGCCCGGCCCGCACGACATCGGCTACCTGTTCGACCGCTTCACCGCGTTGATGGCAGCCCGCACACCGCGCGCCGCCGCGATCGGAGGTCAGCATGCCTAAGCGCGCCGACCTCCACTCGATCCTGATCATCGGTGCCGGTCCGATCATCATCGGCCAGGCCTGCGAGTTCGACTACTCCGGTGCCCAGGCTTGCAAGGCGCTGCGCGAAGAGGGCTACCGCGTCATCCTCGTCAACAGCAACCCGGCGACGATCATGACCGACCCGGAGATGGCCGATGCGACCTACATCGAGCCCATCACCTGGCAGGTGTCGAGAAGATCATCGCCAAGGAGCGGCTGCGCTTTCCGGGCGAGAAGATGGCGATGCTGCCGACGATGGGCGGCCAGACCGCGCTCAACTGCGCACTAGACCTGCACAAGCACGGTGTGCTGGCGAAGTACGACGTCGAGATGATCGGTGCGAACGAGAAAGCGATCGAGAAGGCCGAAGACCGCCTGAAGTTCAAGGACGCGATGACCGGCATCGGTCTGGGCTCGGCGCGCAGCGGAATCGCGCACTCGATGGAAGAAGCGCTGGCGGTGCAGAACGAGATTGCCAAACTCACTGGCGGCGGCGCGCTTGGGTCAGATTTCCCGATGGTGATCCGACCCAGCTTCACGCTCGGCGGAACCGGCGGCGGCATCGCCTACAACCCGGACGAATTTGAAGAGATCTGCAAGCGTGGCCTCGACCTGTCGCCGACCAAGGAACTGCTGATCGAGGAGAGCCTGATCGGCTGGAAAGAGTTCGAGATGGAGGTGGTGCGCGACAAGGAGGACAACTGCATCATCGTCTGCGCGATCGAGAACCTCGACCCGATGGGCATCCACACCGGCGACTCGATCAC
>JAYVEB010000291.1:0-9535 GCA_043749095.1 Burkholderiales bacterium | reverse complement strand
CGTCCCACACCACGCTGGCGATCAGCGAGTTCATCGCGTGTTCGGTCTTGTCGAGGTCGCCGCGGCGCACATACACCTGCAGCAGGTGATCGCGCCCGGCGCGGGTGCGGATGTGCTGCTCGCGGGCGACCAGGTCGGCGGCCACCAGCGCGAACAGGTAGCTGGGTTTCGGGAATGGGTCGTGCCAGACGGCCTGGTGTTTGCCGCCGTCGAGGTCGGTCTGCGCGACCAGGTTGCCGTTCGACAGCAGCACCGGGTACGCGGCCTTGCTGGCGCGCAGCGTCACGGTGTAGACCGCCATCACATCGGGGCGGTCGAGGAAGTAGGTGATGCGCCGGAACCCCTCGGCTTCGCACTGGGTGAACAGCCCGCCGTTTGAGGTGTACAGGCCCGACAGCTGCGTGTTGCGCTCGGGTGAGCAGGTGTTGCGGATCTCCAGCGTGAACGGGCCTTCGGGCACGTGCTGCAGGCTGTCGAGCACCAGCAGGCCGTCGTCATGGCGGAACGACACGCTCTCGCCGTTGACCAGCACCCGTGACACCGACAGGTCGTCCCCGTGCAGCTTGAGTGGCTGCGCTGGCACGCCCGGGTTGCGCTCGAGCTGCATGCGGCTCGTCACCAGCGTGCGCACCGGGTCGAGGTCGAAGGTCAGATCGACGGTCTTTATCCAGAACGCCGGCGCGCTGTAGTCCTCGCGGCGGATCAGGGGGGCAGTGCCTTCACGCATCACACACCTTGTTTCAAGCTGGCTTCGATGAACGGGTCGAGGTCGCCATCAAGCACCTTTTGCGTGGCCGATACCTCGTAGCCGGTGCGCAGGTCCTTGATGCGGCTCTGGTCGAGCACATAGCTGCGGATCTGGTGGCCCCAGCCGACGTCGGTCTTGGTGTCTTCGAGCTTCTGTTGCTCTTCCATTCGTTTTCGCATCTCGAAATCGAACAGCCGCGAGCGCAGCCGCTTCCAGGCCACGTCGCGGTTGCTGTGCTGGCTGCGCCCGTCCTGACACTGCACGACGATGCCTGTAGGGATGTGCGTCAGACGCACCGCCGAGTCGGTCTTGTTGATGTGCTGGCCGCCCGCGCCCGAGGCGCGAAAGGTGTCGGTGCGCACATCGGATGGGTTGATGTCGATTTCGATCGAGTCGTCGACCTCGGGATACACAAACAGGCTTGCAAACGAGGTGTGGCGACCGCCGGCCGAATCGAACGGGCTTTTGCGCACGAGGCGGTGCACACCGGTTTCGGTGCGCAGCAAGCCGAACGCGTACTCGCCCTCGACCTTGATCGTGGCGCTCTTGATGCCGGCGATGTCACCGACCGTCTCGTCTTCCAGTGTGGCCTTGAAACCCTTGCGCTCGCAGTACTTCAGGTATTGGCGCAGCAGCATGCCGGCCCAATCGCAGGCCTCGGTGCCGCCGGCGCCGGCCTGGATGTCGATGAAGCAGTTGCTCGGGTCGGCCGGGTTGTTGAACATCCGGCGAAATTCGAGCTGCGCCACGGTTTCTTCAAGCTTCGCTGCATCGGCCTCGATGGCCAGCAGGCCGTCGAAGTCGCCGTCGGCCTTCGACATCTCGAACAGCTCGGTGTTGTCGGCCAGGTTGCTGTTCAGGTGGTCGATGGTCTGCACCACCGCTTCCAGCATGCGCTTCTCGCGCCCCAGCTCCTGCGCCCGCTTGGGCTCGTTCCAGACGCTCGGGTTCTCGAGTGCCGCGTTGACTTCGTTCAGCCGCAGTGCTTTGCGGTCGTAGTCAAAGATACCCCCGGAGGTCGACCGTGCGGTGGCTCAGGTCGGCCAATCGGTTGCCTATCGCATTGATGTGTTCGACGTCCATGGCGTGACAACCCTGTTCAAATGACAAGCATGATTCTCTCATGCGACCCTTTGCTGCGATGAGCATGCTGCCCAGCCAAACCACCAGAGATCGACACGATGCCGTGGACTGACAGACACCAGGCCCATTGGCGCCAGAACCTCCACATCACCGCGATCCTGCTGGTGATCTGGTTCGTCGTGACCTTCGTGCTGACCTTCTATGCCCGAGAGCTGAGCTTCAACTTCTTCGGCGGGCCGTTCAGCTTCTGGACCGTAGCGCTGGGCGCACCGCTGGTCTACGTCATTATCGTCGCCTACTACGCCCACCACATGGAACGACTCGACCGCCAGCACGGCCTGGCCGAAGACGACCACGATCCCGCATGACCGCAGACGCTACTGAATCCTTTTCCATCCGCGCCGCTGAACTGCGCGATGTCACCGCCATCGTGCAACTGATCCGCGAACTGGCCGAGTTCGAGCACCTGACGCACCTGTTGCAGGTCACGCCCGAGAAACTGCGCCCGCATCTGTTCGGCGAGCGCGCCGTCGTCGAGGCGCTGGTGGTAGAGAGTGCGGGCGACGTGGTCGGATTCGCCTTGTTCTTCACCAATTTCTCGACCTTCCTGGCGCAGCCCGGGCTATACCTCGAAGACCTGTACGTGCAACCCAGCCAGCGCGGGCGCGGCGTCGGCGAGGCGCTGCTCAGCCGCGTTGGCCGGCTGGCGGTCGAGCGCGAGTACGGGCGCTTCGAATGGAGCGTGCTCGACTGGAACGCCAACGCAATCCGCTTCTACGAAAAGATGGGCGCGACCGTGATGCCCGACTGGCGCATCTGCCGCGTCACCGGCGACGCATTGCAGCGCTTCGGTGCTTGAGCGGTGACCGGTGTGCATCGATTAAACAATGCAAGCGCTGGGTGAAACGCCAATTCGGCTTGACTCGCAAACGTGAAGAAACCCGATGAGCCGCAAAGAACACGCCTCTGAAACCCCCGCGACTCAGCTGCTGAAGCGCCGCGCGGTGGTCTACACCGAGCATCTGTACGACTACGTCGACAACGGGGGCACGGCCGAATCGGCGCGTCAGCTCGGCGTCGATGAGCACCATGTGGTGAAGACGCTGGTGATGGAAGACGAGTCTGCGCAGCCGCTGGTGGTGCTGATGCACGGCGACCTGCAGGTCAGCGCCAAGAACCTGGCACGCCAGATCGGGGTGAAAAAGGTGCAAAACTGCAAGCCTGAGGCCGCGCAACGGCACAGCGGCTACCTGGTCGGCGGCACCTCGCCGTTCGGCACGAAGAAGGCGATGCCCATCTACGTCGAGGCCACAGTTCTGGAGCTGCCGCGCGTCTACATCAATGGTGGCCAGCGCGGCTACCTGGTCGGCATCGACCCGAAGGTGCTGGTCACTTTGCTGGGCGCGCGGCCGGTGCAGTGCGCGACCGGCGGCGCGGTGGTGGCGCACGGTCCGCTGAAATCGCAACGCTGACCCGGGCCCAGTCAGGCCAGGGCGCAAAATCGAGGCCAATCTGACCACCACGCGCGCATGGAGCCCTTCCTTCCCCTCGCTGCCGCCCTCGCGGCCTACCTGATCGGCTCGCTGTCATTCGCTGTATTGGTCAGCCGCGCGATCGGGCTGGGCGACCCACGCAGCTACGGCTCGGGCAATCCCGGTGCGACCAATGTGCTGCGATCGGGCAACAAGGGCGCTGCGGTGCTGACGCTGGCGCTCGACGCCCTGAAGGGCTTCATGCCGGTGTGGGCGGTGGCCGCGCTCGGCAGCTCCTGGGGTCTGGGCGAAGGTACAGCGGCACTGGTCGGTGTGGCGTCTTTCCTCGGGCACCTGTGGCCGGTGTTCTTCGGGTTCAAAGGTGGCAAGGGCGTGGCCACTGCCGCGGGCGTGCTTATCGGATTGAATCCGTGGCTCGGCATCGGTACGCTGGTCACCTGGCTCATCATCGCGTACTTCTTTCGCTACTCGTCGCTGGCGGCCATGACGTCGGCGCTGTTCGCGCCGTTTTATCAACTGCTGATCTGGGGGCCCGGACCGACGGCTATTGCCACGGGCGTGATGGGTCTGCTGCTGATCTGGCGGCACGCCGCCAACATCCAGAAACTGCTCGCCGGCACGGAAAGCAAACTGGGGCAGAAGTCGAGCCCGGTGACGCCGACCGCGCCGTCACGACACGGCGCGAAGCGCTGATTCAAAAATGCGATGAGGAGTCACTGGCCATGCCCCAAAGCCTGAAACGTTTTCATGTCGGCGACCGACTGTCCGAGATGGCCATCTTCCAGAACGTTGTGTACCTCGCGGGCCAGGTGCCCAGCGACACCACGCAGGACATCGCCGGCCAGACGCGGCAGGTGCTGGCGATGGTCGACCGCCTGCTGACCGAGGCGGGCACCGACAACGCGCACATCCTGATGGCGACCATCTACCTCACCGATCTGGCCGACTACGACGCGATGAACGCCATCTGGGACGACTGGGTGCCGCCCGGGGATGCGCCGCCGCGTGCGACGGTGCAGGCGCGCCTGGCCCGGCCCGGCTGGAAGATCGAGATCGTCATCACCGCGGCCATCTCGGCCAGTGCCTGAGACCACGATGCCGACCGAATCGACACCGACGGCAGCCCTGGTGACGCCCTTGCGCCGCCGGTCGTGGCTGCGCCCGCTGCTGATCGCGTTGGCAGCCTGGGTGGTGTTGCAGAGCTGGCAGTCGTATTCCGATCGGAAGGCCGGCACGGCGCTGGCGGCGCTGGCGAAACCGGGCGACATCGTGATGCTGTCGTCCGAGACCTGCGCCTACTGCAAGAGCGCCAGCCGCTACCTGACCGAGCACCAGATTCCCTTCAGCGAATGCTTCATCGAAACCGATGCCGCCTGTGCCGAGCGCTACCGCGCGCAGCAGGCGCCCGGCACGCCGACGTTGCTGGTGCGTGGGCAGCGCCTCGTCGGCTTTGACCCTGAGCGCATCGCGAAGGTGCTTGGCGGTTGATCCCGGCGCCGGGTCAGTCGGGTTCGGCCTGCAAGCCCAGCATCGCCGGGTCGCCGCGGCCCAGGCGAAGCAGCACCGTCGTGTCGCCGGTCAGATCGACCACCGTGGTCGGCCGTGCCGCGCAGGCGCCGGCATCGACCACCGCCTGCACCCGCTTGTCGTAGCGCTCACGGATCTCGTCCGGGTCGTTCAGTGCCTCGGTCTCGTCGGGCGGGATCAGCGTTGTCGCGACCAGCGCTTCGCCGTACACCGCCAGCAGCTCCTGCAGCATCTTGTGATCGGGCACGCGCAGGCCGATGGTGCGGCGCGACGGGTGCGAAATGCGGCGCGGCACTTCTTTTGATGCTTCCAGAATGAAAGTGAACGGCCCTGGTGTGCCCAGCTTCAGCAGCCGATATTGCCGGTTGTCGACGCGCGCGTAGTTGGCCAGCTCGCTCAGGTCGCGGCACAGCAGCGTCAGGTGGTGCTTGTCGTCGACACCGCGGATGCGCCGCAGGTTCTCGACCGCCGCCTTGTCGTCGAGCCGGCACACCAGCGCATAGCTCGAATCGGTCGGCACCGCCGCCACACCACCGTCGTGCAGGATCTGCGCGGCCTGCTTCAGCAGGCGCGACTGCGGGTTGTCGGGGTGGAGCTCGAAGTGCTGGGACATCACCGGATTGTCGGTGCGCACGCATCGCAGCGGCCACCACGCCGCTGATCCGCGGCGGAGTCCCACTGACGGGATTCCGGCGGGGCTCGCCAGTCCGTCACCCCGCCTGCTGCACCCGGTCCATCAGCGCTTCCCACACCGGGTTCAGCCGCAGTGGCAGCGCCGGCAGGGTGCCGAGGTCGGTGCGGCTTTCATCGGGGCTGTGAAAGTCGCTGCCGCGCGAGGCGAGCAGGTCGAACTCGACGGCCATGTCGGCGTACTTGGCGTAGTCGGCGCTGGTGTGGCTGCCGGTCACCACCTCGACACCGCGCCCGCCATGGGCCTTGAATTCGGTGAACAGCGCGTATTCCGCGTTGACGCTGAGCTTGTAGCGGCCGGGGTGCGCGATGACCGCGATGCCGCTGGCCTGCGTGATCCACTGCACCGCGTCGCCCAACCTCGCCCAGCGGTGCTCGACATAGCCTGGCTTGCCTTCGACCAGGTACTTGCGAAACACCTCGTGGGTGCTGCCGCAGTAGCCGGTTTCCACCAGGTAACGGGCGAAGTGGGTGCGCGCGATCAGCTCGGGGTTGCCGGCATAGTTCAGCGCGCCCTCGAACGCGTCCGGGATGCCGACCTTGGCCAGCCCCTCGGCCATTTCCTGAGCACGCAAGATGCGCCCGTCGCGGGTGTCGGCCAGGCCTTGCAGCAGGGCGGGGTTTTCGGGATCGAAGCCGAGACCGACGATGTGCACCGTCACACCGGCGAAGGTCACCGAAATCTCGGCACCGGTCAGGTAGGGCAATCCCAGCGTACGGGCGGCATGGCGTGCGCGTTGCTGTCCTCCAACCTCGTCGTGGTCAGTGAGCGCCCACAACTCAACGCCATTCGCCTTGGCCCGAGCAGCCAGGGCTTCGGGCTCCAGTGTGCCGTCAGAGACGCAGGAATGGCAGTGCAGGTCGGCGTTGGTCCAGGCGATGGGCAAGTTCACTTTTTGATTGTAGAGAGCCCCTGCAGTGGTGCGCGGCCACCAGGTCGGCGCACCGCAGGGTCATCGGCCGAAAGTCACGCCGGGGGATGAATCGAAGGCGTCGGGTCGCCGGCCGACTGTGCGGCTTCCACGATCATCTGCAGCCGCTGGCGGCCGTTGTATTCGTCGAGGCTCAGCCGGTAGGCCAGTGTCACGCGGGGCGGCAGCGGCTCAACACGGCCGAACCAGATCGCGTCGCGCAGCGTGCCTGCGTGCTTGACGCTCAGCTTCAGGTGCTTCTCGCCGACCAGCCGCTGGCTGACGACCTCGACCTCGTCACTGAACAGCGGCGCCTCGAACGACGGCCCCCACACCTGCGCGTTCAGCGCCTGCACGGTGTCGGTGGTGAAGTGCTCGATGCCCAGCGGCCCGTCGCTGAGCAGCCGCCGCTCCAGCGTCGCGGCGTCCAGCCCTTCGCGCGCGACCTGCTGGAGGGCCGCCTGGAAGGTCGCGAAATCGGCCTCGTCGAGCGTGCAGCCGGCCGCCATCGCGTGCCCGCCGAACTTCTTCAGCACGCCCGGATGGCGCTTGCTGACGAGGTCCAGCGCGTCCCGCAGGTGAAAGCCGTCGATCGACCGCCCCGAGCCTTTCAGCAGGCCGTCCTGCCCGCGCGCAAACACGAAGGTCGGCCGGTGCACCTGCTCTTTCAGGCGTGATGCGACGATGCCGACCACGCCTTCGTGGAACTCGCAGCT
The DNA here is from genome assembly GCA_043749095.1 of Burkholderiales bacterium. GTDB lineage: Bacteria > Pseudomonadota > Gammaproteobacteria > Burkholderiales > Burkholderiaceae_C > PBB1. Next base: position 2,367 of record JAYVEB010000291.1, on the reverse strand, counting down.
GTAGATTGCAAAGGCAGGCGGTATCGCCTGGGGATCATGGTGCTGTTGCAGCAGCGCGTGCAGCAGCGATTCGGCCTGCTCGCGCATGCCTGCCTCCACGTCGCGACGTTCGCGGTTGATCGCGTCGAGCTGCTGCGCCAGCTGGGCGGCGCGCGCCGGGTCATCAGTCAGCAGGCACTCGATGCCGAGCGTCATGTCCGACAAGCGCCCGGCTGCGTTGATGCGCGGGCCGAGCGCGAAGCCGAAGTCGAAACCGGCGGCGCGCGATGCATCACGCCCGGCGGCTGCGAACAGCGCAGCGACGCCCGGCTGCATGCGGCCGGCGCGGATGCGCTTCAGACCCTGCGCGACCAGCCGCCGGTTGTTGGCGTCGAGCCGCACCACGTCGGCGACGGTGCCGAGGGCGACCAGGTCGAGCAGGGCGTCGAGCTTCGGCTGCGCCGGAGCCGCATGGTTTCCAAGCGAGACATCGGCATAGACACCCCTCGCACGCAGCTCGCCGCGCAGCGCCAGCAGCACGTAGAAGATCACGCCGACGCCGGCCAGGTGCTTGCTCGCGAAGCCGCAGCCCGGCTGGTTCGGGTTGACGATCACGTTCGCATCGGGCAACACGATCTGGTCGTCCATCTGCGCCGGCAGGTGATGGTCGGTGACGACCACGACGAGGCCGTGCGCGCGCGCGTGGGCCACGCCCGCGAGGCTCGCGATGCCGTTGTCCACCGTCAGCAGCACCTGCGCCCCCTGTGCCAGTGCCAGGTCGACGATGGTGGGCGTCAGGCCGTAGCCGTGAACCGCACGATCGGGCACCACATAGCCGAGCCGGTCGGGCGCAGCACCGAGCAGCGCCAGGCCGCGCAGCGCGACCGCACAGGCGGTGGCGCCGTCGCAGTCGTAGTCGGCCACGACGCACACACGCAATTGGTCGCGCAGCGCGTCGGCCAGCAGCACGGCGGCCTGGGCGGCGCCGCGCAGCTCGGACGGCGGCAGCAGCCGCGCCAGAGCGTTGTCGAGTTCGTCGATGCTGCGCACCCCGCGTGCAGCGAACAAGCGCGCCAGCAGCGGCGGCACGCCCGCCTGTTCGAGCGCCCAGGCGCTGCGCGGAGCCAGGGGTCGCAATGTCAGCGTTGGTGCGGTCATCACAAGGCGCTCAGCAGCACGTGCGGTTCCACCGTTTTGAAGCGATCGCCCAGGCGCCGCCACAGCGAGCGCGGTGCCGCGTCGTAACGCTGCCAGCCGCGTTCGCCGCACAGCGTGATCGAGGCCGGCTCGCCTTGCGCGACGCGCGACACCAGTGGCTTCAGCACCTCGGCATCGAGCGCGCGCCAGGCATCGGCCCAGCCCGCCCAGTCTTCGGCGAGCAACGGCGCGCGCAGGCGGTCATCGACCGTCACCTCGGCGGTTGCTGGTTGCGCGCGCCCACAACCGCTCAACCAGAACGAATTGACCGGCAGCGCGCCGCGCGCTTCGCGGGCGCTGTTGACCGGGTTCTGGTGCAGCAGCATCTGCACCTCGTTCTGCAATCGCCGCACCCAGCGCATGCGCGCCAGTTGTTCGCTCGACGCCTGCGGATCGCCACGCAGCCACAGGTCGACGTTGCGGCCGATCACGCGATCGATCGACGCACACGGCAGGTCGGCCAGGTGCTCATGCACCAGGTACCAGCGCAGCGGTGCGGCCCAGGTCAGCGTGCACCGGTCGTCGTCGAACAGCGGCTGCACCGCATCGACCAGTGCGTGCGACTCGTCGGCCGACAGCGCCAGTGTGGCCGGGTCGGCGAGCGTGATGTGCTCACGCCCGACATGCCAGTGCACTGGCGTCAGCAGGCCGCAGGGCTGCGTGCCGGTATCGATGCCGTCCGCCTGGGCATGAAGCGCAGCCCAGGGCCAGCGGCCGTCGCTCCCCTGCCAGCCGTGACCATGGGCCAGCGCCCGTTCGTGCGGTGGCGACAGCGTGTATTCGTCACCCACGTCCGGCCTGCCAGGTTGCAGAACCGTGAGCAGATGACCCAGGTGCGGCAGGCTCAGGTCACGCAGCGTGTGGGCGCTGGCTTCAGACACGGCGCTGGCGTGGGGGATGAGGATGTGCATGGATCGGCCATTGTCCTGCCCTGGCAGGTGCTATGAGCCTTTGCGTGAGACCGCGCCGGGATTCCGCCCCGGCGGGCGGGTCACTTTTTCTGCGGGGCCAGGGAAAGTCACCAAAGAAGAGTGCCCGAACACCAGCCATTTGGTGACCACGCTTCGGCCAAAGGTGAACGGCAGAGGCTCTGGCACAAGAACTCCCGCCGAGGACCCGACAGGGTCGAGGCGTGGCTATACCGCATGTTTGAACCTGAGCGAGGAAACTGCGGCAGTAGCTCGGAGAGTG
>JAYVEB010000290.1:0-9536 GCA_043749095.1 Burkholderiales bacterium | reverse complement strand
ACTCACGGTAGCCCCGCCTCCACGACCCGCCCGGCGCAGGCCTTCAACCGGCCAAGATGGTTGTCGTCGACCGGCCAAGGTAATTGTCGTCAACCACGCATTGCCCTCGCCGAGCTGCTCAGTGTTCGTATACGGGTCACGCTGTCTATGCCAGGCATTGCTTTCGACAAGGCGCTGAAGTACCCCTCGTCGCTGAGCGCCGCAAAGTTTGCGGGCGTGTGTTCATCGATGTCGCGATCGATCACCAGCCACACCGAGGGCGCAAAGTTTTCTTTGAAGCGCGTCACTGCCTTGACGCTTCTGCCGTCGCGCGAGATCGTTTGCACCCCTGTGACATCAGCGCGCACGTGGCTCGGCCTGCCCAGCAACTTGCGCATGCTGGCTTGCGAATGAATCTCGAAGGGCTCGCCTACCGGGATCCCCACGAAGTGGTCCAAGATCAAGGCGGCGTGTGGATCGTTGCCGACCCGTTCGTACAGCTGCACCAAGTCTTGATGCGTTTCGCAGCGGACGGTCTCCGCTGTCGCACGCGCCACCGAGGCCGTCGCGGTCTTACTGCCGTCGGCATGGAAGATCTTGCCAAGCGGGCGCTCGGGATCGCGGAGCAAGGTCACGCAATATCGATCTGGTTGCTGCGCCAGTTGCTGATGAGACTCGGCAGACGCTGCGTGCAAGCCGTCGCTGGTCTCTGAAACTCGATTACGCGCGTTCAAGATGCCGCTCCCAGGCACAAACGAATGTCCGCAACACTCCAGGCGAGACGCCCGTTGAGCCGGATCGGTCGGATGGGCCCGTTCTCAAGGCAAGCCCAGGTTCTAAGAGTTTGAGCCTTCCGATTCAGGTGGTAGGCAGCCTCCGCAGTGGGGAGGGTGGATCGGTTTTCGCGGTCCAGAGGGATGATGTGTAAAAGACTTGCAGCCATGTCGTTTGTTTCCAAAGCGTTGAACATGGTTAGGCAGTATTGCCATGCAAGCGACCGCGTTGGCTTGCATCGAGCTTGCATCGACCCTGGCTAGGTGGCCCAGGCCCAATGCAAGTGAACGCGCAAGCAAATCAGCGTCTACAGCAGTCCTTCTCGCCGGCGCTTTTCCTCGTCGGCGTAAGCTATATCGATGCTCTCGGCAAGCGCCTGGCGGGTAAGTTTCATTTTCGTAGCTGCAGCGCCGATACCTTCACGCCTCAGAATCACTCCTTCGCCTCCATGAAGCGTGAGACCCAGTCGCCGCGCCTCGTCTAAACGTCCTTGGTGTATAGCGGCAGAGTCGACTTCCGCTGCCATCAGTCGAGGCGGCAGTGTCCATTTCAGCCACCCGTACATCACAAACCTGGAGCAGCTGCCGTCGGTCATTTCGAGGAGTTCCTCGCGCTCGGCGTAGTCGTCGCTTCGCAGCAAGTAGGCATACCGGTCAATCCGATAGCAGATGGCCTCGGCTTCAGCTTCGCTCGCCTTCACGGCGCTACCGAGTGCGCCGACTCTGTAAACACCGGTTCCCTGTATCGCGGTGACGACGTCAATTAGGGGTGTGCTGCCCTCGACGATCAGCTCGAAGAGGCTTACCCAACCGTCGGGGTTCGGGTGCTCAGATTGCGGTGGGAACGGATCGTGTTGCAAGTTTTCACTCCAGGGCTGATGGCTCGCGCCGAGTTCGCAAACCGTGCCGGCGCGGCGCGGCTAAAAATGCAAGCCCCTTTAACCGTTGCTCTGCTGCACACGCTTCGGCGGGGCAGGGGGGAGGAGCTAGCGGTCGGGCTGATCACTGACCGGCATGTTTCCAGTTACGGCATCTTGCGTATGGAACTTGATGCCTGCTTGCTGCAGCATCCACGCTTCGATGCGCTCGTGCCACATTCGCAGCAGGTCCAGCGGGCGCACGCGGTAGTGCTTCTCAGCAATTGCACTGGGCTTGTGACCTTGGATCTGGGCGACGACGCCGATGGGGACCTCGACCCATTCTGCGAGCGAGCCGAATGAACGGCGCAGCCCGTGCAGCGACACATGGGGCACCCCTGCAAGCTCGAGGGCGCGGTTATGTGTCACCCGCGGCTCCTGAATCCTGCCGGAAGCGGCAGTGGCGCTCGTGAAGACATACGGGTTGCCGGTACGCCGGGGCAGCCCATCGAGCAGGTAGGCCACGCAAGGCGTCAGCGGTATGACTCGCTCGCCCTCCACCTTGTCCCGGATACGCATGGACTTCCACTGGAAGTCCACATCCTCCCAAAGGAGGCTGGCAAGTTCCTCTCGCCGCGCACCGGTCAATAGCAGCGACTGAAGATATGCGGAAAAGACTGGGTTCGTATCCCCACGGACGGCAGCAAACCACGGCGCCAGTTGCTCACGCTGAAGCGAGTCGGACTTCGCGACCGGCTTGCCGAGCGACTCGCGTGTCTTCTTGCCTTTGCATGCATCGAGCTGTGCGATGCCCCGGTACTCGTCGTGTTCCGCGCACCAGTTGATAAAGGCGCGCAGAAGCCGAAATCCAAGCTGCGCTCTCGAAGGGCGAGCGGGTGCCTCGCGCTTTACCCACGCTTGCACCGCAGCTGCATCGATCTCGGTGAGCGGGCGCGCCAACAGCGAATGGAGCGGTCCGGGTAACGTATTTCCAGCGCCACGTTTCCGCTTCACACCGCCCTGGGTGGCAAACGCAAGATGATCGGCTTGGTTGCGCTCGCTCCATCGTGCCCGTCGGTCTGTGCAGTAGGCGGTCCAAGCCATCAAGCCAGTGACCTCACGCTTGCTCCGTTCGGCCTTCTCTGCGGTACGCGTGGCTCGAGCAGCCGCTACTGTCGCTGCGCGCTCGAGGCGGGGGTCACGCCCCTCGTCGATCAGGCGCTGCAAACGTCGCGCTTCCTCTTGCGCTTTGGGAATCGTGTGTACGCCGTGACCGTTCTCGCCAATCGGCTCGCCGATGGTGAGCCTTATGGTTTGACCGTCTTTCAGCCTGCCTTGAAAGACGTACGCGCGCGAGCCGTGCTTTGTTACGCGCAGCGCAAGCCCTGGCGCCTTCGAGTCCCACAAGAACGACTGCGGCTTACCTGGGCTGCAGCGAAACTCCGCCAAACGTCCTGCCGTGAAGTTGACTCTGTCCGCCATTGCCTAAACCCCCGGATTTGCTGCTGGAAGCCCCATGTAAGCAGCCGTGTAAGCAGAGTCTAGAGATTTGGATCAATGCTGTCCAACACCGGTTTGTGTCATAAAGCATTGTCAGATATGAAGTTATCCTCGAGCGAAGCAAACTATTCAACGGATCGCAACACCGATAAACAGCCAGACCGTCGTACTCTTAATCCGTAGGTCGAGTGTTCGAGTCACTCAGGGCCCACCAGTAAAAACAACGGCTTGCCAGCAATGGCAGGCCGTTTGTCTTTTCAGGCGTGAGCCGTGGACGGGCAACCGTGCGTCGGGCGCAGATGTCGTGCAGCTCGCACAATCCTTGCTCGCTCAGGCCTTTTCGCCTGGCACGCCTCAAAGGATGAGTCCCGATGACCACCGCACTCGCCTACGCTGCCCAGAACGCCACCGCCGCACTCGCCCCGTTTGGCATCGAGCGACGCACGCCCGGGCCGGACGATGTGCAGATCGACATCCTGTACTGCGGCGTTTGCCACTCCGATCTGCACACCGCGCGCAACGAGTGGCAGAACACGCTCTATCCGTCGGTGCCCGGCCACGAAATCGTCGGCCGGGTCAGCGCCGTCGGTGCCAACGTCAGCCAATTCAAGCTGGGCGATATCGCTGGCGTGGGCTGTATGGTCGACAGCTGTCTGCAGTGCAGCTCATGCGGCGAAGGGCTGGAGCAGTACTGTGAAGGCGGCTTCACCGGCACCTACAACGGGCCGGTCTTCGGCGGTGAGAACACCTTTGGCGGTTATTCCACCCGCATCGTGGTGAAACAGAAGTTCGTGCTCCACATCCGCCACCAGGGCAACCTGGCGGCCGTCGCACCGCTGCTGTGCGCGGGCATCACGACCTATTCGCCCTTGCGCCAATGGGGGGTGCAGAAGGGCCAGAAGGTCGGCATCGTCGGCATGGGTGGCCTGGGCCACATCGGGGTCAAGATCGCCGCCGCGATGGGCGCGCACGTGGTGCTGTTCACCACCTCAGCCCGCAAGGTCGAAGACGCCAAGCGCCTTGGCGCCGCTGAGGTGGTGATCTCCACCGACGAAGCCGCGATGGCGGCACACCAGAACTCGTTCGACTTCATCCTCAACACCGTCGCCGCCCAGCATGACCTGGACCCGTTCATCGCGCTGCTCAAGCGCGATTGCACGATGACGCTGGTGGGCGCCCCGGAGCACCCGCATCCAGGGCCCAATGTCTTCGGCCTGATCTTCAAGCGCCGCCGGCTGGGCGGATCGCTGATCGGCGGCATCCGTGAAACGCAGGAGATGCTCGACTTCTGCGCCGAGCACGGCATCGTCTCCGACATCGAAATCATCGCGATGAAGGACATCAACACCGCTTACGAACGCATGTTCAGAAGCGACGTGAAGTACCGCTTCGTGATCGACATGGCAACGCTGCAGGCGGAGCCTGCAGCGACCTGATGGTTGGCGGGGCAGGCCGCTAGGAGTCTGGGCGGCAGAAGGCCGCTGTCGTGAAAACTCGTGATTTCAGGGGTTCCTCACCCCTTGGCACGCTCGAGAAAATCGCTCCTGCGCGATTCTGGAAGCTCGGAAATCAAGCCATCATTTTGGAATATTCCTGCCGCCCAGACGCCCAGGGCGGCAGTACGGCCATCACCAAGTTGATGGATGCCTGCGCGCAGCACTGAAACATCGACAACAGCGATTAAAGGCGGACGGAGATCCGCCAAGTCTACCTCTGACAGATGGCAGATGAAGACTTGTGACCCGCCATAGAACCCACCATCCCTGAAACGAACTTGATCAGTAAGCCGTGGTTGGAAAAGCGTCAACGGGTTGCAGATGGGCCTGAGGCCAATTTCCCCCGTCGCATCCAAGTGCAAACGACTTGGCGGATTCTATGTGGGGTAAAGCCGATTTACCGGACATCTTTAGAGGTTAACTGGCGGAGAGGGTGGGATTCGAACCCACGGTACCTTGCGGTACGCCTGATTTCGAGTCAGGTACATTCGACCACTCTGCCACCTCTCCAGCACGTTCGGTGCTGCCGGTTGGTCGAAACCGGAACTCAGAATTCTAGCGCAGCACACAGCGCCAGACCACCCCGGTCTCAGCCCTTCAACACCTCCACGCCGCCCATGTACGGGCGCAGTACGTCGGGCACGGTGATCGAGCCGTCTGCGTTCTGGTAGTTCTCGAGCACGGCCACCAGCGCGCGGCCCACCGCGACACCCGAGCCGTTGAGCGTGTGCACGAACTCGTTGCGACCCTGAGCCGACTTGTAGCGCGACTGCATGCGCCGCGCCTGGAAGGTCTCGCAGTTGGAACACGAGCTGATCTCACGGTGGGTGTTCTGCGCCGGCACCCACACCTCGAGGTCGTAGGTCTTGGCCGAGCCGAAACCCATGTCGCCGGTGCACAGCAGCAGCACGCGGTACGGCAACCCGAGCTGCTGCAGCACCGCTTCGGCGTGGCGCACCATGTCGTCCAAGGCCGCGTCGCTGTGTTCGGGCTGGGTGATCTGCACCATCTCGACCTTGTCGAACTGGTGCTGGCGGATCAGGCCCCGGGTGTCGCGCCCGGCGCTGCCTGCTTCGGAGCGAAAGCACGGGCTGTGCGCGGTCAGCTTGATCGGCAACTGGTCGGCGGCCAGCACCTGCTCGCGCACGCTGTTGGTCAGCGAGATCTCTGAGGTCGAGATCAGGTACTGCTCGGGCTGCGTTTCATCGCCGCCCCGTGACACCCAGAACATGTCTTCCTTGAACTTCGGCAACTGCCCGGTGCCCTCCAGCACTTCTCGGTTGACGATGTAAGGCGTATAGCACTCGGTGTAGCCGTGCTCTTGCGTCTGCACATCGAGCATGAACTGCGCAAGCGCGCGGTGCAGTCGCGCCACAGGGCCGCGCATGAAGGAAAAGCGCGAGCCTGAAAGCTTCGCGCCCAGATCGAAATCGAGCCCCAACGGTGCGCCCAGATCGACGTGGTCCTTCGGCGCAAAGTCGAAGTCGCGCGGGCCGGCACCGTTCGGGCTCCAGCGGCGCACCTCGACATTGCCATGCTCGTCAGCACCGACTGGCACGCTGTCCTGCGGCAGGTTGGGTACCGCCATCAGCAGTTCTGCCAGCTCAGTCTGAATGACCTCGAGCCGCTCGGCCGAGGCCTTCAGCTCATCTGCGAGACCAGCGACTTGCGCCATCACGGCGCTGGTGTCTTCGCCCTTGCCCTTCAGTGCGCCGATCTGCTTCGACAGGCTGTTGCGCTGGGCCTGCAGTTCCTCGGTGCGGGTCTGCAGCGCCTTGCGTTCGGACTCCAGCGACTGAAAGCGCGCCACGTCCAGGTAGGGCTGCGGGCTCTTGCGTTTTTCAAGTCGGGCAATGACGCTGGGCAGGTCCTTGCGCAGCAGGGTGATGTCCAGCATGGGTGGGCGTTCGAGGGGTGGCGTGAAGAGGCGAATTGTAGGCAGCGGCTTGGCCGCAGAGGGTTAGCCCGGGGTCTGCATCGACTTGTCGCCCAGTCCCATCGGCAGCGGGAAGTGCACTGTCTCCAGCACGCCCGGCATGGTGCGCACCGACACCGCGCCGAGCGCCCGCAGCCGCTCGATCACCTGCTTGACCAGAATCTCTGGTGCCGATGCCCCGGCGGTCAGGCCGACACGGCTCTTGCCGGCGAACCATTCAGGCCTCAAGTCTTCGGCCGAGTCGACCATGTAGGCATCGGTGCCCAGCCGCTGGGCGACTTCGCGCAGCCGGTTGCTGTTCGAACTGCTGAGGCTGCCCACCACCACCAGCACATCGACGTTTGGCGCCAGCACCTTGACCGCGTCCTGGCGGTTCTGCGTGGCGTAGCAGATGTCCTGCTGCTTGGGTTCGCGCACGTTTGGAAAACGGCGCTTCACTGCAGCCAGGATTTCGGCCGCGTCGTCGACGGACAGCGTGGTCTGCGTGACCACCGCCAGCTGCGTCGAGGCATCAATTGGCACCCGTTCGACATCCTCCACGTCCTCGACCAGGTGGATGCCCGCGCTCAGCTGGCCGATCGTGCCTTCGACCTCGGGATGGCCCTTGTGGCCGATCATGATGAAGTCGTAGCCTTCCTTGCGCAGCTTGGCCATCTCGACGTGCACCTTGGTGACCAGCGGGCAGGTTGCATCGAACACAGTGAAGCCGCGCTCGGTGGCCTCGCGGCGGATCGCCTGCGAAACGCCGTGGGCGCTGAACACCAATGTCGCGCCGGGCGGTACCTCGGCCAGGTCCTCGATGAAGATCGCGCCCTTGGTCTTCAGGTCATTGACGACGTAGGTGTTGTGCACGATCTCGTGGCGCACATAGATCGGCGCGCCGAACTTGGTGATCGCGCGCTCGACGATCTCGATCGCACGATCGACGCCGGCGCAGAAGCCGCGCGGCTCGGCCAGCAGCACCTCTTCAACACGGATATCGGCAGCCATCACAACACTCCAATTAGATGCACTTCGAAAGTCACCGGCTGGCCGGCCAGCGGGTGGTTGAAGTCGAACAGCACCCAGTCGCTTCCCACCTCACGTACCACGCCGGCGTAGGCACCGTGGCCGTCGGGGGTCGGGAACTGCACCACATCACCGGGGTGGTACTGCTCATCGGGGTCGCCCAACTCGTCGAGCATCGCACGCTTGACGCGTTGCAACAGTTCGGGGTTGCGAGAACCAAAAGCCTCACCGGCGGCCAGCTCAAAAGTGGCGCGTGTGCCTTCGGGCAAACCGATCAGCCGTGCTTCCATGGCCGGGGCCAACTCTCCCGTGCCCAATGACAAGGTGGCTGCCTTGTCGGAGAAGGTGTTGATGATGTCAGCGCCGTCGGACCCGGCCAGCCGGTAGTGCAGCGTGAGGAAGGAGCCCGCGAGGACAGAGTTCAAGGGCGTACCTGTTTGAAGGTTGGATAGACTGGGTCGAATTTTACGAGTCGTCGTCGCCGGCCGTCCGGCACGACACCACGACAGGCATTCATGCTGCTCAAAGACATTCCGGCCGCAGCCCGACCGCGCGAAAAGCTGCTGACCCTGGGGCCGCAGGCGCTGGCCGATGCCGAGCTGATCGCGCTGCTGTTGCGCACCGGGCTGCCAGGCACCTCGGTGCTGCAACTGGCGCAGCAACTGCTCGATGCCTTCGGCGGACTCAACGGCCTGCTGCAGGCCAGCGCGGCCGACCTGAAACGCATCAAGGGCCTGGGCCCCGCCAAGCGCGCCGAGATCAGCGCGGTGATGGAGCTGGCTCGCCGTTCGCTGGCGCAGCGCCTGGCCCAGCGCACCGTGCTGTCGTCGCCGCAGCAGGTGAAGGATTATCTGCGCCTGCAGCTGGCGCACGAAGATCACGAGGTGTTCGCGGTGATGTTCCTCGACGTGCAGAACCAGTTGCTGCAGTTCGAGAAGATGTTCCGCGGCACGCTGAGCCAGACCAGCGTCTACCCGCGCGAAATCGTCAAGCGCGCGTTGGCGGTGCAGGCCAGTGCGGTGATCCTCGCGCACAACCACCCGTCGGGTGTCGCGGAGCCGTCGCGGGCCGATGAATTCCTGACGCAGACGCTGAAGCAGGCGCTGCAGCTGATCGATGTGCGCGTGATCGATCACCTGGTGGTTGGCGGCGACCAGGCAATCTCGTTTGCCGAACGGGGACTGCTGTGACACCGCCTGGCAGCGTACGCAGCCTGGGGGATCTGGCAGCGTTGAAGAAGGCGCTGGCGAAAACTGCTGCCGAGGCGACGCGCCAGGAGGCCGAAGCGCTTGCCATCGCGGCGCGCGAGCAGCGCGAGCGCCACTTGTTCGCACACACCGTCGGGGCAGTCTTGCCGCTGCGCCGTGTGGCCGCGATGCCGATGGCACGGCCGCGCGCCGAGCCGCTGCCGCGCCAGCGTGAACGCGACGAGGCGGCGGTGCTGCGCGAGGCGATCTCCGACGAGTTCGATGTCGAGTCGCTGCTCGAGACCGACGACGCGCTGTCGTGGCGTGGCGATGGCATCGGGCCGGAGGTGGTGCGCAAGCTGCGGCGTGGCGTCTGGGCGATCCAGGGGCAGCTCGACCTGCACGGACTGCGGCGCGACGAGGCGCGCGAGCAGCTTGCCGAGTTCCTGCGTGTCGCAATGCGCCACGGCCTGCGCTGCGTGCGGGTGATCCACGGCAAGGGCCATGGATCACCGGGACGCGAGCCGGTGCTGAAGTCCAAGGTCAAGACCTGGCTGGTGCAGAAAAAAGAGGTGATTGCCTTTGCCCATGCGCGCGCGGCCGATGGCGGCAACGGCGCCCTGCTGGTGCTGCTGAAGCCGACCGGGCCGCAGCCCTCGCCGAAGGCCGAGGCCGCACGCACACGGCGAACAGCGCGCGTGGACTAGGAGTCTGGGCGGCAGGAATATTCCAAAATGATGGCTTGATTTCCGAGCTTCCAGAATCGCGCAGGAGCGATTTTCTCGAGCGTGCCAAGGGGT
>JAYVEB010000289.1:0-9573 GCA_043749095.1 Burkholderiales bacterium | reverse complement strand
GGCCGACATCGCCTGCACCAACGGCGTCATTCACGTGATCGATTCGGTGTTGTTGCCAGCCTGAAACCCTCAGCACTGAACTGCGTTCGATTCTTGCAACAAGCCCCGGTGTCGAACGCCATCGGGCATTTTTGAAAGAACCTCTCATGAAGAAATTTCTCATCGCTGGCGCCATCGCAGTGGCCGCCGTTTCCGCCCAGGCCAAGGACATCGTCGACACCGCCGTCGCTGCAGGCAGTTTCAAGACGCTAGCGACAGCGCTACAAGCAGCCGGCCTGATCGACACATTGAAGGGCAAGGGCCCGTTCACCGTGTTCGCACCGACCGACGACGCATTTGCCAAGATTCCCAAGGCTGACCTCGACGCGCTGCTCAAGGACAAGGCCAAGCTGACCTCGGTTCTGACACACCACGTGGTAGCCGGCACGGTTCTGTCGAAGGACATCAAGCCGGGCAAGGTCAAGAGTCTTCAGGGCAGTGAGCTGACGATCGCGACGACTGGCGGTGTCACCGTCGATTCCGCCAAAGTCGTCAAGGCCGACGTGCTTGCCGACAACGGCGTGATCCACGTGATCGACACGGTGCTGATGCCCAAGTAAGCGAGGCGCTCTTGGGGAGGCCTGCGGGGCGATGCGAGAACGAAATTCCAAACCGCCAGCAATGAGTTGGCGCGCCGGTCAAGAGCCGGCGCGCCTCCAATTGAGACACTTCCCAACCGGAGCTTGTGTGCCTCCTCAGCGCATCGCCAACGGCGCCGCTACGCTGTCCACGATCAGCTTGGAAACAGGCGCCCACAACCCCTGGAATACGCCTCGGGGAGCGGCGATTTCTGTCGCCGCGACAAACGTCATGAACCCTAAATTGATTGGCGGTCACCGTCCGGCCGAGCGGTTTGATCAAGCGCGCCAGAAGTTCGGGGGAACGGCTCGTGCGACTGACCTGAACTTTGGCGGGCGCCCGGGTCCACCAATGCGGCGCTCCACATCTCTGTCAGACAGGTCGATCAGCGCTGCGGCTCGTGACTGTCAGCCCAGTGCGTCTTCACTTCGATCTCGCCGACCGGCACCGTTCAACAGAATTTCCAGCTCTTCGAGCTTGGCCGGTTTGACCAGGTGGTGGTCGAAGCCTGCCTCGCGTGAACGTTCGCGGTCGCCTTCGTTTCCGTAGCCTGTCAAGGCGATCAGCACGGCGTCTCTGAGCACGGGCTGTTCACGCATCTGCCGGGCCGTTTCGTATCCGTCGAGTCCCGGCAGCCCAATGTCGAGCAACACCGCATCAGGCTTGAAATCGGCGGCAATTGCCAACGCGCTTGGGCCATCGTAGGCCAGGCGCACCTCATATCCTCTGCACACGAGCAGGCTGGCGAGGCTTTCTGCGGCGTCGCGGTTGTCGTCGACCACCAGCACCCGATGCCCTTTCTGGACCACGGGTATGGTGTTCTGTAATGCGGGGCAAGTCGACAAGGTGAGCACCGGCGCATCGGCCGACGGTAAGCGCACTGTGAATTCGCTGCCCTGGCCAACGATGCTGGTAGCGTCGATGACACCGTTGTGAAGTTCTACCAAGCGTTGCACCAGACAAAGGCCGATACCCAGACCACCTTGCGAGCGGTCGAGCGAACGATCAGCCTGCATGAACATCTGGAAAATTCTGGGTATCAGTTCCGCTGGGATACCGATGCCGGTGTCGCGCACTTTCAACACTGCCAGGTCGTTTTCAAGCTGGATGGTCAACGCGATGAAACCGCCTTCCGCGGTGTACTTGGCCGCGTTGGTGAGCAAATTAACGACCACCTGTTCCAGCCGCGCAGCATCAGCCAGCAACCACACCGGCTGCAGCGGCAGTGCCACCTCGAGCTGATGCCGACGCTTCGTGATCAATGGCTGTACGGTTTCAACAGCCCGCTCCACCACATCGCCGAAGGCGACTCGTTCCTTGCGTATTGACACCCGACCGGTCGTGATGCGAGAGACTTCCATCAGGTCATCGACCATGTGTTTCAACTGCCCGACCTGCCGCTCGATGATGGCGCTCGCCTGCTGCTGTATCGGGTCCTGGTTCTTTTGCAGGCGCAGCAGGTGGACGGCGTTGGCGATCGGTGCCAGGGGGTTGCGCAGCTCGTGGCTGAGCATCGCCAGAAATTCATTTTTACGACGGTCCTGATCGGACAATATTTGAGCCTGTTCCAGCAGCTTCCGCTCCGACTGTTTGCGCTGCGTGATGTCGTTGCGTATCACCACCAGCTTGCGCTCGGTCGGCTCGCCGATGCGAAACGCGCGCAGCGCCAGCTCCTGCGACTCTGCGGGAATGCTGCCAACAAAACGGGACGAGACGCCGGTCGCCCACACCCGCTCGTAGATGGCAAACCAGTCCTCGGGTTCCAAGGGCAGCATTTGTCGCAAGGTCTTGCCGACCTGGCCAGACGTGCCGTAGCGTGTCGCAAACGCCGGATTCATGTCGACGCAGCGAAAGTCGATTGCCGCACCTGCGTCAACCTCGATTTTTTCGAGCACGCACAAGCAGTCGTCGATGGAATCGAACAGGCTGCGATAGCGCTGCTCCGACTCGCCGAGAGAGCGCGCCTCGGCGTCGCGCTGCGTCATCAGTTCGTAGCGGTCTACCGCGTTTTCCACCGCGCGGGTCAGGCTCTCGGGGGTGGTCCAGCTCTTGCCAATGTAGTCTTGTGCCCCAGCACGCAACAGTTTCTTGCTGTCGGCGCTGTCGATGCCGTTCCAGCCGGTGATGATCACCACCGGGCAAGGAGGCTGCTTGCCACCCGCGCACAGTGTCGCCAGAATTTGATGCGCGTCGATATCGGGCAGATGAAAGTCGAGCAAGATGCAATCGAAGGGCGGAATGCCGGGCTCGGCGGCCTGCGCGTCGGAGATCAGCTTCAGGCCGCTGAGGCCCAGTTCGGCTTCTGTGAACCGATAACGCTGGTTCGACCCGCGCAGCAGCATCTGCCGCAGATTGGCGCGATCATCAGTGTTGTCGTCGATCACCAGCATGCGGCAAACGGCGTTGCTCATTTTTCCAGCTCGCGTCCGAGGGGCAGCAGCACCATCGTCAACCAGTAGATGAAGATCGTTTTCAGCGTCTCCAGGTGCGTGGCGTGGTTGACCGACTTGACATGGTAGGCACTCAAGCCCTGGCGATAGCAGAAATCCACATCTCGCGGGTTCAACGACGCGCTGATCACGACCACCGGCACCGAGCGCAGTTTGTCGTCGGCCTTCAGTTGCAGCAAGGCAGATCGGCCATCGTCGTTCGGGGTATTCAGGTCAAGCAGCACGAGGGCGGACAGGCTGGTCTGTTGCTGCAGGCACATGTGCATCTGCGTCAGGCATTCGGTGCCGGAGAAGGCGCGCCTCACCTGGTTGCTGACACCAGCCAGTCGCATTGCCTTGACCACGGTCTCGAAGTCACCGTCGTTGTCTTCGACGACCAGCACATGGTGGGCGCGGTTCATGGTGAGGCCGGGCTCTGTGCCCTGATCGCAGCAGCGGAGCTTGCCGTGGTGCACGGCAACGTGAAGTAAAAAGTGCTGCCGACATCAGGCGTTGAATCAAGCCAGACCTCGCCGCCGTGGCGGGTGACCACCTTCTTGACCACCGTCAGCCCAGCACCAACGCCGCCACCGAATTCATCGCTCCCGTGCAGGCGCTTGAACATGCGGAAGATCTGCTGGAAGTGGCGTTGCTCGATGCCGATACCGTTGTCGCGCACGAAGTAGATGGCCTGCCCTTCGACCGCAGCAGGCGCTTGCGGTCGCCCCTCGGCTTCGTTCGCCAGCACGAAGCCGATGTCGAGTCGCGGCAATTTCTGTCGGTTGTATTTCAAGGCGTTGCTGATCAGGTTGCTGAAAATTTCTCGCACGCGCACCATGTCGCACAGCACCGTGGGCAACGGCCGCGCAAAGACGATCCGGCAGGTGTTTTCGTTGGCCCGCACGCCGACCATCTCCAACGCACTGGCCACCACCTCGTTCAAATCCACGGGTACGAATTCCAGCGTGGTACGGCCGACGCGCGAGAAATGCAGCAGAGAGTCGAGCAGGCTGTCCATGCGCAGCGTGAGCCGCATCAGGCTCTCCAGCCGCTCGCGGTCTTCGCCGCCCAAGGCTTCGACACTCTCCATCAACTGGTGCGCATAGCGATGGATGCCACGCAGCGGCTCCTTCAGATCGTGCGAGGCCACGTAGGCGAAGGCATCAAGTTCTTCATTGCTGCTGGTCAGATCGACATTCAGGTCGGCCATCCGCTCGCCGGCCAGGTTCGCCAGATCCATCACCAGCAGCCGAAGCCGCAGTGCGCAATCGACTTCCACTTCCGACCACGGCCGTGAACGCGCACGCACCGATTCGACGAACAGCTCGAACGAGCGGCGCGGCGTCAGGCGCATGCCGTTCGGGCCGGCCACCAGCGGCTTGTCGTTCGGGTTTCCGGCCCAATTGACGGTACGCACCGTCTCCGTTCGAAACCACATGATCAGGTCTCGCCGAGTGCGCGAAATCTGCACCGCGATCATGCCGCTCGCCAGCTCGACGAATTCGGCGGCAGGCGGGTAGTCGCGGCTCAGCGCGTCGGTGACATAGGCCGGCCGATTGATCGAGTCGAATTCCGGGCGCAGGTTGATCCAGTCGGACAAGGCGTCAAGTTGCGCTTCGTCCGGCGTCATGCCCGCGCACCACCAGCGGTTCATGTGGTAAAGCGCAGCGCCTTCGGCATCCATTGCATCGAGCAGCGACGGCTGCCGATCCGACAGCGCCAGCAGATCGCCTTCCTTGGCCGCTTTGACGACCAGTTGCTGGTGGATGCGCTCGACCTTCAATCGGTAGGCCAGCTGCTCGATGGAATCGCTGGACTTGAGTTGCAACGACGCCACCTGCGCCAGCAACTCGCAGGCCGCGCGCACCTGGTGCGGGAAATAGGTCGGTGTGTGGTGGTGGCAGGCGATGAGGCCCCACAGATCGCCCTCGATCAGGATGGGCATCGTCAGCGATGCGGCCACGCCCATGTTCGCCAGGTATTCGGTGTACATCACCGAGGCGCCGCGCAACGTGCAGTGCGTCATGCTCAGTGGGAGGCCGCTGTCGGGGTTGGCCAGCGGCACCATCTCGACCACTGGCCCGGCGGCGTTGGGCACCGGCCGAATCCAGATGCGCTTGTAGATGTCACGGGCCGGCTTCGGAATGTCGGCTTCCGGATAGTGCAGACCGAGCCATGGCGCGAGCGCTTCGAGCTTGCTTTCGGCCACCACCTCGCCATGCAAATCGGCATGGAAGCGGTAGACCATCACCCGGTCCAGCCCGGTGATGGCGCGTACTTCATGGGCTACCTTGTCGCAGAAGTTCAGCAGTCCGACGACGTTTTGCAGCCGGCTCACCGCCGCCCGAACCAGCGCGAAGAAGTCGCCGTCCGGGTGAACCAACTGGCTCGCACTGCGGCCTGTGGCCTCGCACTCCAGCACCACCACGCCGTCGGTGGTGTGCACGCTGACGTCAAGCGGCGACACACTGCCGTTCGCAGCCAGCGTGAATGCGAACAGCGCGTTGCGTTCGACGGCATCTGCCGCCAGCATTTCCAGCAAGCGGGCCTGTTGCTGCGCATCGAGCAGGCAGCTCAACGGCTGGCCGAGCAGTTGAGCTGGCGCTTTCCCAAAGAAGTCGGCGCTGTTCTCGCTGACCTGCAGGATCGTCAGATCGGCGCGGCGCGCTGTGAGCAATACCCCGTGCGCCTGAATGCAGCCGGGGGTCTGAACCGGCTCGGTGTCGCACACGGCCAGGCTGGTGCCGTGGCGCTTGATGCTGTAGGGGCCGCCTGCCCATGGCAGCGCTGTCGTGGTTTCGATCGATTGAGGGCTGTTCATGAGTGCGCTGACCGTTCTGCGTGCGCCGGCGGGTCTTGTAGCCGGGTGGACGACGATGCGTGGGGCCGGACAAGGGAGTTGGCGCCCACCGATGTAAGAGCCTGTGGGAAGAGCCACTCGCTGAGCGAGTCGAAAGTCAGGTTGGCACTGAGAAGCATGTCGTCACGGCCACCTCGGACGTCGTCGCCTTCGGCCGGCACCGCTGCGCAAAACGCCTTCCAGCGTGCCCCTGTCTGCGAGCCGTAACCATCGAAGAAGGACGCGCCCGAGGTGGCGGTCAGCCCCAGATGGGTGTGCAGGTTCTTGATGATGATCTGCCCGCCCAGCGTGGCGCCTTCGATCACATAAAGGCAACCCCAGAGCTGCGCCTCGTTGGTCAATGGCGGCAAGCGTTCGCAACGCGGCAACCCCGCCATGGTCTGCTCCGTGTCACCCAACAACAGCAGGTCTTGCCGCAGTCGCGGCGTCTTGTGTCGCAGCGCGTAATCAAAGCCGATGCAGTCCCACCAGGGCAGTGCCGAGAGTCGAGTTTCGAGCGGATCGTAGAACCCGAACAACCGTTGAACGAATTGCCGATACGTGCCGTGAGACAGGTTCGGATCGAGCAGTGGCAATTGCCGTTCTAGCGCGGCATGGCGCGTGCCGGTGGCCGCTTTCAAAGATTTCAACATCATGGACATACCGACAAGTGAGGAGGAAGCTTGCCATCGAAACCCACATCGGTCGAGCATTTTCCGTTCCGCACGTCCTGCACATCATGCGCACAGCGGCCCCCTGGGGTGACGCGTTGCTTTGACTGTGCACACCGTACAGACTTCTCAATGATCGGCGCAGAGCATTGAGCGTCAATGTTTTTGGCGCTTCGCATGCCACGCCGATGCTAAACAATTCCTCATCTCTGGTGCAAGGTTTGCATGTCTTGTGTAGCCTGAGACAGAGGCGAACGATGATGCACAAGACCCTTGCGTCGGCATTGACCCGGGCCGCGAGCGCGTGCCCGACAGTACGACGCTGCTGAAGTTTCGCCGGCTGCTGGAGAAGCACCAACTGGGCGGGCGACTGTTTGCTTCGGTCGGCCAGGTGCTGCAGGCCCGAGGCCTGAAGGTGGGCACCGGCACGATCGTGGGGGCCACCATCATCGGCGCACCGAGCTCGACGAAGAACGCCGACAAGCCGCGCGACTTCACCAACCAGCGCGTACGCAAGGACGACGAGAGCCGCGAGGTCGAACGCTCGAAGAGCCGCAACAAGCCCAAGATGCGTGCCCGCGTCGAGCATGTCCGCGGTGGTCAAGCGGCTGTGGGGATTCAGCAAGGTGCGCTACCGCGGCTTGGCGACTGTCAAATGCGTGCCCCTGCAACGCACAAAATGCATCCGCTGAAATTACTGCTTGTTCAGCGTAGTCTTAACTAGCAGAGCACCCTTTCTTTTGCTCAGCCGGCCTGAGGCCGTCGGAAGCAGGCTGACGTCATCAGACACCAGCCTGAGGCCAGCCGGATCAGTGCTGCAGCTGTGCCAACGGAATGTCGAAATCGTCTTCGATGTCTTCCGGGCACGAAATGATCGTCACCGGATGATTCGGCCAATGGCAGGTCTGTTGCTGCAGATGCGCCAGTGCATCGGCGTCGCCGGTATACAGAACGACTTGCGGCAAAGGGTCGGGCGCTGCGTCTGTGGACGGATTCCAGTCGGTCAGCGTGATCTGCGATTTGATCGACAAGGGCAGCCCCACCCGCAGAGCCTGGGTCTGCACGGGATCGTCCGGCTGCGCGCGAGGCCAGAGCACGCCGTTGCCTGCCGTCAAAGCGGCCATGGTCTGTGCCAGCAGGCTGTCCTGGTTGTTGGCCAGGCACAGCACCATGCCCAGGGGTGTGGATTCAGGCACCTGGTCGGTCAACCGCTCTGCGTAGTCGGCAAGAGACCCCTTGCTTTGGGCTTCCAGCCAGGTGTGAAACTGCTCCAGCATTTCGTCGATATCAAATGGGGGCTCGGTCATACGAAGGTCTCCTGGTTTTTTTAAACTTGTTTGCGCAGCCCCCGGTTTTTACAGCGCGTCGATCCAGCGCCCAGGGGCCTGCATCGTAGGTGATGCGGGGGGTTTGCGCGGTATCGCCCGGATCGGCCACCCACCATGTGGCCGCCACGGCCGCACTCTCGCAACGCTCGATAGACTCCAGGGCTGATTCAGACCGCTCGGATACCCACGCATGACCCCAGCATCGCTCCTTGAACAGCACGGCCCGCGCGAGGCCATGGACTACGACGTGGTGGTGGTCGGTGGCGGGCCGGCCGGGCTCGCAACAGCCATTCGCATCAAGCAGCTGGCGCAGGTGCAGGGCCCCGATGTCTCGGTCGTCGTACTGGAAAAAGGCTCGGAGCCCGGCGCGCACATCCTGAGCGGCGCGGTGATGGATCCGCGCGCGCTGGCCGAGCTGTTCCCCAACTGGAAGGAACTCGGCGCGCCACTCGACCAGCCGGTCACCGATGACGAATTCCTGTTCCTGACGCGCGACGGCGCCACCAAAACCCCGCACGCGCTGCTGCCCGAGTGTTTTCACAACGAAGGCAATTACGTCATCAGCCTGGGCAGCGTGACGCGCTGGCTGGGCCAGCAGGCCGAGGCGCTGGGCGTCGAGATCTTCCCCGGCTTCGCGGCGGCGGAGGTGCTCTACAACGACGACGGTGCGGTGACGGGCGTGGCCACGGGCAACCTGGGCATCGGCAAGGATGGCGAGCCGACCGCCAACTTCCAGCTCGGCATGGCACTGCACGCGAAGTACACGGTGTTCGCCGACGGCTCGCGCGGGCACCTGGGCCGGCAGCTGATTTCACGCTTCAAGCTCGATGCCGGATGCGACCCGCAAGCCTACGGCCTGGGCATCAAGGAGCTGTGGGAAATCGACCCGGCCAAGCACCACGCCGGCCGCGTGACGCACACCGCCGGCTGGCCGCTCGACAGCCAGACCTACGGCGGCGCCTTCCTGTACCACCTGCCCAACCACCAGGTGACGCTGGGCTTCATCACGGGCCTGGACTACAGCAACCCGTGGCTCAGCCCCTTCGAGGAGATGCAGCGCTGGAAGACGCACCCTGCGATCCGCGCCGTGCTCGAAGGCGGCAAGCGCGTGGGCTACGGCGCCCGTGCGATCACTGCGGGTGGCTTGCTGAGCCTGCCGAAGACGGTGTTCCCCGGTGGCGCGCTGGTCGGCTGCGAGGCCGGCTACCTGAATGTCAGCCGCATCAAAGGCAGCCATGCGGCGATCAAGAGCGGCATGCTGGCAGCCGACGCGATCTTCGACGCCCTCGTCAATGGCCGGCAGCACGACGAGCTGGCAGCCTACCCCGACGCGTTCAAGCAAAGCTGGCTGCACGACGAGCTGGACCGCACGCGCAACTTCAAGCAGTGGTTCAAGAAGGGGCTGTGGGTCGCCACGCTGATGAACGGCATCGAGCAATGGCTGCTGCCGAAGCTGGGGATCCAATCGCCGCCGTGGACGATTCACCACCAGGTGGCTGACCACCAGACCTTGAAGCCGGCGGCCGACTGCCCGCGCATCGATTACCCGAAACCCGACGGCCAACTCACCTTCGACCGGCTCAGCAGCGTGTTCATCAGCAACACCAACCACGAAGAGAACCAGCCGGCGCATCTGACGCTCAAGGACGCCAGCGTGCCGGTGGCCATCAACCTGGCCAAGTACGCCG
>JAYVEB010000288.1:0-2899 GCA_043749095.1 Burkholderiales bacterium | reverse complement strand
CCCGCCCCTACGATGCAAACAAAACCAAGGGCAGCAGAAGAAAACCGTTCAGTCATGGAAAATTGGGGCTAACACAGGGTAACTCATCATACGTGCGCTAAGCGGCGTTCAGCTTGCGGGCTCACTGCATGGGGTTTTAACCGGCTGATGGATGCGATACTTGAAAGCTTTGCAGGCTCTGGGTTTCCTCCTTGTAAATCCTTAAACCAGGAATGCGATTTCCTTACTTCACATGTCCGTCCACCCCCACGCCCCACACGCTGCACGTATCCAAGGCTGGTGCCCCGGGGCACTGCGCCCCATGCCCTCTGGGGATGGGTTGGTACTGCGCATCCGCCCGCCGCTGGGGCGTTTGACCCAGGCGCAGGGCCACGGCATTGCGGAGTTGGCGGCACGCTACGCACAGCCGCTACTGGACCTGACCAGCCGCGCCAACTTGCAACTCCGCGGCATTGCCGAGGAGCACTACCCCGCCCTGCTGGCCGGGCTGCAGGCCTTAGGCTTGATTGACACCGATATCAACGCCGAATCGCGCCGCAATATCCTCGTATCCCCTCTGTGGGAGGCGGGCGACGGTACACCGGACCTTGCGCACTTACTCACAGATGCCTTGGCTCAGACAACCGCCCCCCAACTCCCGGCCAAATTTGGCTTTGCACTGGACTGTGGGCAGGCGCTTTTGCTGCGCGGCTGCTCGGCCGACATCCGTCTGGAGCGCCATGCGCAGGGGTTTTTGGTTTATGCCAACGGCAGTACCCACGGGGTAGTGGCCTGTGCAAAGAACGCTATCGCGCACGCCATGGAGCTGGCGCACTGGTTCGTCGCTGCTGGCGGCGCACCCTTGGGGCGTGGCCGCATGGCCCTTTTGGTCGCCCAAACGTCCGTTCCTTCCCATCTGGCAAACACCCCGGTGCCCGCCACGCATGCGGCCTGCCCACCCTGGGGCCTGGTGCCGCAGGGTTGCGTGGTGGGCTTTGAATTCGGCCAGATGCCTGTGGACACGTTGCGCGCACTGTCCACCCTGGGCCCTTTGCGCCTCACACCGTGGCGCAGTCTGCTGGTGGAAGGGGCCCAAACCGTGCCCCCACGATCCGAACTCATCACCCATGCCGACGATGTGCGTATGCGCGTCAGCGCCTGCACCGGCGCGCCTGGCTGCAATCAAGCAGCAGCCCCCACACGTGAACTGGCCCATACGCTGGCCCCACTGGTTCCACCCGGCCATGTGCTGCACGTATCGGGCTGCAGCAAAGGCTGCGCGCACTTACACCCGGCCCTTACGCTGGTGGCCACTTCTACGGGGTTTGATCTGGTACAACACGGCACCGCCGCATCCCCCCCGGATGCGCACAATCTGAGTCCGGCGGCCATCATCGCCCATTTAAAACAGCTAGTGCATGCGCCACACCTATGAGACCGATGGCGATGCCATCTACCGACAGTCTTTTGCCATCATCCGGGCTGAAGCCAACCTAAGTCGCTTCAGCGCCACTGAAGAGCTGGCCGTGGTCCGCATGGTCCACGCCACCGGTATGGTCGGGCTGGAAGCCCATGTGCGCTTTACCGACGGCATGGCTGACGTTGCCCGTGCTGCACTGGAGGCCGGTGCACCCATCCTGTGCGACGTGCGCATGGTGAGCGAAGGCATCACCCGCAGCCGCCTGCCTGCCGACAACGCCATCTTCTGTACCCTGCAAGACCCCAGCGTGCGCGATCTGGCCCAACGCCTGGGCACCACCCGCAGCGCGGCGGCGCTGGAACTCTGGCGCCCGCATTTGGCTGGTGCTGTCGTCTGCATCGGCAATGCGCCCACCGCGCTGTTCCACCTGCTGAACATGCTGCAAGACCCCACCTGCCCGCGCCCTGCTGCCATCATCGGCTGCCCGGTAGGCTTTGTGGGTGCGGCCGAATCCAAAGCCGCGTTAATGGCTGCGCCACCCGCCCCCGCCATGGTGGTGCTGGGCCGCCTGGGCGGCAGCGCCATCACTGTGGCTGCAGTGAACGCGCTCGCCAGCCGGAGGGAAATCTGATGGGCCGTATCCTCTGCGCCGGTTTAGGCCCCGGCGACCCCGACTTGATGAGCGTGCGGTCCGACCGCGCCATCCGTGCTGCCCGCCACGTGGCCTACTTCCGCAAAAAAGGCCGCCCCGGCCAGGCCCGCCGCATTGTGGAAGGTATGCTGGCCCACGACGCAGTCGAGTACCCCATGGAATACCCGGTCACCACCGAGCTGCCCTTTGACAGCCCCGAATACATCCACTGCATGGCCACGTTTTATGACCACTGGGCCAAGCGGCTGGCCGAGATGGCCCAAACGCAGGACGTGCTGGTGCTCTGCGAGGGCGATCCGTTTTTCTACGGCTCTTTCATGCACCTGTACACCCGGCTTCAGGGCCGCGCCACGGTGGAAGTGATACCCGGTATTCCGGGCATGGTGGGCTGCTGGTCGGCGACCGGGGTACCCATCACCTGGGGCGACGATGTAATGACCGTGCTCATGGGCACCCTGCCCGAAGACGAGTTGGTGCGTCATATGCAAGGGGCGGATGCCCTCGTCATCATGAAAACAGGCCGCAATCTGCCCCGCGTGCGCCGCGCGCTGGCCTCAGCCGGCCGCTTGGAACAGGCCTGGCTGGTAGAGCGCGGCACCATGCCCGGTGAGCGCGTGCTCAAACTCGCTGAGGCCCACGGCAACGACTGCCCTTACTTCGCCATCGTGCTGGTACACGGCAGCGGCCGCCGCCCCGAGGTGCAGGAATGAACGCGGATAGTGTGCAGGGCTGGCTCTGCATCGCAGGTTTGGGGCCCGGCGACCCGCAACTGGTAACGCCCGAAGTGACGGCCGCCCTTGACGCCGCCACCGACATCGTGGGCTACATCCCCTACGTGGCCCGCATCG
>JAYVEB010000287.1:0-2904 GCA_043749095.1 Burkholderiales bacterium | reverse complement strand
CCCTGGCACCCACCGACCCTTTCAAGCTGGCCCTGGTGGACCTGGAACTGCCAGACGGCAACGGCATGGAGTTGCTTGCCGAACTCGTCAACTACCCGGCGACGAAGATCGTCACCACGCTGTATTCCGACGATGAACACCTGTTCCCGGCCTTGCAGTGCGGCGCCGACGGCTATCTGCTGAAGGAAGACCGCTTCGAAGTGCTGGTCGAAGAACTGCAGAAGATCGTGCGCGGGCAGCCGCCGCTGTCGCCCGCGATCGCCAGGCGCCTGCTGGCCCACTTCCGGCCCGGTGGCGCAGCAGGCATACCGACCGCCTTGAGCGCGCCTTCAGCCTTCCAGAGCAGCCGCCCGTCAGCCCTGGACCGTGCGCAGCCGGCCGAACAGGATCGACTGACGCCGCGCGAGAGCGAGTTGCTGACCTACCTGAGCAAGGGCTTCACCATCAGGGAAATCGCCAACCTGATGGGCATCAAATGGTTCACGGTGAACGACCACATCAAGTCGATTTACAAGAAACTCAACGTCTGCAGCCGCGCTGAGGCCGCCGTGCTGGCGAGCAAGCAGGGTTTGGTCTAGGCCCTGTTCACGCGATGGGAGGCATCGGCGCTGCGTTCTGGTTGTGTGCAGCACTCGCCCTGATGCTGTGTGCGGCGGCGTTCACAGTGGTGCGGGCCAAACCACATGCCGCCAACGCGCTGTACGCGGTGATGGCGCTGTGCCAAGCCGGCAACCTGGTGTGGATGGCCATTGACTCCACCACCCCACCACCTTTGGGCCACGCAGGCCTGGAGTTCCCGCTGCGCCGCGGCTTCGATCTGGCCACGCTCGCCGCTGCAGTTCACCTGTCCTGCACCCACCCGCGGCGCTTGCGTGCCGCGACGTGGCTGCCAGGTGCTGCCTGGTTGTTTGCGTTGCTGACCTGGCTGGCGGCAGACCTCGGTGATTGGGGCGATGGCGGCGCTGGCGGCTGGTGGATGACCCAGGCGGCGCTGCTGGTCATGGGCTGCGTGGCAGTGAGCCTGATGCATGTGTCCTTCCAGTCACACCCGCATCCGTTCGCGTTGGTGATGAAGCGCTTCAGTGTGGTCGTCGGTGGCACCTGGATCCTGGTCCAGGCGGCCGTCATCCTGATGAGGCAGCCCGACGTCGCAACACCGCTGTCTTCGACGAGCCTGCCGCTGGCGATGGTGGTCTGGCAGGTGCTGTTCGCGCTGGTGCTGGCCAGCGCGCCGTTCCTGTCCAAGTCGCGCAGCATGGTGCGCGAGCTGTCTCTGTTCGCCATCATCGGCACACTGGCCGTTGTGCTCGACCTGCTGCTCGTCAGCGTGTTTGCCCTGCAGCACTTCGCCGCGCTGACGCTGGCATTGTTCCTGTCGATGACGGTGTACGCCGGCGCCCGCCAGTGGCTGGTCAACCGCATGCTAGGCACACGCGTCGCCAGCACGGAACGGCTGTTCGAGCAGTTGTTCCGCACCACCCGCGAGGTCGAGACCCACCCGGAACAGGCCGGCCCCGCTCTGTCGCGCCTGCTCAAGGAATTGTTCGATCCCTTCGAGGTGACTCTGCTGGACAAGAGCGTGACCAATGCCCACACCCTGAGCGACGGCTCGGCGATGCTGGTGCCGGTGCCAGCGATCGCGAGCGCTGCAGCAACGCCAGGTGCGTCAGCGTCCATCCTGCTGCGCCACGCGCAGCACGGCAGACGCCTGTTCACCCGCGACGACGTCCGCCTTGCCGAGCGCATTGGCGAGCAGCTGAGGCGCACCGTCGCTTTCGATCAGGCGGTAGAACAAGGGCGAAGCGAAGAACGCAGACGCCTGGCGCAGGACCTGCACGATGACATCGGCGCGCGGCTGCTGACGCTGATGTACAAGGCGCAATCACCCGAGATGGAAGACTATGCGCGGCACACACTGCAGGACCTGAAGACATTGACGCGCGGTCTGGCCGCGTCGAGCCAACCGCTTGCGCACGCCCTCGCCGAATGGAAGGCCGACATCGGGCAACGCCTGACGGCAGCACACATCGTCCTGAAGTGGACGGCGACGCAGGACGCCGATGTCGTGCTATCGATGGTGCAGTGGTCGGCCCTGACCCGTGTACTTCGCGAACTGGTCACCAACGTCATCGCTCATGCACAGGCGTGTGTGATCGAGATCGATGTGAGCCTGGCGAGCGACCGGCTTGTGATCGCGGTCACAGACGACGGCATCGGGCGGGCACCTGAGCTGTGGGCGCAAGGACTCGGCCTCGGCGGCGTGCGCAAACGCGTGAGGCAATTGGGCGGCGAGGTGTCGTGGCAGGAGCGCTTGCCGAAGGGCATTCGCTGCCGCGTGAGCGTTGAGCGCTTGTCCGCTTCCGAATGAAAGTCAGCCTGTCGGAACCCCAAAGACCAACGGCCCCGAAAGGGCCGTTGAGGTCAGAAAGCAGTGGGGTGGCTGATGGGGGCCCACGACTAGTGGTTCAAGAAGTGAGGAAACAAGCGCCTGTGCGGGTTGCAGAGCACAATCATGCACCCACATCATTCACCCACACCCCCCACAAATGACCACCAAACGCGGGAACCCCGACCAATATCTGCAGAAGGTCGGTGGCACGTATCACGCCCGTGTCCGAGTGCCCCGCACCCTGGAAAAGTACGTAGGCCAAACGCACATCCGACGAACCCTGGAAACAGGAGATAGGTCCGATGCGAACCTGCGCAAGTACGCTGTGGTCGGGAAGATCAAGGCGGAACTTGAG
This sequence comes from Burkholderiales bacterium, assembly GCA_043749095.1. Taxonomy (GTDB): domain Bacteria; phylum Pseudomonadota; class Gammaproteobacteria; order Burkholderiales; family Burkholderiaceae_C; genus PBB1. The sequence continues at coordinate 160 of JAYVEB010000287.1, read as the reverse complement.
CAACTCAAATTGGCCCCCACGGAGGCGATGGGACGAGGCATCTCATTCGCTGATGCCAAGGTGGCCGGCGTCAACTATCTTGACCTCCCGGCGACAACTATCCTGGCCGGTTGGAAGCGGGGAATGATTTCGATGTGATGGCTGGTCAGCGCGTCTTTCG
>JAYVEB010000286.1:0-2909 GCA_043749095.1 Burkholderiales bacterium | reverse complement strand
GGCGTGCCCCAGGGTGTCGTTGATTTCCTTGAACTTGTCGAGGTCGAAGAACATCACCGCAAGTTCAAGGCCGTGCCGGGCCGCCACTGCGATATCGTGCGTCAGGCGGGAATCGAAGTGTTCACGGTTTGGAATACCAGTCGCCGGGTCATGACGAGCTGCAAACAGTGCCTTTCGCTCGCTCTCCTCGGCATCGGCCAGAGCGGACCGCGTCTTCACGAGCGCGACTCGGGCAGTGGCCAGTGCCTTCTCTGTGATTTCCAAGTCGGCGACCCCCTGCGCAAGCGTTTCGTTCACCGCATGCAAGTCATCCGCGCACTCGGCGACCTTGCTCTCAACTTCTTTGCTGACCTCTAACGCGACGTGCGCAGCCCGCTCCGGGTCGCCCCCAGCCATCGTTGCCTTCAGCACAGTGCCTGCGGCGGCGAGGTCGTTTGCCGCCCTTTCAACACGCACCTTGACGTCCTTGTTTTCCTCCAGAGCAGTGGCCAGGTTCAGCGCAGCCGGAAGTGTGCTCGTCGCGCGAGTTTTGCGTTTTGACATGAGCCAGTATCGCAGGACTGCAATGACCGGGCCAGTCGATAGGGATGTAGCGACAGACGGGTTGCGGGTGGCAAGCCTCGCCAGATAGAGATGACAGAGCGCGTGCGGCGTCGATGCGTTCGACGAGGGGCGACAGCCAACCAAGGACTTGGCTACCAACACAAGTCCGGAGCGCATTCGCGCCAGCTATTGCGACTGGCGGTCAGCCCGCAAGAACGCCCAACAAACCACTGTGATGAGGAGGAAGAGCAGGACAAGGATGATGGCCACCGACAGCGCAGCTGAAACCAGTGGCATGCTCAAAGCGCGCTCCGACAGCGTCTCTAGGGCAAGCAGCCCCATGCCCACGACCAGCCAGCGCCTCAAGTATGTCGGCAGCCATTTCGCCTGGTCTGAGTTGTGCCGAAGAGCAGCCGCACGTTCGAGGCGCGAACCAGTGTCCGCGTCCTGGAAGAGCCACCCGTAGAACAGGTATCGGCCCAGGCTCATTCGCAACGACCCGACCTCTTCGAGCGCTTTAGCCGTGGCATTAGAGGGCGGCTCGCTCATACCGACTAGGCTAGCGCAACTCCGGTGAGTCTGCGCAACGAACTCGCTGCCGGATGACAACCCCGATGGATGCGATGGCCCTCAAACGCTTTGGGCATCGCTTTCATTCCCTTGGAAACTCGCCCCGGTAGCATGACGCTGTTCGGCCTGTCTTAGGTAGAGCGCAGTCCGACTGTCCGCATTGTTGGCGACCTCGCCAGGTGTTCCACTTGCGACCACCCGGCCTCCCGTGTCTCCACCACCGGGGCCCATGTCAATGACCCAGTCGCACGCTGCAATCACTCTCAGGTCATGCTCTACGACGATGACCGTGTTTCCGGCCGCTACCAAATGCTCCAGTTGCGCCATCAACCGGTCGACATCTGCGGCGTGCAAGCCCGTCGTCGGTTCGTCGAGGACGTACAGTCCGTCTCCGCGCTGCGCCCGCTGGAGTTCCGTTGCCAATTTGATGCGCTGCGCCTCACCGCCCGATAGTTCGGTTGCCGGCTGTCCAAGCCGCAGGTACCCAAGGCCGATGTCTCGCAGCAACCGTAGCGGCCGCTCGACGACCAGTTCGCTCGCAAAGAACGAATGAGCCTCGTCGACCGTCATGCTCAAGACCTCGGCGATGTTCTTTCCACGCAACTGGACCTTCAACGTTGCTTCGTTGTATCTCGCGCCATGGCAGGTCGGACAGGGCGCATACACGCTCGGCATGAACAGAAGCTCGACGGAAACAAAGCCCTCTCCCTCGCAGGTCTCGCAGCGTCCCTTGGCGACGTTGAACGAAAAGCGGCCCGCGTCGTACTTGCGCGAGCGCGCGGCGCCTGTTTGCGCGAAAAGCTTGCGGACGTGGTCGAACAGACCGGTGTAGGTCGCGAGGTTCGAACGTGGAGTTCTGCCGATGGGCTTCTGATTGACCTGGACGAGTCGCCTGATTACCTCCACACCGGATTGGATGTGCCCCCCCGGCCGAGTGACTGGCTCGGACTGCAACGAGTCAGGCTCACTCTCGGCTTCATCGGGCTCGCCGCCCAAGTACTCAAGCACCAAGCCCACCAGCGCCTGGGTCACTAGGCTGGACTTGCCAGAACCGGAAACACCGGTCACTGCGGTCAGCACCTGCAACGGAAATCTGGCGTCAACTCCGTCCAGGTTGTTGAGCTTGATGCCTCGCAACTCCAACCATCGTTGCGGAACTCGTGGCACCCTTGGGGCCACCGAGTGAGCCGCGAACAGATACTTTGCTGTGTACGAATGAGCGACATCTTCGAGACCCGCAGGCGGGCCGCTGTAGAGCACCTGTCCGCCCAGCTCGCCAGCATCGGGCCCGACGTCCACCAGCCAGTCCGCACGACGTATCACGTCAAGGTCGTGTTCGACCACGAAGATGGAGTTGCCGGACCGCTTGAGCTCATCCAACGCCTGCATCAGCGCCTCGTTGTCTGCCGGATGAAGGCCGGCTGATGGTTCATCGAGCACATAGATGACGCCAAAAAGGTTCGACCGAATCTGCGTCGCCAGTCGCAGCCGCTGCAGTTCGCCCGGCGACAGGGTGGGTGTGCCGCGGTCGAGTGACAAATACCCAAGTCCGAGTTTTTGCAATGTGGCAAGCCGCGCCAGCACGTCAGAGGCAATGCGCCGTGCAGCAATGCGCTTCTCCTCCGAGAGGTCGGGAGTTCGTCTCGCATCGTTCGCGGCCCGGTGAGCGGAGCCACCTGCCGCCACGCGACGTACCGTGTCATCGTGAGCTGCGGTTCGATTCAAAGTCGAAGGCGTCGAGACGACTGTGCCTGGATGGAACTCCCCGCGTGATGCCGGCATCAATGCCAGCGCCA
>JAYVEB010000285.1:0-2910 GCA_043749095.1 Burkholderiales bacterium | reverse complement strand
GGCCTCACGGCGCTTGCAGCAGCGACTGCCGGATTGGTGAAGCCAAAACCACCAAACCGACCACATTCAGGAGTACGGTTGCCCAGAACACCTGCCTGAACTGCGCCTTGGTGGACTTATGGCGAAGGAACTGCTGTGCCAAGAGCGCGCCTAGCCAACCACCTGCGAGTGCCAAGGCGTGCAACGTGCTCTCAGGTGTGCGCCACGACCCACTAGCTGCGGCGGACTTGTCTGCGGCGTAGGCGATGAAGGTCGCTATGCCCAGCACGAGATACAGACCCGCAACCCAGATCGGTAAATTCCATACTGCGGCGACGACAACATAGATTACGAGAAATGCGGGTATGACAAACAGTGTGGCTGTGCCCCACTATGCTCGACCGGCGCGCTCAGTCCTCTGTTTGACGGGCCGTCGAACATGGTTCAGTTGGACGTTTCGCGCTCGCTTACCTTTCGGGCCAAGTTCAACCTCGAACGTGACAGCTTGATTGAGCTGCGGACGACCACCTCCACGTGGCCATGCGGAGACGTGCACAAAGATCGGTTCTCCGCCTTGGCTCGATTCGATACGCCCGAAGCCGCGTTCGGCGTTCCATGAGGTGAGGGTGCCTTCAAAGCGCATACAGGTGAGGGAGTGTGTTGTGTGAGGCCTTACTACTAGTTTATGCAGCACGCACTGCTGCTTTACTCTGCGGGCTGCCGCTTAACCAGGCCCACGCTGCGCACGCTAAGGCAGTGCCCGGCAGGGCGATTCGACAGTTGACTGTTGTTTTATACAGCATTAAATTCGCGTCAAAACCGGCACCCATCGGCCAGAGTCTGCCAGCCACCTGAAGCGGTGTGGAGAAAGGCCATGGACCTGAACCAGCATCGAGGGGCGCTGCGGCCGCCTCCCTCTAACCAGTTGCCGCCGCTTCGTGCGGTGCGGCTGCTGGATCAACTGCGCGAGCGCATTCGCTACCTGCACTACAGCCGCAGCACTGAGGACATCTATATGTACTGGTGCCGGGCCTTCATCCGGTTTCACAGGCTGCGACATCCGCGCGAGACGGGCGGCGCCGAGGTGGGGGCCTTCCTGACCTGGCTGGCAGACGAGCGGCAGGTGGCTAGCGCGACGCACAAGCAGGCCTTGTCGGCCTTGCTGTTTCTGTACACCAAAGTGCTAGCGATCAGCCTGCCCTGGGTCCAGCAGATCGAGCGGCCACGGGTGCGCCGTCGGCTGCCCGTTGTGCTGAGTCGCGAAGAGGTGTCGGCGGTGCTGGGCGGCATGGTGGGGGAGTTCGGCCTGTTGGCGCGGCTGCTCTATGGCACGGGCATGCGCATCAATGAAGCCTTGCAACTGCGCATCAAGGATGTGGACTTTGCCCACCAGGCGCTGGTCGTGCGTGCCGGCAAGGGTGGCAAGGACCGGGTCTTGATGCTGCCGCAATCCCTTGTTCAGCCGCTACGGGAGCAGATTGCAAACTCACGCCAGGTGTGGGCGGATGACGTGGCTACAGGCACAGCGGGGGTGGAACTGCCGCATGCGTTGGAGCGCAAGTACCCGAGAGCCGGCGCCTCGTGGCCCTGGTTTTGGTTGTTCCCTCAAGACCACCACTCGACCGACCCTCGCAGCGGGGTCGTGCGCCGACACCACCTGTACGACCAGACCTTTCAGCGCGCATTCAAGCGCGCCGTTCAGTCAGCGGGCATCGACAAGCCGGCCACACCGCACACGCTGCGTCACTGTTTCGCGACGCACCTGCTGCAGGCCGGCAGCGACATCCGTACGGTGCAGGACTTGCTGGGCCACGCCGATGTGGCGACCACGATGATCTACACGCACGTATTGAAGGTTGGCGGCGGGGCCGTGAGAAGTCCGCTGGACTCGCTGCTGTCACGGCAGCCCGATGCGCGGTGACCGTGACGACGGGTGGTTGCTGAGCAGGGTGGTAGAAACATTGCGACTGTGCGCGTGTTCGACAGCGCACTCGAGTTGCCATGCGCCGGGCCGGCGTGGCGACCCGAGCACGGGCGCACAGCCCTATGCTCAATGCCATGAACGATCGAATCAATCACATCCTGAACCAGATGGCCGCACTTGAAGCCGAATTGCGCACTGCGGTGCACGACCAGGAAAGCCGCATGTTCTTCCAGCTCAACGGCAAGCGCGTCGAGTTCGAGCGTTCGGTGCGAGAAGCGCATCGCAAGCTCAAGAAGAACTTCTTCCGCTGGCTGGTCACCGACCGCCCGCAGAACCTGCTCACCGGTCCGCTGATCTACGGCATGGTGATCCCGTTGCTGATGCTCGATGCCTGCGTCAGCGTCTACCAGTGGGCGTGTTTTCCGATCTACGGCATCACCAAGGTCAGGCGGACCGACTACCTCGTGTTCGACCGTCGGCACCTGGGATACCTCAACTTCATCGAGAAGTTCCACTGCACCTACTGCGAATATGGCAACGGTCTGATGGGCTACATGGCCGAGATCCTGGCCCGGACCGAGCAGTATTTCTGCCCCATCAAACACGCCCACAAGATCCTCGGCACGCACTCGCGCTACAACCGCTTCCTCGACTATGGCGATGCCGATGCCTACGAGGCGAGGCTGGAGGCGTTTCGGGTGGCGCTGGGCAAGGTCGGCTGAAGTGCATCGCCGGGTGGTGCATCGGTCAAGCACGAGCTACTTAGCCACTTGGGTGGCCAGCATCTGGATGATTGCCGACATCACCTCATCGTCATGCCCGACCCAGGTGTGCCCGCCTTGCTCGAAGCCGATGAACTTCGCGCCGGCAATCTCGCCTGCGGTGTAGGCCGCGCTGGCATAGGAGTCTGGGCGGCAGAAGGCCGCTGTCGTGAAAACTCGTGATTCCAGGGGTTCCTTACCCCTTGGCACGCTCGAGAAAATCGCTCCTGCGCGATTCTGGAAGCT
>JAYVEB010000284.1:0-2918 GCA_043749095.1 Burkholderiales bacterium | reverse complement strand
GAACTTCGTGCCGGCACACCCGATCGCTGGCAAGGAAGTCGCCGGCATCGAGCATGCCGATGCCACGCTGTACCAGGGTCGCCAGGTCATCTTGACGCCGTTGCCGCAGACCGAGCCCGGCCTGATCCAGAAAGCCACCGACGTCTGGGCAGCCATCGGCTCCCAGGTGCTGCGCATGACGCCCGAGAACCACGACGCGGCCTTCGCGGCCGTCAGCCACCTGCCGCACCTGCTGGCCTTCGCGTATTTCAATGGCGTTGCCGGGCAGCCGGCAGCCCGCGATTTCCTGTCGCTGGCCGGGCCGGGCTTCCGTGATTTCACCCGCATCGCTGCGAGCGACCCCACCGTCTGGCGCGACATCCTGCTGGCCAACCGCGAAGAGCTGCAAAAGCAGCTGAAGCAGTTCCGTCAGGCCCTGGACGCGATGGAATACGTGATGAGCAGCGGCAACGCCGACGCCCTCGAAGAGCTGATCCGTGCCGCCTCGGCGGCACGCAGCATCTGGACCATGAACGCCGGCAAGACACCGCCGCGCTGAACCGCCGATCCCGGCTCCCCGATGTACGCCATTCCCTTCCTCGACATTCCCCCGCTGCTGCGCGCCAGCGGCACGGTGCGCCTGCCCGGCTCCAAAAGCATCTCGAACCGGGTGCTGCTGCTGGCCGGCCTGAGCGAAGGCAGCACCACTGTCCACGACCTGCTCGACTCCGACGACACCCAGGTGATGCTGACCGCACTGCGCACGCTGGGCTGCCGCATCGAGGCCGACGGCACGAGCCTGCGCATCACCGGACTGGGCGGACGGCTGGCGGTGCGCGACGCCTCGCTGTTCCTCGGCAATGCCGGCACGGCGATGCGCCCGCTGACCGCCGCGCTGGCGATGCTGGCCGCCACCCAGGGCGGCAGCTTCGAGCTGAGCGGCGTGCCGCGGATGCACGAGCGGCCGATAGCCGACCTGGTCGATGCGCTGCGGCCGCTGGGCTGCCGCATCGATTACCTGGGCCAGACGGGCTACCCGCCACTGCGGCTGCTGCCGGGCTCGGATGACCTCGATTTGTCGGCACCGATACGCGTGCGCGGCGATGTGTCCAGCCAGTTCCTGACCGCACTGTTGCTTGCCCTGCCGCTGCTGACGGCCGAACAGCCGGCCACGATAGACATCGACGGCGAGCTGATCTCGAAGCCTTACATCGAGATCACGCTGAACCTGCTGGCGCGCTTCGGTGTTGTCGTGCAGCGCGAGGGCTGGCAGCGTTTCGTCATATCGGCGGGCAGCCAATACCGCTCGCCTGGCGACATCCACGTCGAGGGCGACGCGTCGTCGGCGTCGTACTTCATCGCACTGGGCGCGATCGCGGCCACCGACACGCCGCTGCGCATCGAGGGCGTCGGCACTGATTCGATCCAGGGCGATATCCGCTTCATCGATGCGGCCGAGGCGATGGGCGCACAGGTGAGCGGCGGCGCCGGCTGGATCGAAGTGCGCCGTGGCCGCTGGCCACTGGCCGCGATCGACATCGACTGCAATGCCATCCCCGACGCCGCGATGACGCTGGCGGTGATGGCGCTGTACGCCGACGGGCCCAGCCGCCTGCGCAACATCGCCAGCTGGCGGGTCAAGGAGACCGATCGCATCGCGGCGGTGGCGATCGAGCTGCGCAAGCTGGGCGCTGGCGTCGTCGAAGGCCCGGACTTCATCGAGGTCACGCCTCCGCTGCGCTGGACGCCGGCTTCGATCCACACCTATGACGATCACCGGGTGGCGATGTGCTTCTCGCTGGCCGCCTTCAACCCGCTGGCTTTGCCGGCGCCGGCCACGCCGGTGTCGGTCCGCATCCTCGACCCGAAGTGCGTCGCCAAGACTTTCCCCGATTACTTCGAGACGCTATTTTCGGTGGTCGGCACGCAGTCCGACTGGATCCCGGTGATCACCATCGACGGGCCGACCGCCTCCGGCAAGGGCACGCTCGCCTGTGCGGTGGCCAATGCGCTGGGCTACCAGGTGCTGGATTCGGGTGTGCTTTACCGCGCCACCGCGCTGGCCGCGATCCGCAGTGCGGTCGATGCCGACGACGAGAACGGGCTGGCCGCGCTGGCTGAAACGCTGGGCATCGGTTTCGAGGCCGGCAACGTCTGCCTGGACGGCATGGACGTGACCGCGCTGCTGCGCCATGAAAACGTCGGCACGCTGGCCTCGCGGATCTCGGCCTGGCCTGCCGTTCGGCACGCGCTGCTGCGGCTGCAATGGTCGTTCAAGCAGTTGCCGGGGCTGGTCGCCGACGGGCGCGACATGGGCACGGCGATCTTTCCCGATGCCGACCTGAAGATCTACCTGACCGCCAGCGCCGACGCCCGGGCCCGGCGGCGCCAGCAGCAGTTGGAAGCCGCGGGGGTTTCGATTACACTAATTGGCTTGCTTGCAGGTTTGCGGGAACGTGATGCGCGCGACCAGAATCGCGCAGCGTCGCCCCTGAAGCCGGCGGCAGATGCGGTGCTACTGGACAACTCGGCCCTCTCCATCGAATCGACGGTAGACGCTGTGCTGAGGTGCTGGGAGCAACGCAGGCCGTTTGCCTGACCGCAGCGGCTTTAGGCCCAGCGCCTTCCCTTCGTGCCGTTCGAGACACACCAGGGTGCTGGATTCGACAACTCAAACCCGCAGCCTCTGCTGCACCGGAAACACCCCATGTCACAAGCCCAAACTGCCATCACCGAAGGCGGCGAATCGTTCGCCGACATGTTCAACGAATCGCTGACCCGCTCCGAAATGCGCATGGGCGAGGTCATCACTGCAGAAGTGGTGCGCGTCGAACACAGCTTCGTGGTGGTGAACGCAGGCCTCAAGTCAGAAGCCTACGTGCCCATCGAAGAATTCAAGAACGACCATGGCGAGCTCGAAGTCCAGGTCGGCGATTTCG
>JAYVEB010000283.1:0-9706 GCA_043749095.1 Burkholderiales bacterium | reverse complement strand
TTGAGGCCGAATCGACCGGAAGCGCATCAATCCACCCCGTTCGACTCAGCAAGCACGCGATGAACCACTGGATGTCGCATTGTTCAGACCTTCCTTAGGCAGCAGGGCGGGGTCACGCTGGAGCGGCTGCCTTTGCGAGTTCCGGGCTGAGCCGCAGCTCAGCGCAGCACCAGCTTGCGGCCGAACGGCGCCACCGCCGAGGCATTCGCTTCGGGCACCGCCCAGATCACTGGCCAGCGCGGGCGATGGCGCACCGGGCCGTCGAGGTCGGTCAGCACCACTGCGATGTCCGGATGGTGCGTGTCGGCCTCTTCGAGCAGCGGCGTGAAATCGGTGCCGCCACCGCCGTGGAACACGATGTCGTGCAGGCCGCCGCGGCCACGCGCCGAGCGACCCGGCTCGTAACGGATGACCTCGCGCACCTGCTCGTCACCGATCACCAGCACCAGGCCAGCCTCAAGTCGGCGCACGATCGCCTCGACCTCGCCGGCGAAGCGCTGCATCAGCGCATCGTCGACCGAGCCCGACACATCAACGATCACGACCAGCCTGGGCACCGACTTCGATGAACTGAACCCGGGTTCCCAGGGCATGCGCCGGTTCACCCCGGCGCGCCCCTGGTTCGCGAGATAAGAGCGCGAAGGCCGCGACCAGGAGATGTCGCGCTTGGGCGCCAGGCTGCGCGCGAGCTGGGTGCGCAGCACCTGCTCCCACGGGGTGTGCGTGGTCGGCAGGTCGGCGATCAGCGTGCGCAACATCGAGAACTCGCCGTCGTTCGCATGGGCACGTGCGATCCGCTCGCTCCACTCGCGGGCCTGGTCGACGCCTTCTTCTGGCGCCTCCAGGACGTCGCTGCCGGGCTTCAGGTCGGCCTGATCCTGTCCACCCAAGGCACGCACACTGGCCGCGCGCGGACCGTCGCGTTTACCGCACTGGGCCTGCGGCCGGCGGTCGTCGATGGCGCGGTACAGCCGCTCGACATCCCATTCCAGCAGCGCCGCCTCGACACTGTGCTGCATGCCGACTTCGGCGGCGAGCAGCTGGTCGATCGTCACCGCCTTTGCCGGCAGTTGAAGCCAGCTCAGGTGATCGAGCGTGCTGTTGACGATAGCATCGGCACACCGATTGAACAGCTGCAGGTCGGCGTCACCGAGCCGATGCTGCAGATCGAGGTAGCGCTGCGGATGGCGCAGCGCGATGTGCAGCACTTCGTGCGCGACCCAGCCGACCTGTTCGGCCAGTGGTAGCGCCTCGAAACCGGCGCTGTAGCGGATCGTGTGGCCGTCCGTGGTGACGGGCGGCGCGGTCGCTGCGCTTGGGGCCACCTTGCCAGTGCCGGGGTCGGGCTCGTCAGTCACATCCAGATGACGCACCCACAGCGCCAGACCGCCGGTCGATGCGGCGTACTCGACCATGCGCTGGATCGCCCGCGTTCCGCGGTGCTGGTATAGCGCGAACGGCGTGTCAGGCTCGGTCACCGTAGTGACCAACTCAGCCACTTTGGCTCTCGCGGCTGCGCCGTTCGGCATAGCGGCGGTAGGCCGGGCTGTCGAGGATCGCGCCTTCCAGGCTTTTCTCGAGCGCCGACTGCATCAGCAGCTCCATCGCGAGCGTCTGGGCTTCACGCACCGGCAGCGCGACGTTGCTGCGCACTTCGGGCAGCTGCTCGATGATCTCCAGCGCACGGGCCAGTGTGCTTTCGTCGGTGCTGGCGGCGAGCAGGCCGTAGACCATGCCGTACAGGCCATCGAGCGTCTTCGGCAGCAAGGCCAGCGTCTCGGCGCCGGGCGGGCAGGCGAGCAGCCGCACGACATCGACCGCCGCCTGCAACTCGCGCAGCACGCCGAAGAATTCGGCTGCGTTCGCCGCGCCGATCCGGCCCTGCACGAAGATACGCTGGGCGGGCTCCGACAGGCCGGACTGCAGCACGTTCGAGATGTCTTCCCAGCCACGGGGACTGGCGCCGACCAGGTGGTCGTTGGCGAGTTGCGACTGGGTGTCGTCGAGCCGGTCCGGCCGCACCTTCAGGTAGGCCATCACCTCGGGTGCGAAGCCGCAGGCGAGGGCGTGCGCCAGGAAGGCGTCGATCACCGTCTGCACATTGAAGTGGAACATCCGGTCGGCCAGCGCCGTGCCCATGTCGTGGCTGACCGCACCGTGGAAACTGGCGTTGCCCGCGGCGATCACCTGCCAGCCATCGGGCAACCGGTAGTTGCCGACGCGGCGGTCGAGGATCAGCGAATAGGCCGAGATCTGCAGCCGCTGGTCGGCAGCGGTCAGCTCATCGAGGAACAGGATGCCCGCAGGCTGGTCGGGCGGTGGCAGGAACTCCGGCGGGAACCACACCGTCTTGCCCTGCACGTCGTCGGCGTAGATCGCGCCGCGAATGTCCACCGGCTCGATCGTCGTCAGCCGCAGATCGACCAGCGGCACGCCGAAATGCGCCGCGACCTGCCGCACCACCGACGACTTGCCGACACCGCGTGTGCCCCACAGCATCGAGGCGCGCTTGCGCAGTGTGGCGTCGGCGTACTGCTCGATCAGCGCGGCCTTGGCCGCAGCGATCGAAACCGGGGGGATGTTCATCGGGTTGCCGAGCATCGGTCACCATCAGGTTGGAGTGTGGGTCGTGGGCGGGTGGGCTGCCGGTTCACCAACCGCGGGCGCGGCGGCCCAGCTCTGCTGCGTCGGGCAGCGCGGCCACGGCGGGATTTCGATCTGCGGCAGTTCTCGCAAGCAGAACACCAGTCCCAGCAGCAGCGGCGGCGATTGGAAGATCACCATCCGCAGCAGCGAGTTTTCCGACAGGCCCATACTGGGTACCGCCGCAGCCAGGCCGATCAGCGTGACGGTGGCCGTCAGCGGGATCGCGCGCCGACACGTCACGCCCCAACGCCGCGCGCTCCAGCGCTCATGGAATTGGCGTGGCGACTCGGCCAGGGTCTGCGCCAGGTGCACTGCGGTGCGTTCCAGCTTCAGCTCGGCATCGTGGCTGCGCGCCTCGGCCTTGCCGCGCACACGCAGGCTGCATTTCCAGCCGTTGCCCACACGGATCAACCGTGCCCAGCTCCAGCCCAGCACCGCGAGCAGGTCATCGGGCAGGCCATAGCGCTCGCCTGTCGCCTTCAATTCCAGTTCGGCCGGGATGCCACCGATTGCGGGCAGTTTCATCGTGACCGTCAGCGTGCCGATCTGTGCGGTGGCATTCGTCAGGATCATCGGTGGCGTCGCATCTTGCGCGCTGCTGCCTGACCGCTCCGACGCGTCGAGCCGATGGTTTTCGGCGATCACGAATCCGGGTTGCACGCGGATCTGCCGGCGCAGCGGGACAGCCTCGATACGAGCCAGCAACTCGCCGGGGTCGGCGCCTTCGGTGTACAGCGTCGCTTCCACGCCGCCAGGCAGCGCCAGATGGCGGGTCAGCCTGTAGTCCTTGACCGACCCGTTCTCGAGCACCAGGGTTTCGCGCAGATCGGGCAGGGCGTCGGCGTCGCCGGCATGGTCGATCACCTTGAACACCAGCCGCCGTTCGAGACGATCGCTCGCGGCCAGATCGACATGCCGGCCGCGTGCGGTGAACGGCGCGACCAGCCCGAGGATCTCGTGGTGCGTCAACGGCGGCGTGGCCATCTCCGACTTGCCTTCTCCGTCAGCGTCGCGTCGCGCGTGCAGACGAACCGGCCGCGGATTTCGTACGTGCTGTCCAGACCTTGTAGGCATTCGGCGTCAACTCCCGCTTCAGCAACGCGACCACCTGCCCATGCGACAGCCCGTGGGCGCGCAGCACGGCGTCGAATGGCGGCCTGTCATCCCAAGCGGTCGCAATGATGCGCTGGATGTCATCTGGCGTCAGGCGGGGGACGGGTTTGGCCATGGTCTCGATTGTCGATCAGGGCGTATCGCCCAGGGAACGCTGGAAACCAGCGTTGTCAACACATCGACGCCGCGGCGCCCATCCCTAGCGCAGGGTTTGCGGGCACTTGCCTGCAGCGCCGCGCGGCGCGATGCTCGCGGACTCCGTTCGCCACGCTTCGATCGGGCACAAACCAGAATCAGGAGACTGCGAGATGTCGATCCCACGCGAATCAAGCGCACCGATCACCTTTGTCATTCCAGGCCAGCGGCAGGACGGTGTCGCGACGCGAGGCGGGACATCGGCGGCGGCGCTGGCACCATCGATGGGCCTGCGCGGCAGTGTCAAGGCATCGGTGCGCGTCGGCGCCGCGCGGGGTGTAGGCGATGCGCATCGGGTGGCCGCCGTGCCGGGCGCCGACGTGGTGGTGCTGCACATCGCCAACGGACCGACGCTGGTGCTGCACCCACACACCGCACGCGATCTGATGATGGCGCAGTCGGGTTCAGCCCGGCCCAGCACCCGCAGCGCCAAAGGGGTGGTGACACGCAGTGCGGCGCCCGACGAGGTGCAGGTGCCAGCGCAGCTGAGCTGGCCCGGGCTCGATGCCCCGTCGGCCAGCGCGCGCGGCGTGTCGCGCGGGTGGGTCGGCACGGTGCTGCTGGACCTGGTCGAGGTGATCACCGGCCCGCTGCGCGCATCCGCGCAGGACTTTGCCGCCGACCAGATCGTCCAGCGCGTCGACGACCAGGTGGTCGAAGGCGTCTACGCGCTGAAGGCCGATGCGCTGACCCGCCTGAAAGGCCAACCTCGGCTCGACACGATGGCTGCCGCCGCCGATGGCGGGCCGCTGCTGGTGTTCGTGCACGGCACGTTTTCGGACACACCGGGCACCTTCGGCAAGCTGTGGCAGCAGCACCCGCAACGCGTGAAAACGCTGTTCAAGCACTACGTCGACCGCGTCTACGCGCTTGACCACGCCACGCTCGGCAAGAGCCCGATCGCCAACACCTACACGCTGGCGCTGGCCTGCCCGCCGGGCGCGCGGCTGCACCTGGTCACGCATTCGCGCGGCGGACTGGTCGCGGAGGTGCTGGCACGCGCCGCAGGCTTGCAGGGGCTTGACGACGCAGCGAACGAGCTGTTCATGGTCAGCGAACTGCCCGGCGGGATGATCGATGGCCTGGGCGCAGCGGCTCGCCAGAAACTGCAGGCAGCGCTCGACGGGGAAAAGCGCGTTCTCGCGGCGCTGATCAAGCACCTGCGCGACCAGCAGATCGTGGTCGAGCGCATCGTGCGCGCCGCCTGCCCGGCCCGCGGCACCTTGCTGGCCAGCCAGCGCTTCGATGCCTACATCTCGGTCTGCAAGTGGGCGCGCGACCTGGCGCAGATTCCGGTGCTGCCCGAGCTGATCGACTTCATCGGCGGTGTCGCGCAGAGGCGGGCCGATCCCTCGCAGCTGCCAGGCGTCGCTGCGATGATTCCCGACAGCCCGCTGGTGCGCTGGCTGCACGCGGCCGATGCGCCGGTGCCAGGCGAGTTGCGCGTGCTGGCCGGCGACCTCGAGGGCGACAGCGTCGGCTCCTGGCTGAAAACGCTGATGGCCGATGCCTACTACTGGACCGACAACGACCTGGTCGTGCAGACGCGGTCGATGTATGGCGGCGTGCCGCGCGCCAACGGCGCGAGCTTCCTGCTCGACCAGGGCAGCAAGGTCAGCCACTTCAACTACTTCGCCAACGAACGCACCGCCGAAGCGGTGGTCAGCGGCTTGACGCAGGACCAGCCCGCAGGCTGGCGCGCCATCGGGCCGCTGTCGTACGCGGGCGAGTCGGCCACCGGCACGCGCGGCATGCGTGTGAACATGGCGCGAGGCAGCGACCAGCCCGCCTCCGACAAGCCGGCGGTTTTCGTGCTGCCCGGCATCCTGGGCAGCCACCTGAAGGTCGATGGCAAGCGCATCTGGCTGGGCTGGCGGCTGTCAATGGACTGAAGCGCCTCGAATACCCGGATGCCGCAGGCCACCACGTGCAGCCCGATGGCCCGATCGGCCTGAGCTACGACGCGCTGATGGACTTCCTGGGCCTGACCCATGAAGTCATCGAGTTTTCCTACGACTGGCGCAAGCCGATCGAGCAGGAAGCGCAGCGGCTCGCCGCCGCGGTGCAGACCGCAATGGCGGCGCGCGACAAGAGCGGCCAGCCGGTGCGCATCGTTGCGCATTCAATGGGTGGCCTGGTCGCGCGAACGATGCAGCTCGAATGCCCCGACGTCTGGGCGCAGATGATGTCGCGGCCCGGCGCCCGTCTGCTGATGCTGGGCACGCCGAACGCGGGCTCGTGGGCGCCGATGCAGGTGCTGTCGGGCGACGACACCTTCGGCAACGCGCTGGTGGCCTTCGGCGCGCCGTTCCAGGACCAGTCGGCACGCGAGCTGATGGCGCAGTTTCCGGGCTTCATCCAGTTGCAGCAGTCGCTGACGGGCGACCCCCGCGGTCTCGACCGCCACGAGACCTGGGCGAAGCTCGCCGCCGACGACCTGGCGCAGGTCGAGGCGAACTCCTGGTGGCACGACGACACGCGGCAGACCAACGCCTACCGCTGGGGTGTGCCGGAACAGTCGGTGCTCGACGCGGCCGTGGCGCTGCGGCGGCGCCTCGATGCCCAGCTCGACACGCTGTGGCCGCAGCTGAAGAACCAGGTCGTGCTGGTGGTCGGCCGCGCGAAGTTCACGCCCGACGGCTACGAGATCGGCAACGACGGGCTGGTCTACCTGAACTCGCCCGATGCCGGTGACGGCCGGGTCTCGCTCGCCAGTGCGATGCTGCCCGGCGTGCCGACCTGGCAGGTCGACAGCGAGCACGGCGGCCTGCCCGACAAGCACAGCGCCTTCGATGCCTACCTCGAGCTGCTGGTCGAGGGACGCACCCGGCTGCTGGAAGTGCAGGCACCGATCGGCAGCGCGCGCGGTGTCATCGCCGGTGCTGTGCTGGCAAACGCTCAGCTGCGCAGCCGCCCCTCGCGGGAACGTCGCGCACCGAGCCCGCCCGTCGATGTCGACCACAGCGCGCTGTTCGGCAGCGATGCGCCCTCGAGCGACGCCGGTATCCCGGCACCGTCCCAACCGCTGAACATCACTGTGATCAACGGTGATCTGAAATTCGTGCATCACCCATTGATGCTGGGCCACTACGTCTCGTCGCGGGTCACTGGCACCGAAGGGGTGGTCAATGCGTTGATCGGAGGCACGATGGCGGAATCGCTGGCGGTGCGGCAGTACCCCGATGTGCCGGGCACGCATCAGTTCTTTGCCAACACCGGCAGCCAAGGCGGCAACCCGCTGCAACTGCCCCGACCCGAGTGCGTGGTGGTGATCGGCCTCGGCACCGAAGGCAGCTTGCGCCCGAGCGAACTGGCGTACTCGGTCAAGATGGGCGCGCTGGCGCTGGCGCAGCGTCTGTTCGAACAGGCGCGCGAGGGTCGCCCGACCTGCGAGCTGGCCGCCACGCTGATCGGCAGCGGCGGTGCGGGCATCGGCGCAGGGCAGGCGGCGCAGGCCATCGCGCAAGGCGTGCGCGACGCCGACATCGCCCTGGCGGAACTCAACAAGCAGCTCGAAGCGCAGGATGCTGCGGCGAAGAACAAGCCCGGGCCCGTGCGCCGCTGGCCGCGCATCGGCCACGTCTGGCTGATCGAGCTCTACCTGGACCGTGCCAGCGAGGCGTGGCGGGCGTTGTATGCGCAGGCCGCGTCTTCACCGGAGCGCTACCGGCTGAGCGAGCGGATCGAGTCCAGCATCGGTGCGATGCGACGCCCGCTCGACGGCGGCTACCGGGGCGCCGGCAACGACTACATCCGCGCCGCCGCGGTGACACTGCCGGCCGGCGACGCGGTGCTCGAATACACCATCGACACCAAGAAGCGCGCACGCACCGAACGGCTGCTGCAACCGGTGCAGGAGCGGCTGCTGCGCAACCTGGTGAAGCAGGCGTCGAGCGACGCCAACCGCGACACGCGCATCGGCCGCACGCTGTTCAACCTGCTGGTGCCGCTGGAACTGGAGCCGTTTCTCGGCGGCACCACCGAGATGCTGCTGCAGGTCGATCGCGCCACCGCCGGCATTCCCTGGGAACTGCTGGACACCGATGCCGATGCCCGCCTGTCGGGCACCCAGACCGGGCCCCGAGCCGGCGATGCATTGACGCCATGGGCGATCCGCGCGAAGCTGATCCGCACGCTGACGACGATCGATTACCGACGCGGCGTTATCGATGCCCGACCCGAAGCCCACATGCTGGTGATCGGCGAGCCGCTGGTGGGCAACGACGCCTACGCGCCGCTGCCGGGGGCACGTGCCGAAGCCCGCGCGGTGCTTGACCTGCTGTTGAAGCAAGGGGCAGGGCTGCCAGGGCAGGTCGTCGGCCTGATCGGTGCCGATGCCGATCCGGGGCCGGATGCGCTGACCGTCATCAACACGCTGATGTCGCGCGACTGGCGCATCGTCCACATCGCCGGCCACGGGGAGGCGCCGGACGACCAGGATGACACCGACGCCTGGGGCGCCGAGGCCGCTGCTGCAACGGAAGGTGCCCGCACACGGGTGAAGAATGCGCGCGGCGTCGTGCTGTCCAACGGCACGTTTCTCGGCCCCTGCGAAATCCGCAGCATGCGCATCGTCCCGGAGCTGGTGTTCGTCAACTGCTGCCACCTGGCCGGTCGCAGTGCCGCGCAGACGCTGGACGTCGCGTCGAATTTCGACCGCGCGCGCTTCGCCAGCGGTGTGGCCGAAGCGTTGATCGAGATCGGCGTGCGTTGCGTCGTGGCGGCTGGCTGGGCGGTTGACGACCTGCCAGCGATGCAGTTCGCGACCCGCTTCTACAGCGCGCTGCTGCGGGGCGCGCGCTTCATCGATGCGGTGGCCGAAGCACGCAGCGCGGCTTACGCGCTCGACAGCAACACCTGGGCGGCCTACCAGTGCTACGGCGACCCCAACTGGCGCTTCACCGACAGCGGCGGCGACGCGCAGCGGCCGGCCACCTCGCTCGCCGATGAATTCGCCGGCGTCATGTCGGCCCCTGCGCTGGCGCTGGCACTGGAAACGATTGCGATCGAATGTGAACACCAGGATCGCGAGCCGGCATCTCAGTGCGCCAAGATTCGCCACTTGGAGGCGCAGTTTTCCCCGCAGTGGGGCGGCATGGGGGCCGTGGCTGAAGCCTTCGGTGTGGCCTGGAATGCCGCGGGTGATACCGATGCAGCGATCGCCTGGTATGCCCGCGCAGTGGCCGCCAACGATGGCAGCGCGACACTGAAGTCCAGCGAACAGTGGGGCAACTTGCGGGTGCGGCAGGCGTGGCAGCACGTCGATGAGGCCGTGAATGTCGTGCGCCAGCTGGATAAGCAGGTCCAGGCGGGTGGAGCGACCGGATTGCTGCAAGCGCAGGTCAAGGCAGCGCAAGCAACGCTTGTCACGGTGACGCTGGCGGCACGCGCCGAGCTGTCTGCGGCGCTGGCCTTGCTGAACCGCCTGGTCGATCTGCAGCCCACGCTGGAGCGCCACAGCCTGTGTGGTTCCGCCTACAAGCGCCTGGCGATGGTCGAGCGCGTGGCAGGCCGATCGGCGAACGCAGACGCTGCGCTGCGCGACATGCTGCGTTGCTACGCCGCGGCCGAGCGCCTCGGGCGCGACGCCGGCATGTCCGACTGGTATTACCCGGCGTGGAACCGGTTGGCCGGCGAGATCGCGCTGCAGACCTCGACCGCACGAGTCAAAGGCCGACCTGATCAGCAAGAATGTTCAGCTATCCCAGGTGGTAGCTCACGCTATGAGCTATCTGTCTGAGAAGATGCTCCA
>JAYVEB010000282.1:0-9710 GCA_043749095.1 Burkholderiales bacterium | reverse complement strand
CAGCATCCACGTCTATGCGCCGCTGCGTGGCAAGGCGATTGCAGGGGCTCGCGGCAACATCGACGCACGCATCTTCAGCACCTGCATGGAGCCCGAATTGATCTCGATTGCCGGTACCTACCGCACCACGGACAGTCCGCTGCCTGACAACGTGATCGGCAAGCCGGCGCAGATCCGCCTCGATGGCGAGCGGCTGGTGTTCGAGCCGCTGGACTGAATTCCGCTTTCTTCCCCCTACCGATTCATCTTCTTTCGCCTCGGCGACATCACATCCACAAGGACCGCCACCCATGGCCAGAATCATCGTCGTGACCTCCGGCAAGGGAGGCGTCGGCAAGACCACCACCAGCGCCAGCTTCGCCTCCGGGCTCGCGCTGCGCGGGCACAAGACCGCCGTCATCGATTTCGACGTCGGCCTGCGCAACCTCGACCTGATCATGGGCTGCGAGCGTCGCGTGGTGTACGACCTGATCAACGTGATCCACGGCGAAGCGCGGCTGAACCAGGCGCTGATCAAGGACAAGCAGTGCGACAACCTGTACGTGCTGGCCGCCTCACAGACGCGTGACAAGGACGCACTGACGCAGGACGGCGTCGAGCGGGTGCTGGAAGAACTGGCGGGCATGGACTTCGAGTACATCGTCTGCGACTCGCCGGCCGGCATCGAGACCGGCGCGCTGATGGCGATGCACTTCGCTGACGAAGCGCTGGTGGTGACCAACCCCGAGGTGTCGTCGGTGCGCGATTCCGACCGCATCCTCGGCATGCTGCACAGCAAGACGCGTCGCGCGATCGAGAAGAAGGAGCCGATCAAGGAGCACCTGCTGATCACCCGCTACAACCCGAACCGGGTGCTCGGCGGCCAGATGCTCAGCCTGAAGGACATCCACGACATCCTGCGTGTCCGGATGATCGGCGTGATCCCGGAGTCCGAATCGGTGCTCGACGCCTCGAACCAGGGCGTGCCGGCGATCCACATCAAGGGCTCCGATGTGTCCGAGGCCTACAAGGACGTGATCACCCGCTTCCTGGGCGAGGAGACCCCGCTGCGCTTCGTCGATGCCGTGAAGCCGAGTTTCTTCAAGCGCCTGTTCGGGGGGAAGTGAGCGATGGGTTTCCTGTCATTCTTTCTCGGTGAAAAGACCAAGACTGCCAGCGTCGCCAAGGAGCGCCTGCAGATCATCCTGGCGCACGAGCGCAATGGCCGCACCCGCGACCCGGCCTACCTGCCCGATCTGCAGCGCGAGCTGCTCGCAGTGATCTCGAAGTACGTCTCGGTCGGGCCCGGCGACATCAAGGTCGAGGTCGAGCGCCAGGGCGATCTGGAGGTGCTGCAGGTCAAGATCGAACTGCCGGAAACCGCGCGCTGACGCCGCTGGATCGATGAATACGCCACGCTCGCCGAAGATTCCCGAGTCGGTGCTGGTCGTGATCCACACCGCCGACCTCGAGGTGCTGCTGATCGAGCGTGCCGACCAGCCCGGTTTCTGGCAGAGCGTGACCGGGTCGAAGGATGCGCTGGACGAGCCTTTCGCGCTGACGGCGAGCCGCGAGGTCGCCGAGGAAACCGGCATCGTCGTCGGCTCGGCCGACGTGCCGCTTTCGCATCTGCGAGACTGGAGCATGCGCAATGTCTACGAGATCTACCCGGTGTGGCGGCACCGCTATGCACCGGGCGTGACGCACAACACCGAGCATGTGTTCGGCCTGCGGGTACCGCGCGACATTGCCATCACGCTGGCGCCGCGTGAGCACACCCGCAGCGCCTGGCTGCCGTGGCGCGAGGCGGCCGACCGTTGCTTCTCGCCATCGAACGCCGAAGCGGTGCTGCAACTGCCGAGGTTCGTGTCGGCGTGAAAGGCGTTCATCACTTGAACGCCGGCGTCTCGAAGCACCCAGACGACGTGCTGCGTGTGGCCACCTACAACATCCACAAGGGCGTGCGTGGTGTGGGCCCGCGGCGGCGGCTGGAAATACACAACCTGGCGCTCGGCATCGAGGCGCTGGACGCGGACCTCGTGTTCCTGCAGGAGGTGCGAAGTTCGAACCGCGCCGAGGCGCTGCAGTTCCCCGACACCCACATCGGTTGGCCGCGAATGCCGCAGGCCGATTACGTGGCCCCGGAGGGCTATGCGGTGGCCTATCGCAGCAACGCGATCACCCGCCACGGCGAGCATGGCAATGCGCTGCTGTCGCGCTGGCCGATCGGCGACATCCGGCACCACGACGTGTCCGACCACCGCTTCGAGCAGCGCGGCCTGCTGCACGTGCCGGTGCAGTGGAACGGCACGGTGGTGCACGCTATCGTCGCGCACCTGGGCTTGATGCATGCCAGCCGGGTGCGTCAGGTCGAGCGCATCGCCGAGTTCATCGCCACCCATGTGCCGCCCGGCGAGCATCTGGTGCTGGCCGGTGATTTCAACGACTGGGGCGAGAAGCTCGACGCGCCGATCCGCAAGATGGGCCTGGAGCCAGCGCGTGTGGGCGGGCAATCGCCGTTGCGCACCTTCCCGTCGCGGGTGCCATTCTTCTCGCTCGACCGGGTCTACACCCGCGGCCTGCATTGCACCGCGACGCAGGTGCCGCGGGGGCCGGCCTGGGCCCGCATGTCGGACCACCTGCCGCTGGTGGTCGAACTGCAACTGATCTGATCGGCCGATGCCGAACGACGACGACCTCACGGCACGCGCCAACGCCGAGCGTTCCGCGCTCGAACAGATGTGGGGTTCGGTGCCCCGGCCGGTGTTCAGCGGCAGCAACCAGGTGTCGCTGCTGCGCGGCGGTGATGCGCTGTTTCCGGCGATGGTCGAAGCCATCGATGCCGCCCGCCATGAGATCTGCGTGGCGAGCTATATCTTTCACGACGACCCGGCCGCCGACCGCGTCGCCGCCGCGCTGATCCGGGCCGCGCAACGCGGGGTCCAGGTGCAGGTGGTGATCGACGGCTTCGGCACGCTGGGCGGCGTCAGTGCGTTGCAGCGCCGCCTGTGCGACGGCGGTGTGCAGGTCGCGGTGTACCGGCCGATCGATCGCTGGTGGAACTGGCTGCAGCCGGGGCAGTTGCGACGCCTGCACCTGAAGCTGTGCGTGATCGATGCCGAGATCGGCTTCGTCGGCGGCATCAATCTGATGGATGACCGCTTCGACCTGAACCACGGCTGGAGCGATGCGCCCCGCCTCGATTTCGCGGTGCGGGTCACCGGCCCCATCACCGGGCCGATCCATCAGGCGACGATCGCGGTGTGGTCGCGTGCGCACCTGGGTCGCACCTTCAAGGACGAAGCGCTGGCGATCGTGCGCGGCGCCGAGCCGCTGGCGCGGGTGCGGCGCCTGATCAAGCGCTTGCGGCTGAACGGCCAACGCGGCATGCAGGCGTCACCGGGCGACCTGGCGCCGATGCATGCCGCCTTCGTGCTGCGCGACAACGTGCGCCAGCGCCGCACCATCGAGCGCGCCTACATCGATGCGATCCGCAGCGCGCACACGCGGGTCGATCTGATCTCGGCGTACTTCTACCCGGGGCGCATGTTCCGCCGCGCGCTGCGCCAGGCCGCACGGCGCGGTGTGCGCGTGCGGCTGCTGCTGCAAGGCAAACTCGACTACCGCATCGCCGGCCTCGCCGCACAGGCGCTCTACGACGAGCTGCTGGGGCAGGGCGTGCGCATCTTCGAGTACACCCCCGCGTACCTGCACGCCAAGATCGCGGTCATCGATGACGACTGGGCGACGGTCGGCAGCTCGAACATCGACCCGTTGTCGCTGTTGCTGAACCTCGAAGCCAACGTCATCGTGCGTGACGCCGCCTTCAACGCCGAGCTGTCGGCGCAGTTCGACGCCGCGATTGCGGTGTCGGCAGAAATCGACCCGACGCAGAAGTACCGGCCCGGCATGCTGGGGGCGTTGCGCCGCGGCGTGGTGGCCTGGGTGTCGTACGTGTATTTGCGGGTGGCGGGGGCGACCGGGCGCTACTGATCTAGTCTCCTGGACATGGTTTTTGCCGACACCGACTTGATCATCGAACGCCCTGCTGGCCTCTACTGCCCGCCAGGAGATTTCTACATCGACCCGTGGCGGCCGGTCGATCGCGCCGTCATCACCCATGCGCATGCCGACCACGCGCGCACAGGCCATGGGCACTACTTGGCGTCGGTGCGCTCAGCGGGTGTGCTGCGCTCGCGGTTGGGCGCCATCAGCTTGCAGGCGGTCGCTTATGGCGGAGTCGTCGAGCACCATGGCGTGCGCGTCAGCCTGCACCCGGCCGGGCATGTGCTGGGCTCGTCGCAGGTGCGCATCGAGCACGGCGGGCGGGTTTGGGTGGCGTCGGGCGACTATTTCGTCAGCGGCGAAACGGACGATCACAACCTGACCTGCGACCCCTTCGAGCCGGTGCGCTGCGACTGTTTCATCACCGAGAGCACCTTCGGCTTGCCGGTCTACCGCTGGCGGTCGCAGCGCGAGGTCTATGCCGACATCAACGCCTGGTGGAGCGCCAATGCCGAGGCCGGCCGTGCCAGTCTGTTGATGGGCTACAGCTTCGGCAAGGCGCAGCGGCTGCTGGCCGGGCTGGACGAGCGCATCGGTCCCATCGTCGTGCATGCGGCGGTCGAGCCGCTGAACCGTGCCTACCGCGCCGAAGGCGTGCGGCTGCCGCCTACCCAGCTGATCAGCGAGGTGAGCGACAAGGCCAGCCTGCGGCGTGCGATCGCGATCGGCCCGCCGTCGGTGCAGAGCAGCAGCTGGGCGCGCGCCTTCACCGTCGGTGGCATCGAAGCCAGCGATGCCTTTGCCAGCGGCTGGATGCAGCTGCGCGGTGCGCGCCGCCGCCGTGCGGTCGATCGCGGTTTCGTGATGAGCGACCACGCCGACTGGCCTGGGCTGCAGCGTGCCATCGCCGCGACCGGTGCCGAGCGCGTCATCGTGACGCACGGGTATGAGGCGGTGATGGTGCGATGGCTGGAGCAGCAGGGCCTGCAGGCGGGCTCATTCAAGACCGAGTACGGGGACGATCTGCTGGAGGTTGCGCTTCCGCTCCCTGTGGCAGAGGGCGGCGGTGAAGCCTGATGTCGATGCACTATTCCTGCGCAATTTACTTGATCAAGAACGCACTGCCAATCGGATCTTCAAGAAAGAAGCTGGGTTTGTTTTTTCCCAGAAACTCGTCGATGGCTTTTTTGGCGCCAGGAAAATCGAGGTATCCGTAATCATCGAAGAACATGATTCCGCCCGGCCTGAGCTGAGGATAAAGAAACTCGATTGCTGCCCGTGTCGGTTCGTAGAGGTCGACGTCGATGGAGGCAAAGCTCAGTTCTCTGGGAATGTGGTTCGCAAAGACCTCTGGAATCCAACCTTTTTTCAGTTCGGCTGTGCCGAACGGTGCCAGCACCGATTTGACATGATCGATATTCGAGGCGAAGTAACGCCGGGCTTTGTCGCGATCAGCCGACGTCGATTTGAACGACGACAAATCGCTTTCTGTGAAGGGAGAAAGGCCCTCGAAGGAGTCGAAAATCAGCAGCTTCCCGGTACAGCCCGCCTTTCGCATGATCGAGGAAATGACAAAGCTCGAATGTCCGCGCCAGCAGCCGCATTCCACCAGATCGAGATTCGGCGCCGCTGCAACGGCCTTGGTGACCAATTGGGTCAGAAAATAGAATCTGAATCGCTTGTTGAGATTATCGAACTCCCCCTTTTGTGACGCGTTTATCGCTTCGTCATACAGCCGGTTTCGAGGGTTATCCGGCGACAGCGAGTTCAGCAGTGAAGTTTTCAGCAGTGGGGGTTTCTTCAGCATGGTGCTTTCCGAGTTCGTGCCTCAGATATTAAACACTTCCGCCGTGATCGGGTAAGGCATGAGGCGCTTCTCGCAGCTCTACACCGCGCTCGACGCCAGCACCGCGACCACCGGCAAGGTCGATGCGCTGAAACGTTACTTCGCCATCGCCGATCCGGCCGATGCAGCTTGGGCCGTGTATTTCCTGGCCGGCGGCAAGCCGCGCCAGGTGGTGCCGACCGGCGTGTTGCGCGCCCTCGCTTGCGCACAGGCTGGCATCGCCGACTGGCTGTTCGACGAGTGCTACCAAGCGGTGGGTGACCTGGCCGAGACGATCGCGCATGTGTTGCCGCCGCCATCGTCGCGCAGCGATGTCGGCCTCGCGGTGTGGATCGAACAGCGTCTGCTGCCGTTGCGTGACGCGACTCCCGAGACCCAGGCGGTGCGCATCGCGGCTTACTGGGACGAGCTCGATGCCGACGAGCGCTTCCTGCTGACCAAGCTGATCGGCGGTGGCTTTCGTGTCGGCGTCAGCAAGTTGCTGGTGCAGCGCGCGCTGGCCGAGTGGGCCGGGCTCGATGCCAAGGTGGTCGCGCAGCGGATGATGGGCACCACTGACAAGACCGCGCGGCCGGATGCCGCGGGCTTTGCACGGCTGGTGTCGGCCGATGCTCTGCCGGGGCGGGATGCAGGGCAGCCGTATCCGTTTTTCCTCGCACACCCGGTCGAAGTGCCGCTGGCCGATTTCGATGCGGTGCTGGGCCCGGCCAGTGACTGGGTGGTCGAGTGGAAGTTCGACGGCATCCGCGCGCAGGTGGTGCGGCGCGCAGGGCAGGTGTGGATCTGGTCGCGCGGCGAGGAGCTGGTGACCGACCGCTTCCCCGAGGTCGCGGCCATCGCGCAGGCGTGGCCGGATGGCACGGTGCTCGACGGTGAGATCCTGGTGTGGCTGCCCGACAGCGGACGACCCGCGCCGTTCAATCGGCTGCAGCAGCGCATCGGTCGCAACAACCTGACGAAGAAGATCCTCACCGACGCGCCGGTGACCTTCATGGCCTACGACCTGCTGGAGCAAAGTGGCGTCGATCTGCGCGAACAAGCGCAGCACCAGCGGCGCACGGCGCTGGAGGCATTGGCCGCCGACGCGCCTTCGCTGCGCCTGTCGCCGCTGCTGAACGGCAGCTGGCCTGAACTGGCGGCGTTGCGGGCGCAGTCGCGCACTCTGGGCGTCGAAGGTTGCATGCTGAAGCACCGCGGCGCGCATTACGGCAGCGGGCGCCGCAAGCAGGTCGGTGCATCGCCAGGTGCGCGGTCGCTGGCCTGGTGGAAATGGAAGGTCGATCCGCTGAGCGCCGATGCGGTGCTGATCTACGCGCAGGCCGGCCACGGTCGCCGCGCGAGCGTCTACACCGACTACACCTTCGCGGTGTGGAACCGCACGCCGCGCGACGCGGCCGAGGCGCAGGCGGTGGTCGATGCGATCGCGGCGCGCCAGCCAGCGCAGCCCGACGGCCTGCAACTGGTCGCCTTCGCCAAAGCCTACGGCGGCCTCAGCGATGAGGAGTTCAAGGCGGTCGATCGCGTGATCCGGCAGAACACGCTGGAAAAATTCGGCCCGGTGCGCAGCGTGCGGCCGACGATGGTGTTCGAGCTGGGCTTCGAAGGCCTCGGCCGCAGCACCCGCCACAAGAGCGGCATCGCGGTGCGGTTTCCGCGCATGCTCAGAATCCGCAACGACAAGCCGCTGCACGAAGCGGACACACTCGCGACGCTCGAAGCGCTGATGCAACCTGGAGACCCTGCCGATGAGAACGACGAACACGATGAACGCCGCCGACTTTGACTGCGACCTGCTGGTGATTGGCGCCGGCAGCGGCGGCGTGCGTGCCGGGCGCTTCGCGGCGCAGCGCGGCGCGCGCGTGATCGTGGTCGAAGGCGGCGCGCTCGGCGGCACCTGCGTCAACGTCGGCTGCATCCCGAAGAAGCTTTACAGCTTTGCGGCGCATTACGCCGAGGCCTTCGAGCAGTCGCATGGCTACGGCTGGGAAGCGACCACACCGCGCTTCGACTGGGCCGTGCTGAAAGCGCGCCGTGCTGCCGAGATCAAGCGGCTCAACGGCATCTACGACGGGCTGCTGAAATCGGCCGGCGCGACACTGGCGCGCGGCTGGGCGAGCGTGGTCGATCCGCACACGGTGGCGGTGCGTCCGGTGGATGGCGCCGCAGATCCAGCGGTCAAGCACTACACCGCGAAACACATCCTGCTCGCCACCGGTGGCCAGCCGCAGAAGGTGGATGGCCCGGGGGCTGATTGGGCGCTGAGCTCCGACGACATGTTCGACCTCGATCCGTTCCCGCGCCGGCTGGTGGTCGTCGGTGGGGGCTACATCGCCTGCGAATTCGCGTCGATCTTCAACGGGCTGGGCGCGAAGGTGACGCTGGTGCACCGCGGGCCGCGGCTGCTGCGCGGCTTCGACCACGAGGTCGCCGATTTCGTCACCGCCGAGATGCGCAAGAAGGGCGTCACCGTGCACCTGCAATCCACGATCGCTGACGCGTCTCGAATCGGCTCCGTGCAGGCACTGCGATTGAAGCAACCCGAGGTCGAAGGTGTCGCGATCGAAGCCGATGCCGTGCTGCACGCCACCGGCCGCATCCCGCGGACCCGCGGCCTGGGCTTAGAAGCGCTCGGCATCGCGCTGAATGCGAACGGCACGGTGCCGGTCGATGCGCATTTCCAGACCATCGTGCCGTCGGTGCATGCGCTGGGCGACCTGGTCGGCCACATGGCGTTGACGCCGATCGCCCTAGGCGAGGCGATGCTGCTGGTCGACCACCTGTTCGGCGACGGTGTGCGGCAGCCGATCGACTACGCGATGGTGCCCACCGCGGTGTTCACCCACCCGAACATCGGCACCGTGGGCCTGGGTGAAGAGGTGGCCCGTGCGCGCGGGCCGGTGCGCATCTACCGCAGCGATTTCAAGCCGCTGCAGCACACGCTGAGCGGCAGCAGCGAGCGCACGC
This sequence comes from Burkholderiales bacterium, assembly GCA_043749095.1. Classification (GTDB taxonomy): domain Bacteria; phylum Pseudomonadota; class Gammaproteobacteria; order Burkholderiales; family Burkholderiaceae_C; genus PBB1. The sequence continues at coordinate 916 of JAYVEB010000282.1, read as the reverse complement.
TGATGAAGATCGTCGTCGATGACGCCTCAGACCGCGTGCTCGGGATGCACATGGTCGGCGCCGATGCCGGGGAGGTGATCCAGGGCTTTGCGGCGGCGCTGCAGGCTGGCCTCACCAAGGCCCAGCTCGACCGCACCATCGGCATCCACCCGACCGGTGCGGAGGAGTTCGTGACGATGCGCGAGGTGTCGCGGCGCTAAAGCGCCGCGACGGGCTCAGCGCATCGTGTAGCCGCGGGCGTCCATGCAGGCTTCGGTCGCGCGGTTGAACACGCTGCTGTCGGCCATCGCGCTCGGCTGGGTGGTGGCCCATCGGTTGCAATCCTGACGGTCGGCTTCAATCTGCTGCGCGTTCTGGCCGTTGCGCGGATAGATGATCGGCTCGGGCGGCGCCTTCGCCACTGGCGCCTGGCGCGGCACCTCGCGGTAGACGGGCACCGGTACCTCGCGGTACACCACCGAGGGCGGGTCCACGTACACGTAGCCCGGGTAAGCAGGCACGATCACGCTGGAATACACCGATGGCCCGTAGCTGTAGCTGCTGTAGCCGTAGCGAGATCCGGCCAGCCAGCCCAGCCCGACGCCCAGGCCCAACCCGAGGCCGACGGCACCCCAGCCGGGCCCATAACCGCCTCGGTAACCACCGCCATATCCATAGCCATGTGCCTCTGCAGCCGGCGCGATGCCAACCGACAGCACGGCGGCGGTGAGTGCCGCCGTCACGCAGCGAATCAACGTCTTCATGGTCGTTTCCTTCTCAGACGGACAACCTGTCTATAAGCATAGACCGGCAGACAGCGAATCAACGTCTTCATGGTCGTTTCCTTCTCAGACGGACAACCTGTCTATAAGCATAGACCGGCAGACGGTCCGCCTGTTCCCTGTCCTGTGTAAAGCTAAGTGAATTTTCGGCCTGA
>JAYVEB010000281.1:0-2940 GCA_043749095.1 Burkholderiales bacterium | reverse complement strand
ACCGCTTCCCGACCGAAATCGTCAAACTGTTCGGCGAGATGGGGCTGATGCAACTTTGGATCCCCGAGAAGTACGGTGGCCCCGAGGGCAACCTCACGCTGATGTGCATCGCGCGCGAAGAGATCAGCCGCTTCTCGCCGGCCTGCGGGTCCATTGCCGGCCTGAACACGATGTTCATCATGCCGCTGCTGCACTTCGGCAGCGAAGAGCAGCGCCAGCGCTTCCTGCCGCAGGTGGCCAAGGGCGGTGTTGTCACGGCAATAGCAATCAGTGAGCCGCAGGCCGGCAGCGACGTCAGCGCCATGACCACTCGCGCCGTGCGCGATGGCGACAGCTACGTCATCAACGGTCGCAAGCAGTGGTGCAGCTACGGCGTCGAGGCTGACCTCATCGTGTTGATGGCGCGCACCGACGGCGACGCCGGTGCGGACGCGGAGCGCGCCCGTACCGGCGCGGGTGGCGCGGGTGGCATCAGCGCCTTCATCATCGAGCCGAAGAAAATGAAGGGCGTGACCTTCGGCCGCCACGAACGCAAGATGGGCTGGCGGGGTGCCCCGAACACGCCGATCTTTCTGGACAACGTGCGGGTGCCGGTTGAAAACCTGGTGGGCGAAGAAGGCAAGGGCTTCCGCGCCAGCCTGCGCGCGCTGGACCTCAACCGGCCGACCATCGGCGCGCAATGCGTGGGTTTGGCGCAGGGCGCGATGGAAGCGTCGATCGCCTACGCCAAAGAGCGCAAGCAGTTCAAGCGCGCCATCGCCGAGTTTCAGGGCGTGCAGTTCATGCTGGCCGACATGGCGATCAACATCGAGGCCGCACGCACGCTGGTCTACGAGTGTGCACGCGCCGGTTACGAAGGCGACTGGAAGCGTCTGAGCACGCTGGCCAGCATGGCCAAGTGCTTTGGCAGCGACATGGCGATGCGCGTCACCACCGACGCAGTGCAGGTCTTCGGCGGCTACGGCTACACCAAGGACTACCCGGTCGAACGCATGATGCGCGACGCCAAGCTGGCGCAGATCTTTGAAGGCACCAACCAGATCCAGCGCATGGTGATTGCGCGCGACCTGCTGCGCTGACCTGCTGTGCTGAAAGACAAGAAGGAGACCACGATAATCAAGCCCTGGCTGACTGCCCTGAGCCTGATGTTGCTGCCTGCCTGGGCGGCGACACAGACGGCCTACACGACGCGCCCGATCCAGATGCTGATTCCATTCCCCGCGGGCGGTACCACCGACGTGATGGCGCGCGCCCTGCAAGAGCCGATGCAAAAGGCGCTTGGCCAGACCGTCATCGTCGAGAATAAGGCCGGCGCCTCGGGCGTGCTGGCCGCGCGTGAGGTGGCGCGTGCCAAGCCCGACGGGCATTCGCTGCTGTTCATCAACAGCGGCATCGTCGCCGTCACGCCGCACGTACAGAAGGACGCCGGTTTCGATGGCGTGAAGGACTTTGCCCCGGTGGCCTTGGTGACCTCAGCGCCGCTCTTCGTCATTGTGCCCGGCACCCTGCCGGTGACGGACCTGAAGAGCTGGATCGATTGGGCCAAGAAGCAGCCCGGGCCACTGCCTTATGCGTCGGCCGGCGTGGGTTCGTTCGGTCACCTGGCGAGCGAGCTCTTCGCCAAGGCGGCGGGCTTGAAGATGACGAACGTGCCCTACCGTGGGCAGGCGCCGACGACGACTGCGGTGATGTCGGGCGAGGTGCCGCTGCTCATTACCAGCATGTCGGGTGCGATGCGTGACGCCATTGCCACCGGGCGGCTCAAGCTGCTGGGCGTGACCTCGGCGCTGCCGAACGCGCAGAACCCCGGCGTGCCGACTGTGGCCAGCGTGCTGCCGGGTTATGCGGCAGAAACCTGGTTCGGCTTCATCACCACCGCCGGCACGCCGCCAGACGTGGTGCTGCGGCTGAACAAGGAGATCAACACGATCATCGCCACCAAGGAGTTCCAGGAGCGCATGGTGGCGCTGGGCCAGGAAGTGCGTTTGATGACCCCCGCCCAACTGGGCACTCTGATCGCCGAGGACTCGGCCCGCTGGGGCCAGGTCGTGCGCGACAACAACGTCAGCGCCCAGTAGACGCTGCCAAACCAGCACCACGAAAGACGAACCCATGAGCCTGAACTCCGGCCGTTATGCCGACTACCACGACCTGAAGATTGAAGTCGCGGACAAGGTGGCCACCGTCGCGCTGCACCGCCCGGAGGCGCGCAACGCGATCAACCAGCGCCTGATCCGCGAACTGCGCCGCATCTGGGGCGACATCGGCGACGACCCGGCCGTCAACGTGATGTTGCTCACCGGCACCAGCGACTGGTTCAGCGTCGGCGGCGACGTCAAGGCCATGAGCGACCGCCCGGGCGGCGATGTGCTGGAAGAAGGCGAGGTGCACGACCCGATGATCAGCCGCCGGCTGGTGACGCGGCAGCTCGACCTCGACAAGCCCATCGTCTGCGCCATCAACGGCGACTGCGTCGGCCTTGCAGCCACGCACGCGCTGCTGTGCGACATCACCGTGATGAGCGAAGACGCGCGCATCGGCGACAGCCACGTCAACAAGGTGGGGCTGGTGGCCGGTGACGGTGGCACCGTCATCTGGCCGCTGCTGGTGGGCGTCAACAAGGCCAAGGAAGTGCTGATGCGCGGCACGCTGATCAAGGGCCGGGAGGCCGAGCGCATCGGCCTCGTGAACCACTGCGTGCCGAAGGCCGAAGTGATGCCGCTGGCGCGCCAGATCGCGCAGGAGCTGGCCGACGGCCCGGTGTGGGCCACACGCTGGACCAAGCTGTCGATCAACCAGATCCTGAAGGACCGCGTCAACCGGCTGCTGGAAGCCAGCATGGCGCTGGAGCAGGTGACGTTTCAGCTGGCGGACCACCGGGAAGCGACCAAGGCTTTCAAGGACAAGCGCAAGCCGAAGTTCGGCCAGGGCTGAGGCGCC
>JAYVEB010000280.1:0-9734 GCA_043749095.1 Burkholderiales bacterium | reverse complement strand
AACGGCTGGCGCAGCGCAGCCCGCGACATAGCGGCCTGTTCCACCTGCTCGGCGAGGTCGAGGTGGTGTTCGGCTTCTGGGCTTTCGTGCTGCTCGGCCTGATGGCAATGGTCGACGGCGGCGACAAGGCCATTGCCTATGCGGAATCAAGGCAATACACGGAGCCGCTGTTCGTCTTCGTGATCATGGTGGTGGCGGCGTCGCGGCCGGTGCTGGAAGCGATCAAGGGATTGATCGAGACGCTGGCCAAGCTGGCACCGCTGCGCACCGCGGTGGCGCGCGTCTGGCTGTGCCTAGCGCTGGTGCCGCTGGTCGGCTCGTTGATCACCGAGCCCGCGGCGATGACGCTGGCCGCGCTGATGCTGGCGCCACTGGTGTTTCGCCCTGGCATCCCCGAATGGCTGAAGTACGGCGCGCTGGGGGTGTTGTTCGTCAACGTGTCGATCGGAGGCTGCTGACCTCGTTTGCTGCGCCACCGGTTCTGATGGTGGCGGCCACCTGGCAGTGGGACAGCGCCCACATGGCCAGCCAGTTCGGCTGGCGGGCCGCGATCGCGGTCGTCATCAACGCGACGGTGGTGACCACGCTGCTGCGTCGGCACCTGACCGAGCCCGCGCTGCGGCTGCCGGCCGACCGCGCGCCGTCGATTCCACTGGCGATCACTGCGGTGCACCTGCTGGTGCTGTCGGCAGTGGTGGCGTTCGCGCACCACCCGGTGATCTTCCTCGGCGCGTTCATGCTGTTTCTCGGCTTCACGCAGGCCTATGCGCGGCATCAAAGCCCGCTGATCCTGAAGGAGGCATTGCTGGTCGGCTTCTTCCTCGCCGGCTTGGTCGTGCTCGGCGGTTTGCAGCAGTGGTGGCTGCAGCCCATCGTGTCCAGCCTGAAGCCCACCGCGCTGTTCTTCGGCGCCTTGGGGCTGACCGCGATCACCGACAACGCGGCGCTGACCTACCTCGGATCGCTGATCGAGGGCATGAGCGATGCGGCCAAGTACATGCTCGTCGCCGGCGCGGTGGCCGGTGGCGGCCTGACGGTGATTGCCAATGCGCCGAACCCGGCCGGTGTGACGCTGCTGAAGCACGGCTTCGACGACCACTCGATCGGCGCTGGCGGGCTGTTGCTGGGGGCGCTGTTACCCACGGTGGTCGCTGCCACCCTGTTCCTGCTGTGACTTTGACAGCGCGCGGCACAATCCGCGCGTCGTGCGAGGTTGTAAGGGCCACCCACCGAGCCCGACTCAACAAGGCAATCGCCGAAGGAACTCGGCCACCGCAGTCGATTCAACCGCATCCCAGCTCGGAGATTTTCATGAACCATCGCCTCATCGCTACATCCGCCCTGGCCTCCGTCCTCGCGCTCGGCGTGTTGTCTACCGCCTCTGCCGCCGACGCGCCGGCCAAGGAAAAATGCTTCGGCATCGCCAAGGCCGGCGCCAACGACTGCGCCAACCTGTCGGGCACGCACTCCTGCGCGGGCCAGTCCACCAACGAAAACGGCGCGGACGAGTGGAAGTACGTTGCCAAGGGCACCTGCACGTCGCTGGGCGGCAAGACTGCCGACGAGGCCAAGAAGGCCATGAAGAAGTAAGCCAGTCAGCCGCCATGCCCGCACCCGCAGCGTCACCCTGCATCGCGGGGATCGGCCTGCGGCACCCGCATTACGCGCAGGTCGTTGAAGATCAACCCGCCGTCGGCTTCGTCGAGGTCCATTCCGAGAACTTCTACGCCGACGGCGGCGCTGCGTTGGCGGTGCTCGAAGCGGCCCGTGAGCACTACGCGGTCAGCCTGCACGGCGTCGGGCTGGCGCTGGGTTCAGCGGTGGGCGTCGACGCCTGGCACCTCGATCGCCTCGAACGGCTGGTGCAGCGCATAGTCCCGGCACGCGTTTCCGACCACGCCTGTTTTGCCCGCGCGCCGGCGCGTCCGGGCGGGCCGGTGCTGCATGCCAGCGACCTGCTGCCGATCGCCTACACCGATGCGTCGCTGACGATCCTTGCCGACAACGTGGGCAGGGTGCAGGACCGCTTGAGGCGCCCGCTGCTGGTCGAGAACCTGTCGGCCTATCTGTCGTTTCAGGACAGCACGCTGGCGGAGGCGGAGTTCCTCGCCTTGCTGTGCCAGCGCAGTGGTTGCGGTCTGCTGCTCGATGTCAACAACCTGATGGTCAATGCGCTGAATGAGCGCGTGCCCGATCCCGTGGCGCACGGACAGGCCTTCATCGACGCATTGCCGCTGGGCATCGTCGGCGAAATCCATCTGGCCGGCTATTGCGAAGCGCCAGACATCGTCATCGACGACCACGGCAGCGTCGTGCGGCCCGATGTGTGGGCGCTGTACGAGCACGCCTTGCAACGCTTCGGCGCCGTGCCCACGCTGATCGAGTGGGACACCGATGTGCCGCCGCTGGCGGTGCTGCTGGCCGAGGCGCAGCAGGCCACCGACCGCCTGGCGAGGCTGTGCCGATGAGCTTGCCTGACGACACTGCGACAGCACGCGAAGCCGCACGCCAGCAAGCGGTGATGGCCGCCTTGTGGACACCCGATGCCAGCAGGACGGCCGCGCTCGAAGGCTGGTGTCGCAACGATGCGGTGACCCTGGCCCGCGGCCTGCAGGCCTACCGCGCCAACGCTGCGGCCAATGCGGCGCGGGCCTTGGATGCGGCTTACCCGACGGTGTGCGCACTGCTCGGTGCCGATGATTTCCAGCAGCTGGCGCGCGAACTTTGGTTCGAGCAGCCACCGGTGCATGGGGACCTCGCGCAATGGGGCGAGTCGCTGGCGGCGTTTCTGGAGGCGCATGCCGCGCTGGCCGACTGGTCTTACCTCGGTGACTGCGCTCGACTCGACTGGGCGGTGCATCAATGCGAGCACGCGGCCGACGTGCCGTTCGATGCGGCATCGGTCGCCCGCCTCGGCGACACCGATCCTCAGCGGCTGCACTTGCAACTGCGTCCAGGGCTGTCGGTGCTGGTGTCGCGCTGGCCAGTGGTGGCGATCCACCGGGCCCATCGCGAGGGCGCAACGCCCGATGCGCTGGCCGCTGCGCGCGATGCCTTGCGCTCGGATGTCGGCGAGGCGGCCCTGGTTTGCCGATCGGGTTGGCGCGCACAGCTGCACCGCATCGATGCCGCCACCGTGGCCTGGACGCAGCGCCTGCTGGCCGGCGACTCGCTGGCCGCAGCGCTCGATGGGGTGTCTGATGCGGCGGCTGATGAGTCGTCAGTTCCCCCTTTCGACCTGGCGGGCTGGCTCACCACCGCGCTCGGCGCCGGCTGGCTGAAAGGAATCACGGTCGCAGGCGACTGATGCGGGTCAACTTGGAGTTGCATCGATGAACACACCACAACCGATGTCCCTGCTGTATCGACTGTGGACGCTGGCCGAGCTCGCCATCCGCGGTCTCAATGCCATCCAGCCTGCCGCGCAACTGCTGGCGCGCTGGTTCATCGCCGGTGTGTTCTTTCGCTCGGGGCTGACGAAGATCGCCGACTGGGAAACCACCATCGCGCTGTTCACCGACGAGTACCACGTGCCCCTGCTCAGCCCGCACATCGCCGCGGCGCTCGGCACCAGCGCCGAACTCGCGCTGCCGGCGCTGATCCTGCTGGGCCTGGGCGGGCGCTTCGCCGCAGCGGGGCTGTCGATCCTCAATGTGGTCGCGGTCATCAGTGTCGAGGACATGCCGGTGGCGGCCTTCCATCAGCACATCTTCTGGGGCAGCGTGCTGGCCGGCTTGCTGCTGTGGGGGGCAGGGCGTTGGTCGGTCGATCAGGTCCTGTGTCCGTGGCTGCGCCATCGACTGTTTGGCGCGTCAGCGGCGTTTGATCGTCGGCGTCTGTAAGGCGGCTGAAGCCGAGGCGACACAAGTCTGTGCGTGGGAAGCGGCTTCGCCCCCAGCCACTCAGCGCCAGCAATGTCTGCCGGCGCGTTTTCGACCCCCACAGGAGATTTCCATGTTCACTGCTTCCAAAGGTTTCCAGATTGCTTCCGCCGCCGCCGCCCTGGCCCTATCTGCCAGCGCTTTTGCTGCCGATGCCCCATTGGGTGCCTCGGGCAAGATCATCACGGCCAGCGACAAGGTGCATTGCTACGGCGTTCACAGCTGCAAGGGCAATGCCGATTGCAAGACCACCGAGCACGCCTGCAAGGCACAAAACGCCTGCAAGGGCCACGGCTTCAAGTCCCTGCCTGCTGGCGAATGCCTGAAGGCTGGCGGCACGATCGGCGACCAGTGATCGTTTGCTGACGCCATGATCACCGCGCAGTCCCGGACCACGAACCCCGGTTTCGGCCTGGGGCTGCGCACCCAGCACTACCCTGACTTTTTCGACGCGCATCACCGTGTCGACTGGCTCGAGATCCTGTCCGACAACTACCTGGTGCCCGGCGGCAAGCCGCTGGTGATGCTCGACGGCATCTGCGCCAACTACCCGGTGGTGATGCATGGCGTGGCGCTCTCCATCGGTGCTGCCGACGGGCCTGATCGCGCTTACCTCGATGCCCTGGCGGCGCTGGCGCGCCGCGTCGAGCCGCTGTGGATTTCCGACCACCTGTGCTGGACCGGCGTGCACGGCCGGGTGTTGCACGACCTTTACCCGCTGCCCTACACCGAAGCCGCACTCAGTGTCGTCGTGCGCAACGTGCAGATCGCGCAAGAGGTGCTGCAGCGTCCGCTGGTGCTGGAGAACGTGTCCAGCTACGTGAGCTTTCGCGCCTCGGAGATGAACGAGTGGGAGTTCATCCGCGAGGTCTGCCAGCGCACCGGCTGCCGACTGCTGCTCGATGTGAACAACATCTACGTCAGCAGCCTCAACCATGGCTTTGATCCGCGCTCGTTCCTGCAAGGCATCCCGGCGGATCGGGTGCAGCAGATCCACTTGGCCGGCCACATCGACCATGGCGAATACATCGTTGACACCCACGACCATCCGGTGGCTGACCCGGTGTGGGCGCTGTACGCCGAAGCACTGGCGCTGGTCGGCCCGGTGGCGACGATGATCGAACGCGACGACCGCATTCCGCCGCTGGCCGAACTGATCGCCGAATTGGACCATGCACGCGAGATCGCCGCGAAAGCTTTACCGACATCGCAGCGCGAACGGGTCGGCAGCCTTGCATGAGCCTGTCGGTGCTGTCGATGCAGCTGCAGTTCCAGCAGTACATGCTGGGCGAGGCCGACGCGACGGTGCTGATCACCGGCACGGCCGCGCGGCAGAGCCTGGGCCTGGGCATCTACGCGCATGCCTATCGGGCGCGGCTGCTCGATACGCTGGTCGATGCCTACAAGAAAACGCAGGCGGTGATGGGCGAGGCGGCGTTCGAGACGGCCGCCCTCGACTACATCGCCGCCCATCCGCCGACCACCCGCAGCCTGCGCTGGTATGGCGACCAATTCGACACGCACCTGGCGACCCACCACGCCGAGCAGCCTGCCTGTGCCGAGATCGCACGACTCGACTGGGCGCTTCGCAAGGCCTTCGACGGCCCCGATGCCGCCCCGCTCGACGCCAGCGCGTTGAGCGAACTGCCGCCCGAGGCCTGGGCCACGCTGCGGCTGGTGCCGGTGCCAACCACCGAATTGCTGGTGTTTCGCCACAACACCGTGGCGGTGTGGCGGGCGCTGGACGACGCCGAGGTGCCGCCGGCGCTCGAATCGTCAACGACCGAGGTCGACTGGCTGGTCTGGCGCAAGGGCTTGCAGCCGCACTTTCGCTCCTTGCAGCGTGTCGAGGCCTCTTTGCTTCACGCCATGCTGGGGGGCTCGTCCTTTGCCCAGGCCTGCATCGGCGCCGAGGCGATCGCGACTGCGGGGGGCACAGCGACAAAGAGCTGTCGACGCTGATTGGCAGCTTCATGCGGCAGTGGCTCGCCGACCAGGTGCTCGCCCACGTGGTGGTCTGAAGACGCATTCGCATCGGGCCGCGTTGTCGTTGCTGCCAGCCTTTCCGATGTCTCAAGATTGAGCATCACCGGCCGATATCTCCCATACATCCCTGGTTCTTTTTTTGGGGTTGCCCTCAGCACTCTGGAGCCTGGGATGAACCTGTTGGATACCGCCCCGATGCGGGTGCTTTTGAAGCCCGGCATGACGCTGATGCGGCGCTTGCGATTCCCATCCAAGATCATGCTGCTGGCGATCGTGCTGCTGGCTCCGCTGTCGTGGTTGACCGGCCAGGCCTTGCTGGCATCGCACGAGTCGCTGCAGGCCACCCGGCTTGAAGCGCGCGGTAACCCATTGCTGCGCCTGAGCCTGGATGTCGTTGCACAAACACAAAAAACACCGCGGGCTCGTCAACCGGCGACTGGCGGGCGACGCCAGCGTCGATGGCGAACTCACCAAGACACGCTCCGATCTGAAAGCGGCGATCGGCACTTTGCAACTGGCGCTTCTCGAGCGTCCGGAATTCGACCTTGGCATGCTCTGGCAGCCGGTGCACCTGGTGCTGGACCGGCTGGCCCGGGGTGACGCCCCGGACAACGCGGCGCAGAGCTTCCGCTTGCACACCGAACAGATCGAGGCGATGCGTCACCTGATCTCGCGCGCCGCCGAAGTCAGCGGATTGCTGCTGGACCCCGAAGGTCCGCCGTTTCATTTGATGCATTTCGCGGTCGAGCCGCTGGTGGTGTGGACCGAGTCTCTCGGCCAGTTGCGCGGTCGCGGTGCGGCGCTGCTTCGCAAGGGCGAGGCCGGTGCCGAAGATCGCGCCGAGATCGTCGCTCAGGTGCGGATATTGAATCAGACCCTCTCGTCGGCCGAAGAGATCGTGGCGGCGCTGCAGCGTGCCGGTGAGCCGGCACCAGAAGGATTCGCCGCCGCTCTGGCCAGCACCCGCGACTATGTGCGCCTCGCCGAAGCGACCTTTGCGGCCGTCCCGTTAAACGCAAACGCCGCGGGCTATTTCGATGCCGGTACCGCTGCCATCGCGCAAGCGCTTGGCGCGGGGCACGCGGCCACACAGCGGCTGCAGAGCCTGCTCGATGACAGAGCCCAGCGTTTGCAAACCCTGTGGCTGATCCAGCTGGCGGTCGGCATCGGCACGGTGCTCGGCGCGGCCTACCTCACGACGGTGTTCTTCCGCACATCGTTCGGAGCGATCGGCGCGCTGCAGCGGTCGGTCAATCTGCTGGCCGCGGGCGATTTCGCGTTGCAGGTCAAGCTGCGTGGCACCGATGAGTTGTCGGTGGTCGGCCAGTCGCTGGACAAAATGACCGGCCGGCTGTCCGAGATGGTGGCCGACGTTCGCAGCAATTCATCGATGGTGACGCAAGCCGGCTTCAGTCTGGCCGCCGACACCAAGGCCTTGTCGGAGCGCACCGAAGCGCAGGCGTCCAGCCTCGAGCAGACCTCGGCGAGCGTCGAGGAATTGAGCGGTGCCGTTCGCAAGAGCGCGCAAGGGGCCGAAGCGGCGAGCGGCATGGCCGCACGGGTGCAGGCGATCGCCGAGCAGGGTGGCAGCGCGATCCAGTCCGCCGTCACGGCGATGCAGGACATCCAGACGAGTTCCTCCCGCGTGCAGGAGATCGTCGGCGTGATCGAGGGGCTGTCCTTCTAGACCAACATCCTCGCGCTGAACGCTGCCGTCGAGGCGGCGCGTGCCGGCGAGCAAGGCCGCGGCTTCGCCGTGGTGGCGTCCGAGGTTCGTTCACTGGCGCAGCGCAGCGCCGAGTCGGCACGCGAGATCAAGTCGCTGATCGCTGCATCGTCCCAGCATGTCAGTACCGGCGTCGCGCAGATCGGTGGTGCCAGCCACACCTTCGCCGAGATCGTGCAAGGCATACGCGATGTCGCTTCCAGCGTCCGTGAAATCAAGACCAGCACAGCCGAACAAAGCAGCGGTCTGGACCAGATCGCGAAAGCGGTGCGCCACATCGACGAGATCACGCAGCGCAACGCGCAGATGGTCGAATCCGCGTTCAAGAGTTCGTCGCAGCTCAGCGCCCGCGCCGACCGACTCAGTGCTGCGGTGTCCAACTTCAAGCTGCGCCAAGGCAGTACCGACGAGGCGTTGGCGCTGGTCCGCAAGGCGGTCGAGATGTACCGCCGCGCCGGCCCTGCCGCGCTGGGCCAGATCACTGCCGCCGCCGGCGGGCTGAGTGATCGCGACATGTATGTGTTCGCCTTCGACCGCCAGGGCATTGACCGCGCCTTCGCCGGCAAGACCGAAAAGATCGGTACCTCGGTGCGCGAGGTGCGCGGCGTCGACGGCGACAAGCTGGTGCGGGACGCGTTCGAACAGGCCGCCAACGGTGGTGGCTGGGTCGACTACGACTTCGCCAATCCGCAGACCGGCAGCGTCGACCTCAAGACCTCGTATGTCGAACCGGTGTCGCCGGACCTGGTCATTGGTTGTGGTGTCTACAAGTCACGCGGCACATCGGATGCACCGATGCCGCGCAACGTCATGGACTCTGCAGGCCAGCAGCCCAGTCGCAAGCTGCCAACTCCCGTTCGGTCACTGGCGCGGGCCTGAGCCGTCGGGCGACGCGCGCCCGGCCCGTCAGCGCGCGTCGATGATGCTCAGGCCATGGTGCTCGCTTAGAGTCGCTCGCAGCGACGATGACAAGCCTTGCAAGCATCACTGATTCCAGTGCTGCGATCCGTTCCTCGTCCGCCCATGAGACCCAGGAGTAACGATGAAGCTGATGGACTACGGCTTGAAGCCGATCGATTTTCGCAACCCGTTGACGGTGGACACCTCGACGCGCTCCGACGGCCTGTCGCGCCGCACCTTCGTGATGACGTCGTTGGCCTCGGGCTTTGCGGTGGCCTCGAACCCGGTGATGGCCGAGGCGATCACGACCGACACCCAAGGGCTGGTCGTCGGTGAGGTCAGCATCCCGGTCGCCGACGGCAAGTTCCCGGCCTACCGCGCGATGCCGGCCAAGCCGGGCAAGCACCCGGTGGTGCTGGTGGTGCATGAAATCTTCGGCGTGCACGAGCACATCAAGGACGTCTGCCGGCGCTACGCCAAGCTCGGCTACTGCGCGATCGCTCCCGAGTTGTTTGCGCGCCAGGGCGATGTGTCCAAGATGACCGACATCGGCCAGATCCTGTCGACGGTGGTTGCCAAGGTACCCGATGCGCAGGTCAATGCCGACCTCGATGCCACGGTGGCCTTTGCCCGGGCCAGCGGACACGCCCATGCCGATCGGCTGGGGCTGGTGGGCTTCTGCTGGGGCGGCCGCGCCGCCTGGGTCTATGCCTTGCACAACCCGAAGCTGAAGGCGGCGGTGGCCTATTACGGCCTGCTCGACGGCATGAAGTCGGACATCAAGCCGCAGGACCCGATCGATTTCGCCGGCGAATTGAAGGTGCCGGTGCTGGGCCTGTATGCCGGCATCGATGCCTTCGTGAAAGCCGAGACCATCGACAAGATGACCGCAGGCCTGCGCAGCTCTGGCAGCGGTTCGGAAATCGTCGTCTTCCCGAATGTCGACCACGGCTTCAATGCCGACTACCGTCCGAGCTACGACAAGACCGCCGCCACCTACGCAGCCAAACTGGCGCACGACTGGCTGAAGGATCACGGCGCCTGATTCGCTTCGCGGTTATTTCAAACTGCAAGCCTGACTGATTACGCTATACCGTTGAACCCTGTCGACTGCCAGCGTGGTCGATCATGGGTGCTGACTGGGCTAAGGAAGGTCTGAACAATGCGACATCCAGTGGTTCATCGCGTGCTTGCTGAGTCGAACGGGGTGGATTGATGCGCTTCCGGTCGATTCGGCCTCA
>JAYVEB010000279.1:0-9782 GCA_043749095.1 Burkholderiales bacterium | reverse complement strand
GCGGTTCGTAGGGAAGGTAGTTCGCGGCCATGCCGCATCAACGCACCTCCCGTGCCATCTGCAGTCAGGGACTTCCCTTCTGCCGCCCAGACCCCTAGCTGCTGAAGCAGCCGTTTCATCATCTCAAGTCGAAGCCGGCACCGCCGATATGCAACACAGCACCCACCACTGACATCGGACACCATGTTTGCAGAAACCTACTCCGCATCACGCAGCGCTCCGTCGCTGGCCAATGCCTACCGCCTGGTCGGCACTGAGACGGGCGTCTCGGGTGCATCGCCGCACAAGTTGGTCCAGATGTTGTTCGACGGTTTTCAGGAGGCCGTGGCACAGGCGCGCGGCGCCTTGCGCAACCGGTTGATCGAGGCCAAGGGCCAGGCCATCGGCCGCGCCCTGCGCATCGTCGACGAAGGCCTGCACGCCGGCCTGAACATGCCGGCCGGGGGACAGCTGGCGGCCGATCTCGATGCGCTTTACACCTACGTGTCCCTGCGCCTCACCCACGCGAACCTGCACAACGACGAGGCCGCGCTGGACGAGTGCGTCGCTTTGATCGAGCCCATCCGCAGCGCCTGGACCGCCATCGGTCTGCAGGTGAATGGCGTTCGCCAGTGAGCCCTACGACCTTCATGGACTGCTCCGGATCCGTCGCCATGCCAACTGACCTTCTGAACTATTACGAAGCCATCGAACGCGCCAGCCAGGACATGCTTGAGGCTGCGCGCAATGGCAACTGGGACGCCGTGGTCAAGCTCGAAGGCGCCTGTGCGCTGCTGATTTCGCAGCTCAAGCACGCCGCCGCGAATCGGCAGCTGGCCAGTGAAGAGCGGCAATTGAAGTCGCGCATCATGCAGCGCATTCTGGTCAACGACGCCGAGGTGCGGGTGCTGGCCGAGCCCTGGCTCGAAGGCCTCGACCAGCTGCTTGGCGGCTCGCGCGCCACGCTGCACTGAGCCCTCCCGGGCCATGGACACGCTGCCAATGCCACTGGACACCGTGGCAGCCGCCCATGGCGGTCTGGACGACTTCCACATCACCGCGCCGGCCGAGCTGGCAGCGATGCTCAAGCAGCTGCTCGATGCCAATGTGGTGTTGAATCTGAACGCGCCGAATGGCACGGCGGTGGCAGTCACGCTGTGGACGGTCGATGCTGCGCGCGGCGTCATCAGCTTCAGCGCCGATGCCCATTCGCCGCAACTGCAGGCGCTGATCGAATGCAACGAAGCGGTGGCCGTCGGCTACCTCGACAGCGTCAAGCTGCAGTTCGATCTGCAGGGGCTGCTGCTGGTGCACAACGGCCGCAGCAGCGCTATCAGCTGCGGCTATCCGCGCGACATGTTCCGCTTTCAGCGCCGCAACGGCTACCGTGTGCGACCGCTGCTGCGGCATGCTCCCTCCGCGCGCTTGCGCCATCCGATGCTGCGCGACATGCCGCTCACGCTGCGTGTGCTCGATGTCAGCATCGGCGGCTGTGCGCTGTTCCTGCCCGACGATGTGCCGATGATCGAGCCGGGTGTGTTGCTCAACGGCGTCGAACTCGACCTCGATGCCGACACCCGCATCAGCTCCCCGCTGCGGCTGCAGCATGTCACCTCGCTGCAGCACGACGCGGGTGGGGTTCGGTTGGGCTGCGAGATGGTCAATATCGGCAGCGACAGCCTGCGTGCGCTGCAGAGATACATCGACCAGACCCAAAAGCGCCGGCGCCTGATCGCACTCGACTGAGGAATACAACACGAGTTGTTGCAAGTTGGCGGCGAGGTTCCTTCAAGTCTGGTCTGCGGTCGCCGACATCCAGGAGACAGGCATTTCGCCTCGATTCCAGGAGTGAGTCATGAGCGTCAGCAAGGTTTCCCCCGCCACACCGGTTGATCTGCCAACAGGCGCCATCCGACCGACCGATTCGACCAGCGATTCGTCCCGGCAGTCATCGCAGCGCGGCCGGCCCGGAGAGCACGTTCCGCTGCGCTTTCCCTGGCTGAGCTGGGAAACCAGACAGCTGGAAGCCGCCTCGAAGCAGCCCTCACCCTATGGGCGCGTGCCACTGCTCGGTGAAACGCTGGACCACAAGGTGTGAACTCACGCAGGGCGTGAGCCAGCGCCTCACACCTGCATGTTCATGACGTCGCTGTAAGCCTGCACGAGCTTGTTGCGCACCTGGATCGTCGCCTGGAAGCCGATTTGTGCCTTCTGCATCGCGACCATCGTCTCTTCGATGCTGACGTTCGGGTTGTCGAGTTGCACCTCGCGCTGCAACCGCCCCGCTTCCCCCTGCTTGTTGCTGACTGCGCCCAGTGCCTGTGTCAGCGCCGCCTGAAAGCCACCGCCTGCGGCCGCTGCGGCCTCGCCCAGCGGCTGTCCTTGCGTGTTCAGGCCGGCGCGCGCTACCGCCTGGGCAAAGTCGAATGGCTTGAGCGTGACATTCATCGCGAACCCCTGAAATCTGCCGTGGCCTGCGCCTCGATTCGGCGCATAGGCGGCAGGTTTTGATGTTTGCCATCGTAGCCAGACGAGTGCGCCACGATGGGGCGAACTGGCGTGGGTTTGCTTCGCTTCTCTGTCCTTGGGAAGCGCGCTGGCATTCGAATAATGGCTTCCATCGGCCGGTGCTTTCGGCCTTGCATACGCACTGAACGAGAACGATGGACAACGCTGTCACTCTGAAGTCACCCGGTGCCCTGAATGCCGCCCCCGGCTTCGGCGCCCGCCTCGCGGCCCTGCCGCCGAAAAGCAAATTCAACCTCGGTGCAGGTGCTGTCGTGCTGGCCGGCGTCGTACTGGCCTTGCTCCTGTGGAGCAGTCAAGGCGACTACAATGTGCTTTACGCTAACCTGTCCGACAAAGACGGCGGCGCGATCATCGCGCAGCTGTCGCAGATGAACATTCCGTACCGTCACTCCGACGGCGGCAATGCGATCCTGGTGCCGGCCTCGATGGTCCACGACGCCCGGCTGAAGCTGGCGTCGGCCGGCCTGCCGAAGGCCTCGGTGGGCGGCTTCGAGCTGATGGACGGCGCACGCTTCGGGCAGACGCAGTTCCAGGAACGGCTGACCTTCCAGCGCGGCCTCGAAGGCGAACTGAGCCGCTCGATCACTTCGCTGGCCGCCGTCGAAAGCGCGAGGGTGCACCTGGCGCTGCCGAACCAGAACGGCTTCTTCCGTGAGCAGCAAAAGCCCAGCGCCTCGGTGGTGCTGACGCTGCACGCCGGTCGCACGCTGGACCGCGGCCAGGTGGCCGGCATCGTGCACCTGGTGTCCAGCAGCGTGCCCGAGATGAGCCCGAAAGCGGTCAGTGTGCTCGACCAGACCGGCGCGCTGATCTCGTCGCCGCCCGACACCGACGCGCAGGCCGGTCTCGACGCGCAGCAGTTGCAGTACATCGCGCAGATCGAGCAGGGCTACACCAAGCGCATTGCCGAGCTGCTGGAGCCGGTGGTCGGCCGCGCCAATCTGCGCGCCAACGTGACCGCCGACATCGATTTCGCGCAGATCGAATCGACCGAAAAGCTCTTCAAGCCGAACCAGGGCGCGAGCGCCGAAGTCACTGTGCGCAGCGAGCAGACGACCGAGCAGTCGGGCAGCAATCCGGCGACGCCGTCGGGTGTGCCGGGTGCCGCCAGCAACCAGCCGCCGCTGCCGGCTGCTGCACCGCTCACTGGTGCCGCCGTTCCTTTGCAGACCGCGCAAGCGGGCGGCGCCGGTGGCAACAGCCGCCGCGAAGCGGTGAAGAACTACGAGGTCGACGAGACCGTGCGCGTCACCCGCAACGCGACCGGTACCGTCAAGCGGTTGAACGCGGCCGTCGTCGTCAACAACCGCACCGTCACCGATCCGAAGGGCAAGGTCACGCAGGTGCCCTTGGCGCCAGAAGAGATCGAAAAGCTGACCGCGCTGGTGCAGGAAAGCATCGGCTTCAACAAGGAGCGCGGTGACTCGGTCCGCGTTATCAACGCGCCGTTCAAGGTCGAGCCGGTGACGGTGGCCGACACCCCGATCTGGAAGGAGCCCGAGATCCTCGACATGCTGCGTGCGGCCGCCGTGCCCGCCGGGCTGTCGCTGGTCGTGCTGCTGGTGTTCTTCGGAATGATCAAGCCGGGCCTGAAGGCCGCGCTGACGTCCACGGTGCCGCCACCCGGCAGCGCGATCGACGCCAGCGTCGGCGACGCCGAATCGCTGCCCGGAATGCCGGTGCCGCGCATGCAGGTGCTGGAAGCGCCGCGTGACACGTCCCGGCTCGATGCCGCGCGCTCGCTGGCGAAGGAAAACCCGGCAGCGGTGGCGCACATCGTGCGCGGCTGGGTCAATGGCCAGGCGGCGTGATGAGTGCACGCGCCTTTCCCTGCATCGGCCACGGATGACATGACGATGAGCGCCGACACACCCGAAGAAGGTCTGGAGAATGCCGCCATCCTGCTGATGTCGCTCGGCGAGGAAGAGGCCGCCGAGGTGTTCAAGCACCTGGCACCGAAGGAGGTGCAGGCGCTGGGCGAGACCATTGCCAAGATGAAGGCGGTCACCCACGATCGCGTCGAAGGCGTGCTGGTGAAATTCTCGGAACTGGCCGGTGAGCAGAGCATGCTGGTCGCCGACAACGACGAATACGTGAAGAGCGTGCTGCGCCGTGCGCTCGGCGACGACAAGGCCAATCTGCTGATCGACCGCATCCTGCAAGGCAGCGACATCTCGGGCATCGAGAGCCTGAAATGGATGGACCCGCAGTCGGTGTCCGAGTTGCTGCGCAACGAGCATCCGCAGATCGTCGCGGCGATCCTCGTGCACCTCGACCCCGACCAGTCGTCGTCAGTGCTGAAGCTGTTCACCGAGCGCCAGCGCAACGAGGTGCTGGTGCGCATTGCGACGCTCGATGGCATCCAACCGTCGGCCCTGAAGGACCTCAACGATGTGATGAGCAAGGTGCTGGCCGGCGGCGACAAGATGCGCAAGACCTCGCTCGGCGGTGTGAAGCCTGCGGCCGAGATCATCAACATGATGGGCGGCAGCATCGAGACCGCAGTGCTCGACTACATCCGCGAAGCTGACAACGAGCTGGCGCAGAAGATCATGGACAACATGTTCACCTTCGACGACCTCGAGAAGCTCGACGACAAGGCGATCCAGACGCTGATGAAGGAAGTCCAGAGCGAGTCGCTGGTCATCGCGCTGAAGGGCGCGACGCCGGAGATGCGCGAGAAGATTTTCCGCAACATGTCCACGCGCGCGGCAGAAACGCTGCGCGAAGACCTCGACTCGCGCGGCCCGGTACGGGTCAGCGAAGTCGAGAGCGAGCAGAAGGAGCTGCTGAAGATCGTCCGCCGCCTGGCCGACGAAGGTCAGATCCAGTTGAGCAGTGGCAGCGACGATGACTTCCTCTAAGTTCAAGAACGTGCCACCGCCCGAGGGGGGTGGCAAGGCCTCGGCCTACGCGCGGTTCATCCCGCGTGAAGAGCTCAGCTCTTTCGAGGCGTGGAACCCGAGCGCGCTGTCGGACACCGATCCGCAGGCCACGGCCGGCATGCCGACGGCAGCGCCCGAGGTGCCGACGCTGTCGGTCGCCGAGCAACTGGCCGCGCAACTGCGGGCGGCGCGGCAGAGCGGCTACCAGGATGGCTACCGTGACGGGCTCGCCGCGCTTGAAGGTTTCAAGCAGAGCTATGCCGCGCAGATCACTGCGCAGCTCGGTCGCCTGGTGGAATCGCATGGCGCCCAGCTCGACGGCCTGCAGCTACAGCTGGCACAGGCGATCGCGGTGTGCGCGACCTCGATGGCGCGCCAGGTCCTGCGCAGCGAACTGGCAGTGCGCCCGGAGCTGGTGGCCGCGGTGGCACAGGAAGCCGTCGAGGCGCTGCTGCTGAGCGCCCGCCACATCACCGTGCGTGTGCATCCCGATGACCAGCCGCTCGTCGCGCAGGGGGCCGCTGAGGTTTTGCAGGCACGGGGAGCGCGGCTGATCCCCGACGCCAGCATCGCGCGCGGCGGCTGCCGTGTCGACAGCGACATCGCCAGCATCGATGGGTCGGTGGCCGCGCGCTGGCGCCGGGCCTCGGCTGCACTCGGGTCCGACACCGAGTGGACTGACGCCGAGCTCGCCATGCCCGCGGTTGCCGAACCCGACGAGGACACACGATGATCAACAGCCCGCTCGAAAACGACGCGCTGCAACGCGCGGCCCTCAGTGCCCAGAAGGCACAGGCGAGTGCCAGCGGTCGCGCCGACGACTGGACACGCTACCTCGAGACCCTGCAGATGTTCGCCGCCGATCCGGTGGCGCTCGAGACCCAGGGCATGCTGGTGCGCGTGGCCGGCCTGGTGCTGGAGGCTGCCGGCATCCGCGAGCCGGTCGGCTCGGTGTGCGAGGTGCGCATGGCGGGCCAGCCGCCGGTGCCTGCCGAGGTGGTCGGCTTCTCTGGCGACCGCACCTACCTGATGCCCACTGGCGATGTTCACGGCCTGGCCAGCGGCGCCCGGGTGGTGCCGAAAACATCGCCGACGGTGCCATTGCAGCTGGGCGCGCCGCGCCACCCGTGGCGACGCAGCCTGGATCGCACGCTGCACCTGCCGGTCGGTGACGGCCTGCTCGGCCGCGTCGTCGATTCGCATGGCCAGCCGATGGACCGCAAGGGCCCGCTGGTCGATGTGCACAACGCGCCGCTGGTGCGCCGCGCGATCAACGCGATGGACCGCGACCCGGTGCGCACGCCGCTCGATACCGGCGTGCGCTCGATCAACGCGATGCTCACCGTGGGCCGTGGCCAGCGCCTGGGCCTGTTCGCTGGCACCGGCGTCGGCAAGTCGGTGCTGATGGGCATGATGGCCCGCTACACCGAGGCCGATGTGATCGTTGTCGGGCTGATCGGCGAACGTGGCCGCGAGGTCAAGGAATTCATCGAGGACATCCTCGGCGCTGACGGCCTGGCGCGCTCGGTGGTGGTGGCTGCACCGGCCGATGCACCGCCGCTCACGCGCATGCAGGGCGCCAATTACGCCACCGCGGTGGCCGAACATTTCCGCGACCGCGGCCAGCATGTGCTGCTGCTGATGGACTCGCTGACCCGCTATGCGATGGCGCAGCGCGAGATCGCGCTGGCCATCGGTGAGCCGCCGGCTACCAAGGGCTATCCACCCAGTTGCTTTGCCAAACTTCCTCAGCTGGTCGAGCGCAGCGGCAACGGCACGGCCGGCAGCGGCTCGATCACCGCGATCTACACCGTGCTGACCGAAGGCGACGACCCGCAGGACCCGATCGCCGATGCGGCGCGCGGCATCCTCGATGGCCACATCGTGCTGTCGCGCGAACTGGCTGAAGCGGGCCATTACCCGGCCATCGACATCGAACGCTCGATCTCGCGCGTGATGACGAATGTGGCGCCAGTGGCCCACGTCGAATCGGCGCGGCGCTTCCGGCAGTTGCACTCGAAGCACCAGAAGGCGCGCGACCTGATCCAGCTCGGCGCCTACGCGCCCGGCCACGACGCTGAACTCGACAGCGCAGTGCGCCTGCACGCGCCAATGACCCAGTTCCTGCAGCAGGACATGCACCAGCCGGCCACCCTCGACAGCAGTGTCGAGTGGCTGCGCGCGGTGGTGTCCAGCTGACTTTCTCCCTCTGACCCGAGGCATTGACGATGAGCATCCTGCAACCCCTGATGACCCTGCTGGGCCAGGTCGAGCGCGAGCGCGATGACCTGGCCCTGACCTGCCAACGTGCTGCACAGGCGCAGCAGACGGCCGCCACCCAGGCGGAGCAGTTGCTGACCTACCGCCGTGAATACGAGAAGCGCTGGGCGCATCAATTCCGCACCGATGGCCGGATGGAGCTGGTCAACTGCTACCGCGGCTTCATGGAGCGCCTGACACAGGCGGTGGAGCAGCAGCGCGCTGTTGCTGCACAGGCCGAAGCCGAACTCGACCACGCCCGCCTCGCGTTGCGCGACGGCGAGATGCGTGTCGCCTCGGTGCGCAAGCTGATCGAGCGCCGTGTCGCCGAAGCGCACACCGCCGCGCAGCGTCGCGAGCAGAAAGCCTGTGACGAATTCGCGTCCCTTGCCGCCTGGCATCAGTCGGCCGCCGGCCTGGCGGGGGCAGCATGAGCGCGCCGGGCCGCTCCCCAGGGCTCATCCCGCAGCGCACAACGCGGAGGGCAGTCCAGTGAGCGCGCTCGACAGCTCACGGGCGCTGAACGCGGTGAACCTGAAACCGCCGCCACCGGCCGCATCGGCAATGACCCCGGCCAAGGCGCCGACGGCCAAGGACGAGACGACCAAGGCGGCCTTCTCGAGGCACTTGGCCCACAGCCGCGCTGCAGCCGCTGCTGCGCAACAGCCGCCTGCGCCCGACGCCCGTTCCGCGACAAATCCGGCATCGCCGGCGCGCGCTGCGCGGTCTGCCGCCAAGCACCCTGATGACAATGCCGGCAAGGCAGCAGACGCCGTTGAGCCCCGGGCATCGACGACGCCAGCTCGATCCGGCGCGGCGGCTCGAGGCGCTTCCACGAACAAGACGCCAGACCGCACCGCCGACGCTGACGCCTCGGCCAAATCGACCGACACTGCCGACGCGACAGACGACGATGCGCATCCGGCCCAGGCCGTTGGCGGTGCCAGCGATCTGGCATCGCTGCTGGCCGGGGGGATGCCTCCCACTCCGGCCGCGACACCACCAGAGGTCCCGACAGGCACCGCCACGGCCGACGCCGCGGCCGACCCGATGCGCCCGGCTGCGGCCACGCTGGACGCGCTCGGCAAGGCGGGCGCTGGCCCGGCGGGCATCGAGGCGTCTGCAAACCCCGGCGCCGGAGTGAAGAGCGCCGACAAGACTTTTGCTTCAGCGATCGCCGCCACCTCGACCGAAGATCGCGGACTCGGACAGGCCGCACAGGCCCCGGCAGCTGGCGATCCGAAGGCCGCCATCGATGCCACCGATATCTCTGGCGGCCTGCCGAATGCGGCGCTGGCCCATCTGGCGGCGTTGGCAGCGGGTTTCGGCAAAAGCGATGAGGCACCGAAGACCAGCACCGCACTCGATGCACTGCCGCCGGGTGCCGGCTCAGCCATTGCCGGTCAGGGCATGGCCCATCTCGCGCGATTGGTCGACAGACCGGCAGCGGCCACTGCCACGGTGTCCACCGCCGTCGGCGATCCCGGATTCCACGAGGCCCTGGCCGCCCAGGTCAGCGTGTTCGCGCGCGGCGGGCTGTCGAAGGCCGAGCTGCACCTGAACCCGGCTGAACTGGGGCCGGTGTCGGTGCAGATCACGATGAACGGTGACCAGGCCCGTGTCGATTTCGGCGCCGATCGGGCCCAGACCCGGCAGGTCATCGAAGCCGGCTGGGCCGAACTGGCCGCGTCACTGCAGGACGCCGGCTTCACACTCAGTGGTGGCGGTGTTTCCGAGCAGGCCCAGCGGCAGGCCTCTGAGCGTCAGGCGTCGTTCCAGAACGGTCGCACAGATCGCTCTGTCGTGGCGGATGACGTCCCGGTGGCGTCGATCGTTGCGGCGCGGCCGCGGGCTGGATCCGCGCTGGATCTGTACGCTTGATGTTTCTGCCTTGCGCGGCAGCGCGCCGGGAATCCGCCCCGGCAGGCGGGTCACTTTTTCTGCGGGGCCAGAAAAAGTAACCAAAAAGAGGCCCTGAACACCAGCCATTTGGTGACCACGCTTCGGCCAAAGGTGAACGGCAGAGGCTCCGGCACAAGAACTCCCGCCGAGGACCCGACAGGGTCGAGGCGTGGCTATACCGCATGTTTGAACCTGAGCGAGGAAACTGCGGCAGTAGCTCGGAGAGTG
>JAYVEB010000278.1:0-2959 GCA_043749095.1 Burkholderiales bacterium | reverse complement strand
ACCGAACACTGGACGCCTACGCGCGGCTCGGCTGGACTGCCGTGCCGGCGGCTGCCGACGTGAATGACTGGGCCGGTGCCACCACCGATCCGTTGCAGCGAGGCGGCGCGGGCTGGGATTGGGTGCTGGCCAACCTGTTCCTTCATCACTTCGATGCGGTACAGCTCGCCGTGCTGATGCGTGCGATTTCAGGCCGCACGGATCGCTTCCTGGCTTGTGAGCCGCGCCGCGATCGGTTCGCCCTCGCGGGCAGCCACCTGGTCGGGGCCATCGGTGCCAATGCCGTGACGCGGCAGGACGCGGTGCTCAGCGTGCATGCCGGCTTCACGGGCCAGGAGCTGACGGCCTTGTGGCCGTCGGACGATCCGCGCTGGCAGCTTCATGAACACCCTGCGGGCCTGTTCAGCCATTGTTTTCGCGCCGTCCGCAGCGGGGTGAACTGATGCAGTCCAGCTTCGATGCGCTGATCGTCGGGGCCGGCCCGGCCGGGTCGACTGCAGCCATCCTGCTGTCGCGCGCCGGCTGGTCGGTGGCCTTGGTCGAGAGGCAGTCGTTTCCGCGGCGCAAAGTCTGCGGCGAGTGCATTGCCGCCAGCAACCTGCCGCTGCTCCATGCCTTGGGACTCGGCCCTGCGTTCGAGGCCGCCGCCGGCCCCGAACTCCGCCAGGTCGTGCTGATGCGCGGCAGCCGCGCAGTGCGCGCCGACCTGCCCTCGCGTGCAGATCCAAGACACCCGTGGGGCCGAGCACTTGGCCGCGAAACCCTGGACACCCTGTTGATCGAGCAAGCCCGCTTGGCAGGTGCCACCGTGCTGCAGCCCTGGTCCGTTCGGGCCGTTGAAGGATCCGCGGGCGATTGGCGCATGGCGGTTCGGGCGGTCGACCATGGCGCGGCGCTGTGCCTGCACGCACCGGTCGCGATTGCCGCGCACGGTTCATGGGAGGCGCTGCCGGCGGGCCGCCCGCAGCGGCGGCGCGCACGCAGCGCATCGGACCTGTTCGCCTTCAAAGCTCACTTCCGAGGCGCGACGCTCGAAGCGGGCCTGCTGCCGGTGCGGTCGTTCAACGGCGGCTACGGTGGCATGGTGGTGGCCGATGCCGGCATCACCACCTTGGCGTGCTGCATCCGGCGTGATCGGCTCGACGCCGCGCGCGCTGCGCAGCCGGGCACCCGGGCAGGCGGTGTGGTCGAGGCCTTGCTGATGCGTGAGTGCGCCGGCGTGCGCACGGTGCTGGACGCAGCGCGACGCGACGGTCCTTGGCTGGCTGCCGGTCCGATCGATCCCGGCATCAGCTTGTCCGCCGGCGACGGACCGTTCCGCATCGGCAATGCAGCCGGTGAAGCCCACCCCATCATCGGCGAAGGCATGAGCATGGCAATGCAGTCGGCGTGGCTGTTGTGTGGGCAACTGCTGGGTGCCGACGGGTTCGCACGGCCAGCGGCTGCGGACTTGCAGCGCGAGCAGGCGCTGCACTACGCCGCGCAGTGGCGTCGCCATTTCGCGCCGCGCCTGCGGCTCGCGGCGGTCTTCGCGCAGCTGGCGATGCGCCCGATGGGGGCTGCGGCTTTGATGGCGCTGAGTCGCGCCTGGCCGCCGTTGTTGACGCTCGGCGCGAGCTGGGGCGGCAAGACCCGGTGCGCCGTCGAGGCAGAGCTGATCAGCTTGCTTTCCCGCGCAGAGTCTCGACCCGCCGCGCCGGCCAGCGCGTCCCATTTCAGATCGCTCGCGCGAGCCTGATCCACCGGAGCCAGCATGCAACAACCCATGACCACCACTTTCGATCGACTGCGGGCGATCCTGATCAAGGACTACCAACTCGCGCCTGAATCACTCACGTTCGACGCACCGCTGGAAGCGCTGGGCATCGACTCGCTCGGCGTCGCCGAACTGCTGTTCAACATCGAAGACGAGTTCAAGGTCACGCTGCCTCCCGAACCGGTTCAGCAGGCCACCGTTGGCGACGTGGTCGGCTACATCGACGACCTGGTCGCCGCGCAGAGTGGCATTGCGGTGCCGCCACCTGCGGCGATACCGCCCGACCTGCAGGTGTCATGAGGCGCGTTGCCGTCACAGGCCTCGGCGTCATCTCGCCGCTGGGCAGCAGCGCGGCAGAGCTGTTCCGCAACGCACGCGCCGGGCGCTCGGGCATTCACCGTCTCGATGCAGCGTTCGCCCACCGCCTGCTGGCGCCACTGGCGGCCAGCGTGCCGTTCGACGGTGCCGATCACTTCGAGCTGCCGAGGCTGCGCATGCTGGACCGCGTGAGCCAGTTCGCGCTCGTCGCGGCCCGGCAAGCGCTGGCCGACGCGAACGCAAGCACGAAGCTGCCGCCGTTCGACCGCAGCCGGGCCGGCGTCTTCGTGGGCACCGGCATGGGAGGCACTCACACCCTCGACGACGGATACAAGACGCTCTACGGCGACGGGTCGGACCGCATCAAGCCGTTCACCGTGCTGATGGGCATGTACAACGCGCCGGCCGGCTGGATCGGCATCGAGCACGACCTGCGCGGACCGAACCTCACCTATTCGACCGCCTGTTCCTCATCGACCGTGGCCATCGGCGAGGCCTGGCTGCGCATCGCCGCTGGCGGTCTCGATGTCGCCATCGCCGGCGGCGCCGAAGCACCCCTGTCGTTCGGCTCGCTGAAGGCCTGGGAGGCGCTGCACACGCTGGCCAGCATCGACCCAGACGCGCCGTCGGCGTCGTGCAAGCCGTTCTCGGCCAACCGCAGCGGCATGGTGCTTGGGGAAGGCGCGGCGATGGTGGTGCTGGAGCCGTGGCAGGTCGCAAAGGCCAGGGGCGCTTTCATCCACGGTGAGGTGCTGGGCTACGGGCTGTGCACCGATAACAGTCACATCACCCGACCCGGCGTGGAAGGGCAGGCGACCGCCATGCGCGCGGCTTTGCAGTCGGCGATGCTGGATGCGGGCGATGTCGACGCCATCAATGCCCACG
>JAYVEB010000277.1:0-2961 GCA_043749095.1 Burkholderiales bacterium | reverse complement strand
GCACATGCACGACCTTGGCATGCAGCCGACCGGCGAACATCGCCATCACCAGCTGGCCTTCGTTCAGCCGCAGCAGGCCGTGGTCGACAAACACGCAGGTCAACTGGTCGCCGATGGCGCGGTGGATCAGCGCGGCGGCCACGCTGCTGTCGACACCGCCCGACAGGCCGAGGATCACCTCCTCGTCGCCGACCTGCTCGCGGATGCGGGCCACCGCCTCGTCGACATAGTTGCCCATCACCCAGTCGCCCGCGCAGCCGGCGATGTCGCGCACGAAGCGCGTCAGCATCGCTGCGCCCTGCACCGTGTGCGTCACCTCGGGATGGAACTGCAGCGCGTAATAGCCGCGCGCCTCGTCGGCCATGCCCGCGATCGGACAGCTTGGCGTGCTGGCCATCAGCTTGAAGCCCGGCGGAAGCGCGGTGACCTTGTCGCCGTGGCTCATCCACACCTTCAGCATGCCGTGGCCGTCGGTGGTGGTGAAGTCGGCGATGTCATTGAGCAGTTGGGTGTGGCCATGGGCGCGCACCTCGGCATAACCGAACTCTCGGTGCTCGCTCCATGAGACCGCGCCGCCCAGTTGCACCGCCATCGTCTGCATGCCGTAGCAGATGCCCAGCACCGGCACGCCGGTGTCCCACACGGCGGCCGGTGCGCGCAGCTGGTGGTCTTCATAGGTGCTGGCGTGGCTGCCCGACAGGATGATGCCCTTGGCCCCGAAGCCGCGAATGAAGTCGTCGGACACATCGTTCGGGTGGATCTCGCAGTACACCTGCGCCTCGCGCACGCGGCGGGCGATCAGCTGCGTGACCTGCGAGCCGAAATCGAGGATGAGGATCTTGTCGTGCATGGGAATCAAAGGAAGAGGAGCGATGAGCGAGCCGGGTTCGTCGTCACCGGCGGATGGGCGCCGCCACGGCAGCATGCGAGGGCTGGGCGCCCATGCGGCGGAAATGCGACCACGCCAGGAACAACGCCATCGCCTGGAGCAGCGATCCGCAGTACAGCGGCGCACCGATCGCCCAGTGCCCTTGGGGCAGGTGGGACACCGCCACCAGCAGCGGGGTGGTGATCAGCGGCCCCATCACGGCGGTCAGGCTGTTGAGCGCGCTCACCGCCCCCAGCGTGCGGCCCTGGCTGCGATCGTCGGCGGCGCTCGACACGATGCTCTGGATCGACGAGCTGACGGTGAAGCCGAGCACGTTGGCGAAGATCACCGCATACATCATCCAGCCGGCCACTGCAGCACCCCACAGCGCATAGGCCAACATCGAGGAGATGAGGCCGAAAACCGCGAGCCGATGCGGTGGGAATTTCTTCAGCAGCTTGCCGAGCAGGTAGCCCTGAACAAACACCGAGACCACACCGATCGCGGCCAGCGACCAGCCGTTCGCGCTGGAATCCCAGCCGAACTTGAAAGTGGCGTAGAGCACCCAGCTGTTGTAGAGCACGCCCTGGGCGAGCCCGGTGCAGGCGATCACACCCACCAAGCGGCCGACACCCTTCAGGTTCGCCAGCGCGTTCAACGAGGTGATCGGGTTGGCCGAGCTCCATGAAAAGGCACGTCGCCGATCCAGCGGCAGCGATTCGGGCAGCACGAAACAGCCGTAGGCCAGGTTGACCAGGGCGAACCCACCCGCGACGAAAAACGGCAGGTGCAGGTTGATCGCACCGAGCACCCCCCCCATCGCCGGGCCGAGGATGAAGCCGATGCCAAACATCGCGCCGAGCATGCCGAAGCGCTTGGCCCGTTCTTCCGGCGCCGAGATGTCGGCCACATAGGCGTTCGCAACCGCCGCATTCGCCTGCAAGCCGCCCCCCAGCAAGCGCACCACGATCAGCATCCACAAAGTGGACGACAACGCAGTGGCAAAGAAGGTGAACGCCAGGCCGCAGAAGCCCAACAGCAAAACCGGGCGCCGGCCGTAGCGGTCGGACAACCCGCCCAGGATCGGCGCCCCGAAGAAATTGGCGATGCCGAACGCGAAGCTGACGACGCCAAGCCAGAAGGCGTGATCGGCCTGCGAGCCGGTGAGGCTACCGACAAGCGCAGGGATCACCGGCACGATGATGCCGATCGACACCATGTCGATCAGTACCGCGACCAGGATGAATGGCATGGCAGCCTGGCGCTTGTCGCGCGGCACCTTGGGCACGGGCATCTTCAAGGCGCCGGCCGGTGCGGCTGCGCCAGCGTTGTCGATCACAGGCGTCGTCATTCCGAGCGGTAGTTCGGCGCTTCCTTCGTGATCTGCACGTCGTGGACGTGGCTCTCGCGGATGCCAGCACTGGTGATTTCAACGAACTCGGCCTTGTTGCGCATCGCCTCGATGCTGGCGCAGCCGCAATAACCCATCGCCGCGCGGATGCCACCGGCCATCTGGAACACGATGCTGATCATCGAGCCCTTGTACGGCACGCGGCCTTCGATGCCCTCGGGCACCAGCTTGTCGGCATTCGGATTGGCGCCAGTGTTGTCCTGGAAGTAGCGGTCGGCGCTGCCCTGCTGCATCGCACCGATGCTGCCCATGCCCCTGTAGCTTTTGTAACTTCTACCCTGGAACAGCACGATCTCGCCCGGCGCCTCTTCGGTGCCGGCGAACATGCCGCCCATCATCACGGTGTGCGCGCCAGCGGCCAGCGCCTTGGCGATGTCGCCCGAGTAACGGATGCCGCCATCGGCAATCAGCGGCACGCCGCTGCCGGCCAGCGCCTTGGCGACGTTGTCGATCGCGGTGATCTGCGGCACGCCGACGCCGGCGACGATGCGAGTGGTGCAGATCGAGCCGGGGCCGATGCCCACTTTCACGCCGTCGGCACCGGCCTCGACCAGCGCCAGCGCCGCCGAGCCAGTGGCGATGTTGCCGCCGATCACATCAACGTTCGGGTAGTTCTGCTTGACCCAGCGCACCCGCTCGATCACGCCAGCGCTGTGGCCGTGCGCGGTGTCGACCACGATCG
>JAYVEB010000276.1:0-2969 GCA_043749095.1 Burkholderiales bacterium | reverse complement strand
TTGGGCCTGATCTATGGGGGCTAAAAATGGCCAAATTACTGGACGAAATTCACCCCGGCCAGATCTTGCTGGAAGACTTCATGAACGGGAGATGGTTCTGCAGTGGACATCATTGGAGCCGGGATGGGTAGAAAGTGCTTTGCATACAAAAAGTCTTTAAATCATGGTTCTCACATGAAGGCAGGAAGCACCTAACGTAAAAATAACCGCGCCGCAGGCTGCTGCGTGTTGATTGTCATGTTAAGCAGTTCCAGGCCAATTGATTTGCACCTTTCGACTATTGGCAAGACAGTCGCGCAGGTACAAATTAATGAGGCTCTGATACGGCACACCCGCCTCATCAGCCATGCCTTTGAAATACTGCACAACGTCCCCTGACAGCCGTATCGTGACAGGCTTCTTCAGCTTGGATGCGTATGGGTTTTTGCGGGACTTCAGTTGAGAGAGGTCGTATTCTGCTTTCATGTGTGTGCACCTCCATAGAACGCGCTTTCACGCTTGGTTGCTTTGCGTGCCGAGGTGATTCGAATCGCCGCACCGTGATCCCGTTCGCAATGACAGCCGATGAGCAACTTTGCGCCTGAACTCATTCCAAGCATCAAGAAGCGCTCTTCGTCGGATGAATGATCAGCATCGAAGAATTGAACGCCGAACTCGTCAAAAAAAATCGACTTGGCCTCTTCAAAAGACACTTGATGTTTCTTGAGATTTGCAACGGCTTTGGCCTCATCCCATTCGAATTCAATCATACGTACATTGTATTTACGATTTTCCGCAAGTCAAATCGCTGAGCGTGACACTGTTTAAACGTGATGTCGGTCGTCGAAAATTCTGAAAGCCCAGAATAGCCCAGTGAAGCCCGCGCCTGAATGTCGGCGCCCACGTTGCGTCACAGCCGCTCAAGCGAGACGCGCTAACCAAAACCTGACGCCACGACCACGCGTTCTGCCCACGCGTTCTTCGGGCATGCGCCTACGTCGGGGCCATGTGTTGCTGGTTACAAGGAATTCTCTTCTTCGCAAAAGGCCTGCCATGCAAGTCCATCGATTCCTTTCATTTCTTGTACCGCTGTTGCTCACCGGCTTTGTCGCCACCGCGCCGCAGCTTGCCGGGGCGCAACCCAAAGCGCGTTTTGTGCCGCAGATCAGCAGCTTTCAGGTGGATGTGTCCGAGCAGCTCGCGCCCGGCAGCGACATTGATTTCACGCTGGAAGGCACGCCACGCGGCCAGGCCAGCGTGCGGCTGAGTGGCATCAACAAGAACATTGTGCTGCGCGAAGTCGACCCCGGTGTTTACGAAGGCTCTTACACCCTGAGTCGACGCGACCGGCTAGGCTCGCAAGCTACGGCGCGCGCAACGCTGCGTGTGCGCAATGCATCCGTCGTGGCGACACAAGCGCTGGCTGCCACGCCACCGCCGCCGCCGCCGCCAGTCGCGAGTCGGCCTGCACCGCCAGCGCCCCCGCCTGTGGCCGTGGCCGTGGCCCCAGTCATTGAGCGCTTCAACGTCACGCCGGTGGCGCGTATCGAGCCTGGCGCCGAACTGCGCTTTGCCGCCGTCGGCACGCCAGGCGCACGCGCCTCATTCACCATTGACGGGGTGGTCCGCGATGTGCCCATGCCCGAAGTGCGCCCCGGTCGCTACGAAGGCGCCTACACCATCCGCCGCAACGACAACTTCCCGCCGTCGCTCAACATTACCGCCGCTCTGGATAGCAACGGCCAGGTGACTCGCTCGCGCTTGAATCAGGCGCTGCTGGTCGATGCCCGGCCACCTACAGTCCGAAACCTTGCGCCGCAAAACAATGAGACGGTGGCGGGCAACCCGGTCACGGTTTCTGCCACCTTTGACGACAGGGGCGGCATGGGTGTGGACCCGAGGAGTGTGAAACTCCTGATCGGCGGCCAGGACATGACGCGCAATGCCACCATCACGCCCCAGTTTTTGACCTGGCGGGGCGAACTACGACCTGGCGCTCATCCGGTCCAACTCACTGCGGCCGACAACGCCGGTAACACTGTGCGTCAGGACTGGATATTTAACGTGGCCGGGCCGCAATCCCCACCGCCAGTGGCGGCCGTTTTGCCTTTGGAAATCACCAGCCATGCCAATAATGCACAGGTCAGCGGCAGCCCCATCGAGGTGCGCGGGCGCACTGCGCCAGATGCAAAGGTGGATGTTCAGGTCCAGATGATTGCTTCATTGGCTGGCTTTTATGGCATCAATCAGCCAGTACTGACCCAGACCCTGCGTTCAGACGCCGCTGGCAACTTTGTTTTCAGCTTCCAGGCGCAGGTGCCGATACCCGGCGCGCGCTACGAAGCCAACATCACCGCCACCAAGGGAGACCTCACCCGCGAGACCCGCTTGGTGCTGTTTCACCAACGCTGATTGATGCTGGACGGTGCGACGTGCCAGGTCGGGGGGCTGCGTCAGCGGTTTGTATAGAGACGTGGCGCGATAGTGGCGCAGTTTATTGAACTGCGCCACTTTTATGGCGCGGTTTGCTGCATTCGGCCAGAACCGGTCAGCCATCCACTCAACTCGAAACAGGAAATAAGGTGCTGGACACGCGCCATCAGCTTGACGATAGGTTTTGGCCCAGCCGTGCCGCCTCTATAGCGGCGATGTCGATCTTTTTCATGCTCATCATCGCGTCGAACGCGCGCCTGGCCGCCGCGCGATCGGGGTCGGAGAGCGCCACGGTGAGGGCGCGCGGTGTGATCTGCCATGACAATCCCCACCGGTCCTTGCACCAACCGCACTCACTTTCCTGGCCGCCGTTGCCGACGACGGCGCTCCACAAGCGGTCGGTTTCAGCCTGGTCATCTGTCGCGATTTGAAAAGAAAAGGCCTCGTTGGGCTTGAAGGGTTCTGTCGCATTGGCGGTCATACTGCCTGCTCGTTTATGCTGAGTTTTTTACGACGGGTATAAACCGCGATGCTGGCTACCAAAGGAATGCGCTTCC
>JAYVEB010000275.1:0-2972 GCA_043749095.1 Burkholderiales bacterium | reverse complement strand
GCGTGTCGCGCGCCTCGCTCTGGGCGTCGATGATGATCATGTCGGGCTGGATCTGCGCGATGCGCGCGGGCAAGAAGGCGTCGGCCGGCAGCACCGCCACGATGTTGTAGCCGCTGGCGAGCAAGCCGATGCGCAAATGGCGCGAGCGCTCGGCGGCGTCGAGCGCCGCCGCGTCGTGCGGCTCCGGGCTCAGTGATTCCGGTGCGACGACGACGATGCGCAGGGTCTGGGAGGGGCTCATGGCGTTGTGCCGTGCAAGTAGCGCGCCAGCCGGCAACCGCGACCGGCGTTGCCCTGCGACAGCGACGCCCGCAACGAAAAGGCCCGCACGCGGCGGGCCTCGGGTCAAGGAAATCAGGCGCCGCTCAGGCGCGCTCCTCGACGCCGCTGAAGGTGCGGCGAAACCATTCGACCGGGCTCAGGCTGGCAAACAGCGTGGCCGGGGCGGCCTGCTCGCGCTCGGTCAGCAAATGGCGCGCGACGAGCGTGTCGAGGAACTGGGTCACCGCAGCGCGTGCAAGGCCGCTTTCGTGCATGAGCTGCTGCACCGACACGTGACGCTGCGACATCTGGTGCAGCATGCGCCGGTAGGCGGTGCGGTGAAACGGCGCCGGTAGATCGGGCCATGCCACGAGCTTGTAGTGCTTCATCGTCTTCCCCCAGGGCAAGGCGGCTATGCGCCTTGATCGCAGGGTAACGACGCCCCATGACAAGCAGAAGCTCGCCCGGCCCTCGTTTTGTGACATTAGCCACAAAGGCTTTGTGAGCAAATGAAAACGATCTGGACACATGCAAGGCCTGGGTCGCTCCGCACGCTCACTACACTGACTCGATGTTGATCCTCGGCTTTGAATCCTCATGCGACGAAACCGGCGTGGCGCTGGTCGAATACGGCGCCGATACCGTGCCGCGTCTGCTGTCGCAGGCGCTTCACAGCCAGGTCGCGATGCACGCCGACTACGGCGGTGTGGTGCCTGAGCTGGCCTCGCGCGACCACATCCGCCGCGCGCTGCCGTTGGCGCGACAAGTGCTTGCCGATGCCGGTCGCGGATTGAATGAGATCGATGTGATTGCCTATACGCGCGGGCCCGGCCTCGCCGGTGCGCTGCTCGTGGGCAGTGCCGTCGCTTGCGCGCTGGCCGCCGCGCTCGGCAAGCCGGTGCTCGGCGTGCATCACCTCGAGGGTCACCTGCTGTCGCCGTTTCTCTCGGATGATCCTCCGCGGTTTCCGTTTGTCGCGCTGCTGGTGTCGGGCGGCCACACGCAACTCATGCGCGTGGCCGGCGTCGGCGACTACGAGTTGCTGGGCGAGACCATCGATGACGCGGCCGGCGAAGCCTTCGACAAATCGGCCAAGCTGCTCGGCCTGGGCTACCCGGGCGGGCCGGCCCTGGCACGCTTGGCCGAGTTCGGCGACGCCAGCGCCTACAAGCTGCCGCGCCCGCTCCTGCACAGCGGCAACCTGGACTTTTCTTTTGCCGGCCTCAAGACCGCGGTGCGCACGCAGGCCCTCAAGCTGGGCGACGGGGCTTGCGAGCAGCCGCGCGCCGACCTGGCGGCGGCCACGCAGGCCGCGATCGTGGAGGTGCTGGTGAAGAAGTCGCTCGCGGCGCTCGCGGCGACCGGCCTCGCGCGCCTGGTGGTGGCCGGCGGCGTGGGTGCGAACCGCTTGCTGCGCGAGCAGCTCGACACCGCCTGCGCCCAGCGCGGCCTCTGCGTGCATTACCCAGCGCTGGCGCTGTGTACCGACAACGGCGCCATGATCGCGCTGGCTGCAGCGATGCGCCTGCAGTCCGGCCGCGCGGTGGCGCGGCACGACCTGGCTTTCGATGTGCAGCCGCGCTGGCCGCTCACGGCGGTCAACGCCGTGGCGGCCTCGGCTCTCTGACGCTCAGGCGATCGCGAGCTGCGACGCCGGCTTGACTTTCTTGACCAGCGTGAGGCTGAGCACGCCGTTCTCCATCTTGGCCTGCGACGCGGCTTCGTCGACTTCGATCGGCAACGTGAAGCGGCGTGCAAACGCGCTGGCACTGCGCTCGCGCACCAACTGACGCTCGCCCTCGGCCGCGGGCGTCTCGCTGCGTGCGGCGGCTTCAATGGCGATGCGCTTGCCGTCGATCGTGACCTTCACATCCTCCTTGGCGATGCCGGGCAGGTCGACCTGCACGCTGTAGTGCTGCGCGGTCTCGCGCAGGTCGAGCGCGGGCATGCGTGAAGCGGCCTCGGGCGCACTCGCGCTCGCCTGGAACACGCGCTCGACGGTGTCGTCGAACAGGCGGTCGAACGCGCGGCTCAGGTCACGAGCATGGCCGTTGTGGTTTTGACGGTGGGCGAGGGGCATGACGAACATGGTGAACTCCTAGAATTCAGGGACTCGGTGGGGTGGGCAACTTCTGGCTGCCCATGCCGTTCGAATTGAGAGCGGCATTTTTGTTTTCAAGGGCCTTGTGAATGCGTGAAGTGATCCAGGGCCTGCCCGGCTCCAAGATTCGTGAAGTGGCCAACGCCGGCCTCGGCCGCGCCGACGTGCTCGCGTTCTGGTTCGGCGAAGGCGACGAGGCCACGCCGGCCTTCATCCGCGACGCCGCGATCGAATCGCTGCAGCGTGGCGAGACCTTCTATTCGCACACCCTCGGCATGCCCGAATTGCGCGAAGCGGTCGCCGGCTACGTGAGTTCGCTGCACCCGCCGCTCGGCAGCGAGCGCATCGCCATCACGTCCTCGGGCGTCAATGCGTTGATGATTTCGATGCAGGCCCTGGTCGGTGCGGGCGACGAGGTGGTCGCGGTGGTGCCGGTGTGGCCCAACCTCACCGCGCAGCCGGCGATCCTGGGCGGCTGCGTCACACGCGTTTCGCTGCGGCCTCGCAGCGGTGCCTGGCGGCTCGATCTCGACGAGTTGCTGGCGGCCGTCACGTACCGCACGCGCGTGCTGCTGGTCAACGCGCCGAACAACCCGACCGGCTGGACGCT
>JAYVEB010000274.1:0-2975 GCA_043749095.1 Burkholderiales bacterium | reverse complement strand
GGCGTGGCCTGCTCAGCATCAGCGAGCTGACGGCCGACTACCACCATCGCCACGACCGCATCCGGGCGCGCGAGGTGATGGACTTCATGGTGCGCGACGACACCAACCCGTCGAGCATCCATTCGTGCCTGCGCGCCGCGCGCGAGAACGCACGTGCGGTGCGTGGCGCGCTCACCACCGAAGTGTGGGAGACCGCCAACCGAACCTGGCTCGAGTTCGAGGGCCAGGTGGCGGGCGGCGCCTGGCAGCGCGACCCGGCGGAGTTCTTCGAGTGGGTGAAGTTTCGCTCGCACCTGTCGCGCGGTGTCACCTTGGGCACGATGCTGCAGGACGAGAGCTTTCACTTCCTGCGCCTGGGCACCTTTCTCGAGCGCGCCGACAACACCGCACGGCTGCTCGACGTGAAGTTCCACGCCGCCGACAACGAGTTCTTCGGCGCCCGGCGCGGGCCGCAGCGCGAGCCGGTCGAGATCGACTTCTATTACTGGAGCGCAATCCTGCGTTCGGTGTCGGGCTTCGAGGTCTATCGCAAGGTCTATCGCAACGTCATCCGGCCCGAGAAGGTGGCCGAGCTGCTGATCCTGCGGCCCGACATGCCACGCTCGCTGGCGGCGTGCATGAACGAGGTGGTGGCGAACCTGGAACACTTGGCCAACGAGCACAGCGGCGAGACCCTGCGCCGCGCCGGGCGACTGCGCGCCGACCTCGGCTTCGGGCGCATCGACGAGATCCTGGCGACGGGGCTGCACGCCTTCCTGACCCAGTTTCTGGATCGGGTCGGAGATCTCGGCATGGGCATCAGCCGGGATTTCCTGGTGCCGGCTTAGGCGGCTTCGATTTGACTGGGAAAAGCAGTCTGCAAACGGCCCGTCGGCGATTTTCAGCGTGCGGGTTGCGGGCAAGGGCAAGGGCAAGGGGTAGATTGGGGGAGGCAAAGGCGCGTCCGGGCAGGCGGCAGCGCTTCGTCGAGGCGGTCTGCGCTTTGCTCCGACTGCCTTGCGGTGCTCGGGCTCGTGGCCCGTCGCGCAACTCACTGCGCTCACTGCGTTCGCTGCGTTCAAACAAGCGCGACGAGTCAGATGACCAAGCGCGCTGCGCGCGCGGCCACGAGCCCTGTGCTCCTCAGCGCCTCGAAGGCGCGCTGCCGCCTGCCCGGACGCGCCTTTGCAAACACTGCGGTGGGTTGCGTTGCAAACCGCCGTGCCGGCTCGCGGCGCGCGGTGCGCGGTACACAGCGGCGGCGTCTGGCAGGACGCGTGTGCAAACACGGCGATGCTCTGAGTTGCGCACACCCATGCTGGTGGCTCGCGGCAGGCGGTGCCCGGCGGGGGCTCACTCTGTGGCGGCGAAGGAGCACAGGGCTGGGGTCGGCGCGAAGCGCTTCGTAAAGCTAACTCGCCGCGTTTGTTTGAGCGCAGTGTGGAGTGAACGCAGCGAGTTATGCGGCGCGACCCCAGCCCGAGCACCAGAGTGCAGTCGAAGCGAAGCGCAGACCGCCACGGTGTGAGCCCCCGCCGGGCACCGCCTGCCGCGTCGCCCGAACCTCCCAAATGCCCTGCCGCCCGACGCCCGACACCAGCGGCGCTCGGCAACGCGACACCTGCGCACTGCAGCGCTTATTCAATGAAGATGAATCCGTATGAGTGCCCCTCGCCGCTCGGCAAGCGCCGCCCTCGGGCGACCGTTTGTGAGTACCGGATGCTGGCTGGCACTTCATAATCGAACGATGAATCCCTTTGACTACACGAGCAGCTACCGCAGCACGCGCCTGCCGGTGTTCGCGCGCAACGTCGTCGCGACTTCGCATCCGCTGGCGGCGCAGGCGGGCCTGCGCATGCTCGCCAGTGGCGGCAACGCGGTGGATGCAGCGATCGCCACCGCAGCGGCGATGACCATCGTCGAGCCCTGCAGCAACGGCCTCGGCTCGGACGCCTTCTGCATCCTGTGGGACGGCAAGCAGCTCCAGGGACTCAATGCCTCCGGCCCCGCGCCAGCGGCGTGGACGACGGACTACTTCCGCCGCAAGTACGGGCCCGACGCCAGGACGCCACCGCAGCGCGGCTGGGATTCGGTGACGGTGCCGGGCGCCGTGGCCGCCTGGGTGGCATTGAGCGAGCGTTTCGGCAAGCTGCCCTTCGCCGAGCTGCTGGCGCCGGCCATCGACATCGCCGAGCGCGGCTATGCCGTGCCGGTGGTGGTGCAGCAGAAGTGGGCCGCGGCGGCGAAGGTCGAGGCACTGGTGGCGCAGCCGGGCTTTGCCGAGACCTTCTTGCCGCGCGGTCGTGCGCCCGAGGTCGGCGAGTTGTTTCGCATGCCGGGCGCGGCCAGGGCGCTGCGCGCCATCGCGGCGAGTGCGGGGCGCAGCTACTACGAAGGCGAGATCGCCGAGGCGCTCGCGCGTGCCGCGCGCGAGCAGGGCGGCGCCCTCACCGTGGCCGACCTCGCGGGCTTTCGGCCCGAATGGGTCGAGCCCATCGCGCAGGCTTATCGCGACCACCATCTGCACGAGATACCGCCCAACGGACAGGGCATCGCGGCGCTGATCGCGCTCGGCATCCTGGGCCGGTTCGACCTGGCGTCGCTGCCGCTTGATGGCGCGGCCTCGCAGCATTTGCAGATCGAAGCGATGAAGCTGGCCTTTGCCGACGTCTACCACCACGTCGCCGAAGCGAGCAGCATGCACTGCAGCGCAGGGGAACTGCTGAGCGACGCCTATCTCGCAAGCCGCGCCCGGCTCATCGACCCCAAGCGCGCGCAGGATTTCGGCGCCGGCAACCCGGCCAAGGGCGGCACCATCTACCTCTGCACCGCCGACGCGTCGGGAATGATGGTGAGCTTCATCCAGAGCAACTACATGGGTTTCGGCTCCGGC
Source organism: Burkholderiales bacterium (assembly GCA_043749095.1). Taxonomy (GTDB): domain Bacteria; phylum Pseudomonadota; class Gammaproteobacteria; order Burkholderiales; family Burkholderiaceae_C; genus PBB1. Next base: position 103 of record JAYVEB010000274.1, on the reverse strand, counting down.
GTGGTGCTGCCCGAATGGGGCCTGAGTCTGCAAAACCGCGGCCACGCGTTTCATCTCGACGCCGCGCATTGCAACGTGGTGGCACCGGGCAAGCGGCCCTTCC
>JAYVEB010000273.1:0-9840 GCA_043749095.1 Burkholderiales bacterium | reverse complement strand
GCCAGGCCACGCTTTTCCAGTAGGCCTCTATCAGCGTGGCGCCTTGCACGTAGTGCAACAGCACGATCTGTGGGTGCGGGAACTTCTGCGGGTGCGAGCACGGCTCCGACACCGTGCCGTAGCTGCCGGTGGCGCCCGAGGCGATCCACTCCAGCGCGCTCATCTGCCCGTACTTGCCATCGAGGCGACCGCCAAACGAGGTGAGGTGATCGCCCAGACCGCCGGGCACCCACTGCAGCGTGTCGAGCTTGTCGACCTTCACCTTGCCCGTCTCGTAGAGCAGCAGCCGCTGGGCGCCTTCCAGCACCTCGGCCTCTTCGACATGGATGTCGACACCGAAGCCCTTGACGTGCCCCGGCGCGGGAAAAAGCGGCGCGCGCGCGCTGCGCGCGTTGTCGGCGGTGATCAGGTAATGGGCGTTGACGTCAGGCGCACCGCGCAGACCCAGCGTGTGGTCCGAAGCCACACCACGCCGGATCATCGCTTCGGCCATCGCCACGTCCTTCGCGGCCAGCAGCATCGACGGGCGCATCTGCAGATCGGTGTACGGGTGGGCGCTGGCTGAATTGAAGTAGCGCGACGGACGCGACGGCGCACAGGATTTCCAGCACAGCGCGGAGTCATAGCCCAGTGCCAGCGCGCCGGTGATCGAATTGCAGGACACCGCGAACGGCTCGACCCAGGCCAAGGCCAGCGCCTGGATCTCGGGGGCGAAAAATGCCTTGATGCGCGCCTGCAGCGCCTCGAACTCATCGGGCGTCAGCTCGGCGCGGCGCGGCAGTTCGACCCGCAGCACCTGCGCCTCGGTCAGCCGGCGAGCCTCGCGGTAAAACTCGCCGACGGCGACCGAGTACGGATCATTCGTGTTGATCACCAGCCCGAGCTCGCGCGCCGTCAGACGTTCGTTGATGCGCGGCGCGGTGATGTTCGCGGCGCGCCGTGATCCGGCATCAGGCGCAGACGCGACTGACGGGGGCTCGCCTTGCGACCAGGCTGGCGCTGCGACCAGGGTGCCGAGGCACATCAACGTCAGCAGCGCGCAGCACCATTCGCGCACAAGCCGAGCCAGCCACCCGCTTGGTGTCTCACTGCCTCTGTTCGTCATCGATGGGGCCCGCAGCGCATCGGGCATGTGTCAGCACCCTCTAACGGTAACAGTCGGGCTGGCCCATCTCGCGCCAGAATGCATCGAAACGTGGACGGTTCGATGCCCGTACTGGCAACCCGCCAAAGAGAACCCGATCGAATGAGGATCAGCATCGCTGGCTGCGTACCGACGACCGTCTGAAACGCAAAGGAGTTCCACCATGTCCTCTCGCAGCATCCAACTTCACCGCGTGTTTCGCGCCCCACCCGAGAAGGTGTATCGGGCCTTCCTCGAACCCGATGCGCTCAGCAAGTGGCTGCCGCCTTACGGCCCCACCTGCCAAGTGCATCAGATGGACGCCTGTGTCGGTGGCAGGTTCCGGATGACCTTTCGCAACTTCTCTTCCGGCCGCGGGCACTCGTTCGGCGGGGAGCATCTGGAACTGGTGCCGAACGAGCTGATTCGCAACACCGACCAGTTCGATGACCCGAACCTGCCGGGCGTTCTGACGGTGTCGGTGACCCTTAATCCGGTGCTGTGTGGCAGGGACATCAGCATCGTGCAGGACGGGATTCCCGAGGTCATTCCGCTGGAGATGTGCCACCTCGGCTGGCAGGAGTCGCTGGCGCAACTGGCGACGCTGGTCGAACCCGACATCCCGGGCTGAAACCGGTGCGCCGTGCCACCACGCTGAGCCAGCCCATTTTGTTATACAAAAATCTCTTCTCGCTCGGGAGGAAAATGCGGGTCATGAAAAGCCCCGCGCACCAGACGCCCGCCGTGCAAGTGCTGGCGCGCAGCTTTGCGGTGCTGGATGTGCTGGCCCAGCATCCGGGCTCAGTGCCGCTGAAGCTGATCAGCGAGAAGACCGGGCTGCACCCGTCGACCGCACACCGCATCCTGAACGACTTGGTCTCGGGCCGCTTGGTCGATCGGCCGGAAGTTGGCAGCTACCGGCTGGGCATGCGGCTGCTGGAGCTGGGCAACCTGGTCAAGGCGCAGCTTGACGTGCGGGAGGCGGCGCTGGGGCCGATGCGTGAACTGCATCAGCTGACCCAGCAAGCGGTCAACCTGTCGATGCGGCAAGGCGACGAGATCGTCTACATCGAGCGCTCTTACAGCGAGCGCTCGGGCATGCAGGTGGTGCGGGCGGTCGGCGGGCGGGCGCCCTTGCACCTGACCTCGGTCGGCAAGCTGTTCCTGGCGCAAGACGATATTCAGCGCGTGCGCTCGTACGCCACCCGCAGCGGGCTGATCGGGCACACGCGCAACAGCCTCACCGAGGCGACAGCGCTGGAGCGCGAGCTGTCGAACGTGCTGGCACGCGGCACGGCGCGCGATGACGAGGAGCTGGAAGTCGGTGTGCGCTGCATGGCGGCGGGCATCTACGACGACCAGGGCATGCTGGTGGCTGGCCTGTCCATTTCAGCGCCGGCAGACCGGCTCGAAGACCGCTGGCTGGAGCGGCTGCGTGATACCGCCGATCAGATATCGACCTCGCTGGGGCACCAGCGCACACCACCCCATGTTGACGCAGCACCGCCGAACACCGTCAGGCGGCGGAGGCCCGCCTGACGACTCGGTGAGTCGTCAGGGGTGTGCCCGACAGCAGTGCGACACGGGACAACAGGATCAACCGGCGTGCACCCATCGGCGCGCGTTCTCGATGATTTGCGTGCCGGTTGCCGACAACCGACCGTGCTGCATGACGGTCTGCCAGCCCTTTGAGAAATTCTCGCGATCCTTGGCAGCCTCGGCGCGGGCATGTTGTTGTTCCGCAGGCGTCAGCAGACCGCTGTCCGCCAGCGCTTCCATCGCCCAGGCCATCCGCGCCGAGACGAAGGTGGCGTGATAGATGCCGTCCATCGGCCGCGGGTCGGGTCGCAGCGGCGAGACGAACAACTCGTCGTCGTCGTTGCGCACCAGCGGCTCGTCGATCGTCAGGCCAAACAGCAGGCTGTGACCGGCTTCGTGGGCCAGCACCTCGGCAATGCCGAGTGGGGTGTGGTGGTGCGAAGGGTTCAGCAGCAGCAGGCCCCAGAACTGGTAGTGCGAGGCGCCATCGAATTCCATCGCGGCGCCGGCCGGGGCCTGGGCGAACAGCATCTCCGAGAGCAAACCGGTGATCTCGCCATGCAACTCGGGCGTGGCCGCCTGCAGCAGGGCCAGGCCTTCGGTCACCAGTGCCGCGAAGCGCTGCGCTGTGGCCTCGGAAATGGGCGCGAACTGCGGGGCGTCGTCACCCATGCGCAAAGCCTGCACCGTCTCGACATCGGCCGATTCGGCACTGCCCCAGCGCTGCATGCGCAGGCCTGGTGTCCTTGGCTCGATCGCATCGAGCTGCGCCGCTGCCCATCGGGCGGCCACTTCGCTGCCATCGAACAGGGAACTGGCGAGATGGAAGTAGAGACCGAACGCCCGGGAAGGCAATGCATTGCCTGCGGCCAACAATGCACGAGGGCGGATCAGCTGGCCGGTGATGTCAGGTGCTACGCTGGCGCAGACTTCGGCGACGTGCGCCAAGCTTGACGCGAGTTGGCCATGCATCGCGCCATCGAGCGCGACCCCTCGTGCGGCAGAAGGTGCGAAAGCAAATGGGGCCGCCACTGGCAGCACCTCGCGCTCTCGCATCGGCGATGCCGGGGGTGTCAGCTGCGAGGTGTCAGCCCCCGCCCTTGGTCCCGACTTTCCCGCCGACCTTGGCACCCAGCTTGATGGCGACGGCTGCACGTGCATCGACCGCATTCAGCGGAATCAATTTGAAACCAAGCAGTTTCTTCGGGTCGAGGGGCACTGAAATCATCGATATTCCTTTGATGAACTAGGATGGAAGCGGCGTGTGGAGAACCAGCGCGTCGACCGTATCACCAAAGATCCTCCATGGTCAACACCAGCGCTCGGCGGTTGATTTACGTCTGCAGCCAGGACCACGCCTACACATTCGGCGACATGCCCGAACAGCTTCGAGAGCGAGGTGTTTCGGGCCGCGTGCTGAGCTACGAAAAACTGTGGGGCTGCAGATGGTTGCCGCGCGGCACCTATGTGATGACCGATTTCGATCGGCTCGCGCCAATGGAGCACGAAATCGCCGGGCGATTGCACGACCACCTGCGCGAGGCCGGGCTGCCTGTGCTGAACAACCCGCGTGACTTTCGTCCGCGCGACAGCCTGCTGAAGGCGCTGCATGCAGAAGGTCTCAATGGATTCACCTGTTACCTGCCAGCGGCTGGCGAGTGGCCGCGGCGGTATCCGGTGTTCCTGCGCACGATCGCGGCGCACCGCGGGGCATTGACCGACCTGTTACACGACCGCGCCGCCGCAGACGCAGCCCTGGCGCGGGCTCTCAACAGCGGCGGTCTGATGCGCGACCTGGTTTTCGTCGAGTACGCAGCCGAGCCGCAGCCCGACACGGGCAGCTTCCAGAAGCACGCGGCATTTCGCGTCGGTCCACACATCATTCGCGCCAACACCGTGAATGACGCCGGCTGGATGGCCAAGACCGGCTCGGAAGGCGTTGCGTCGGCAGCACAGTATCTGGCCGAGCGGGCGGAGATGGACGCCTACCCGCACCATGACTATGTGATGCGGGTGTTTGAATTGGCCGGTATGCAGTTCGGTCGCCTCGATTTCGGCATCGTCGCCGGGCGCCCGCAGACTTACGAGATCAATACCAATCCGACAATGACGCTGACGGTGGCGCATCCGAACGCCACCCGGAGCGAGACAATGGGGCTCGTCAAATCGCGTCTGGCGTCCGCGCTGGCAGAGGCGGCACAACCGGTCTCCTGGCTGCCGTTACACGTGCCGAAATACTTCAGGAAGCGATTCGTTGCCGGATACCGCCCGTGGCGGTTTTGACGATCAGGATGCAGCTTTCGGGAATTTCGTGTTGATCCACTTGCGCACCCGCTCGGCGTCAGCAAGCCGGGTGTACCGTCCGCTGGAATCGAGGAACACCATGATCAACTTGCGGCCGGCCATGCTGGCCTGCATGACCAAGCAGCGACCTGCCTCGGAGATGTAGCCCGTCTTTTGCAAACCGATCTCCCACCTCGGATTGCTGACCAGGCCATTGGTGTTGTGGAATTGCAACTGGCGGTGACCGACATCGACCTGGTATTCAGGCGAAGTGGACAGCTCGCGGATCAGGGGATGGGTGTGGGCCAGCTTGACCAAGGCCGCCAGATCGTGGGCGCTGGACTGGTTCTGGCTCGACAGGCCGGTCGGCTCGACGTAGCGAGTGTCGGTCATGCCCAGCGACTGAGCCTTCGCATTCATCGCAGCCACAAACGCTGACAAGCCACCGGGGTAGTTGCGGCCGAGGGCATGCGCAGCCCGGTTTTCCGAGGACATCAGCGCCAGGTGTAGCATTTCCTCACGCGTCAGCTGCGTGCCGACGGTCAACCGCGAGCGGCTGCCCTATTCGGTGTCAACATCGTCCTGGGTGACGGTCAGCACTTCATCCAGCGGCAAGGCGGCGTCGGTGACGACCACGGCTGTCATCAGCTTGGTAATCGATGCAATTGGCAGCACGGCCTGCGAGTTCTTGCTGAACAGGACTTCATCGGTGTCCTGGTCCACCACCAAGGCCACGCTCGATTTCAGTTCCAGCTTGTCAGGGGTCGACCGCAGGCCAGCCAGTTCGCCCATCGAGGGTTGGGCAGGAATTACCTTCGCGGCGACATGGCGTGCCGGAACCCGGGTAGATGTCGCGACAAGTCGTGCCGACACCCGATGTGCTCGCGTTGCGCTGCGCGCCTTGGCCCGAACGGCAACTTGACTCGTTTTGGCCGGCGTTCGTACCACCGGGGCTGGCGTTGTGTCGTCTTCAGCCCAAACGGGCTGAGCAGTGATAACCACCAGAGCGGCCGAGGCGAGCACTGCGAGCCAATAGCGAGAGAGTTTTGTCACAAGTGCCTCGATTCCGACCGTGGTCCAAAGTGTAGGCCACTCGAAAAAAACGCGCAATATCAAAAAGTTACGTCGCTTTCCTCAAGTACCTTGTGCATTCGCGACCACGGCCGGCCCGAAATCAGCCTTGAGCAGCCACCCTCTCCGTCGTGCTGTGCAGCTTGTTCAACGCCGACAGATACGCTTTCGCTGACGCGACGACGATGTCTGGATCGGCACCGACACCGTTGACCACCCTGCCCGCCAATTGCAGGCGCACCGTCACCTCGCCTTGCGATTCTGTGCTGCCAGAGGTGATGGCATTGACCGAATAGAGCAGCAATTCCGCGCCGGTTCCGAGCTTGGATTCGATCGCCTTCAGACTGGCGTCGACTGGTCCGTTGCCGTCGCTCTCGGCGTGCAGTTCGGTCGTTCCCGCGGCAAACGCGACGCGGGCGTGCGGCAACTCGCCGGTTTCCGAATGCTGCGACAGCGAGAGAAGGCGGTAATGCTCCTGTTCGGCGGTGACCGATTCGTCCATCACCAGCGCGGTGATGTCCTCGTCGAAGATCTCGCTCTTGCGATCGGCCAGTTCCTTGAACTTGGCGAACGCCGCGTTGACCTCGGTTTCCGACGCCAGCTCGATGCCGAGGTCGTGCAGCCGCTGCTTGAACGCATTGCGCCCGGACAACTTGCCCAGCACGATCTTGTTGGCGGCCCAGCCCACGTCCTCGGCCCGCATGATCTCGTAGGTGTCACGGGCCTTGAGCACGCCGTCCTGGTGGATGCCGGACGCATGTGCAAAGGCGTTCGCACCGACCACGGCCTTGTTCGGCTGCACCACGAAGCCGGTGGTCTGCGCGACGAGCCGCGAGGTCGCGACGATCTGCGAGGCGTCGATGCCCACCTGGAGCCCGAAATGATCTCGACGGGTGCGCACCGCCATCACGACCTCTTCCAACGCGCAGTTGCCCGCGCGTTCACCCAGGCCGTTGATCGTGCATTCGACCTGCCGCGCACCGCCGATCTTCACGCCGGCCAGCGAATTGGCCACCGCCATGCCAAGGTCGTTGTGACAGTGCACCGACCAGATCGCCTTGTCGGCGTTCGGAATGCGGGTGCGCAGGTCGAGGATGAAGTTGCCGTACAGCTCTGGGATAGCGTAGCCGACGGTGTCGGGTATGTTGATCGTGGTGGCGCCTTCAGCGATGACGGCTTCGAGCACACGGCACAGGAAGTCCGGATCCGAGCGGTAGCCGTCTTCCGGCGAGAACTCGACGTCACCGGACAGGTTGCGTGCAAAGCGCACCGAGAGCTTCGCCTGCTCGAACACCTGATCGGGCGTCATGCGCAACTTCTTTTCCATGTGCAAGGGGCTGGTCGCGAGAAACAGGTGGATGCGCGTGGAAGCGCCGCCTCTCAGTGCTTCGGCAGCGCGTGCGATGTCCTTGTCGTTGGCGCGCGCCAGCGAACACACCGTGCTGTCCTTGATCGCCTGAGCGATCGCCTTGACCGCTTCGAAATCGCCGTTCGAAGATGCAGCAAAACCAGCTTCGATCACATCGACCTTGAGCCGCTCCAGTTGCCGGGCGATGCGCAGTTTTTCGTCACGGGTCATCGAGGCGCCCGGGGATTGCTCGCCATCACGCAAGGTGGTGTCGAAGATGATGAGTTTGTCGGCCATGGTCTTGATCCTCAGATGACGTGAACGGAAAGTAGTTGCGCAAAACAAAACGGCCCGCTGCGTGTGCAAGCGGGCCGGCGAGACGAAAACGATGAGACGTGAACGGTCAACGGGCCCTTGCGGTCTCCAGCAGTAGCGTCAGCGACGGTGTTCCAAGCGGGTTCACATTATGAATGTAGCACGCGGCTCTCAACGGTGCAGGCCCTGCTCTTCGGGCTCGTCGGTCGAAGTCGCGATCACGCTCACGGGTCGGCCTTTCATACGCCGCCAGACGTAAACGCCGTAGCCCGAACCGGCATACAGGCAGAACACAGCGAACAGAACGATCGGCGGGTGCAGGTTGATCAAGGCGATTGCGAGCGCCAGCGCAACGATGACGATGAACGGCACGGTGCGCTTCAGGCTGACTTCCTTGAAGCTGTAGAACGGGAGGTTGGTGACCATCGTCAGACCGGAAATCAGGGTCAGCGCCATCGCCAGGCCAGCCAACCAGCCGTGCATATCGGACTGTTGATAGCCGGCGTCGTCCATCAACCAGATGAACCCCATGACCACGGCCGCGGCTGCCGGACTGGGCAGGCCCTGGAAGTAGCGCTTGTCAACGACGGTGAGGTTGGTGTTGAAGCGGGCCAGTCGCAGTGCGGCACACGAGCAATAGACAAATGCCGCGACCCACCCCGCCTTGCCCATGCCTTTCAGCGCCCACTCGTAGACGATCAAGGCCGGCGCGGCGCCGAAGGACACCATGTCTGACAGGCTGTCCATCTGCTCGCCGAAGGTGCTCTGGGTGTTGGTCATTCGCGCGACGCGGCCATCCAGGCTGTCGAGCACCATTGCGCAGAAGACGCCGATCGCCGCCTGCTCGAAGCGGCCGTTCATCGCCATCACGATCGCGTAGAAACCGCCGAACAGGGCCGCCAGCGTGACCAGATTGGGCAGCACGTAAACACCCTTGCGACGCGGGCGCAGCGGGCCGTCATCGTTCTCGGGGTCGATCGGATGGTCGTCTGTGCCGCTCATGGTCATGCGAAGCAGGATACCGCAGGGGATGTGAAAAAGCCGCAAGGTGACCCTCGCGGCTCGCTGTGTGAGCCGGGTCGCATGGACCCTGCGGGCTGCACTCAGTTCTTCGACTGATCGACCAGGCGGTTCTTCTTGATCCAAGGCATCATCGCGCGCAACTGCTCGCCGACGACTTCGATCTGGTGCTCGGCCATCAGGCGACGGCGCGACAGCAACGTCGGTGCGCCGGCGCGGTTCTCGATGATGAAGCTCTTCGCGTACTCGCCGGTCTGGATGTCGGTCAGGATCTGCTTCATCGCCTTCTTAGACTCAGCGGTGACGACACGCGGGCCCGACACGTACTCGCCGTATTCGGCGTTGTTCGAGATCGAGTAGTTCATGTTCGCGATGCCGCCTTCATAGATCAGGTCGACGATCAGCTTCAGTTCGTGCAGGCATTCGAAATAGGCCATTTCCGGCGCGTAACCGGCTTCGGTCAGGGTTTCGAAACCAGCCTTGATCAGCTCGACTGCGCCACCGCACAACACCGCTTGCTCGCCGAACAGATCGGTCTCGGTTTCTTCGCGGAAGTTGGTCTCGATCACGCCAGCCTTGCCTCCGCCGTTGGCCGCTGCGTAGCTCAGCGCCAGATCGCGCGCCTTGCCGCTCTTGTCGGCGTGCACAGCGATCAGGTGCGGCACGCCGCCGCCCTGGGTGTAGGTCGAACGCACGGTGTGGCCCGGCGCCTTCGGCGCAACCATCCACACGTCGAGGTCGGCACGGGGAACCACCTGACCGTAGTGCACGTTGAAGCCATGTGCGAAGGCCAGCGACGCGCCTTGCTTGATGTTCAGTTCCACATCGTTCTTGTAGACCGCAGCGATCTGCTCGTCGGGCAACAACATCATCACGATGTCGGCCGACTTCACCGCGTCGGCGACGTCAGCGACCTTCAGGCCGGCCTTCTCGACCTTCGCCCACGAGGGTCCGCCCTTGCGCACACCGACGGTGACCTTGACACCGCTGTCGTTCAGGTTCTGCGCATGGGCATGACCTTGCGAGCCATAGCCGATGATGGTGACGTTCTTGCCCTTGACGAGGCTGAGGTCGGCGTCTTTGTCGTAGTAAACCTTCATGGTGATCTCCTGATGTCAGTTGATTGGGGTTCGGAAAAGGA
>JAYVEB010000272.1:0-25954 GCA_043749095.1 Burkholderiales bacterium | reverse complement strand
GCAACTGCCATGTCTATGTCGATGCCAGCGCTGATCTTGAGCTGGCCCTGAAGGTCACCGACAACGCGAAGACGCAGAAGTACAGCCCCTGCAATGCGGCCGAGTCGCTGCTGGTGCATTCGGATATCGCCGCGAAGTTCCTGCCGCGCATCGGTGCGGTGTTCGCCGCCAAGGGCGTCGAGATGCGCGGCGATGCGGCCAGCCTCGCGCTGCTGTCCAGCGTGCCGAACGCGAAGCTCGTGGCGGCCACCGAGCAGGACTGGTTGGAGGAATACCTCGCGCCGATCATCAGCATCGCAGTGGTGCCCGACCTCGCTGCGGCGATCGCGCACATCAACCGCTACAGCTCGCACCACACCGACGCCATCCTGACCGAGCACCACCCCAGCGCGATGCGTTTCCTGCGCGAGGTCGATTCGTCGAGCGTGATGGTCAACGCCAGCACGCGCTTCGCCGACGGCTTCGAATACGGCTTGGGCGCCGAGATCGGCATCAGCACCGATAAGCTGCATGCGCGCGGTCCGGTCGGACTCGAGGGGCTCACCTCGCTGAAATGGGTGGTGCTGGGACAAGGCGAGGTTCGCACTTGATCCTGCGCGTGGCACGGACCGCCGGGCACCACGGATGACCGATGCGCAGATCGCGGCGCTGGCGGGCTGCGCGGTGCTGGTGTTCTGGGCGGTCGGGGCCTACAACCGGCTGATCGCGCTGCGCGACAACATCGCGAAGGCCTTTGTGCCGGTCGATGACCAGGTGCAGCACCGCCATGAGCTCTTGATGCAGTGGGCCCATGGGCTGCACGCGGTGCTCGACCAGGCGCCCTCGCTGTACGAAGCGGTGTTGATGGCCTGTGCCCAGCTCCAATCGGCCTGTGACGGCCTGCGGGCCCGGCCCAGCACGGGCAGCGCGGCGACCAGCCTGCATCTGGCCGAGCAGGCCTTGGTGGCCGCTCGACAGCGGCTGCAGGCCGAACTGCCGGCGCGGCAGCAGCGCCTGAGCGGGCTCGAGATCGAGGTCAACGCCGAACAGCTGGCCGCAGCCGACAACAGACTGGCCTACGCGTGCAGCCAGTTCAACACAGCCACCAAGACCTACAACGATGCGATCCGCCAGTTTCCGACCCGGCTGGTGGCCACCGTCTTCGGTTTTCAAGCGGCCGGCACCCTGTGAAAGCCGCTGCGGCAGGGGCACTGCCGGGGTCGCTCAGTTCTCACAGATGATCGCCGCTGAGGCGACCATTTCGTTGAACAAGGCCATCGACATCTTGCCCGACACCGCGTACGGGTTCAGCAGCGCGGTCTCGGAGTACTTCATCACCAACGCAGGATTCAGCCGCGACAGGTTGGCACGGCCCATCGACCAGCCAGCGAAACTTCGTTCACTGACCTCCTCGTAGCTCAGCAGCACCACATCGTGGTGGCGTGGATCGTTGGCAATCTTGTTGTACAGCGCACTGACCGGCGATCGGCCACCTTCGAGCACCTGCAGGAAGATGCCGGCAGAGAAGCACAGCACGCCAGTGATGCCAGGCCCGAGGTTGTTGGCTTTCGATTTCTTCAGGATCGCGACCAACTCGTTCTGGTTCACCGAGTCGGACGCGCGGCTGACATACATCAAGCGCACGAGCATGAAATTCTCCTGGGTGAGGTGACGGGTTGCATCTCAGGTCTTCTGGCGATCGATCAGCGACAGGAATTCGCGCCGCAGGTTGGCGTCTTTCAGGAAGGACCCCCGCATCACGCTGTTGACCATCTTCGCGCTGGTGTCCTTGACACCGCGCCAGTGCATGCAGAAATGGTCGGCCTCCATCACGATGGCCAGGCCGTCGGGCTTGACACGGTCTTGCAATTCGTCGGCCAGCATCGTCACCGCTTCTTCCTGGATCTGTGGGCGGCTCATGATCCACTCGCAGATGCGGGCGTATTTCGACAAGCCGATCAGGTTCGAATGCTCGTTCGGCAGGATGCCCACCCAGACCCTGCCCATGATCGGACACAGGTGGTGCGAACAGGCGCTGCGCACGGTGACGGGGCCGACGATCATCAGCTCGTTCAGGCGCGTGATGTTCGGGAACTCGGTCACCTCGGGCATCGGCGTGTAGCGGCCGCGGAACACCTCGGTCAGGAACATCTTCGCCACCCGCTTGGCGGTCTCGCGGGTGTTGTGGTCGCTTTCGGTGTCGATGACCAGCGCTTCCAGTACCTGCTGCATCTTGGCCTGCACTTCGGCCTTCAGTTCGTCGAGCTCGCCTTCCTTTATGAAAGCCGAGATGTTGTCGTTGGCGTGGTAACGGCAATCGGCACTCACCAGGCGGTAGCGGATGCGCCGCGATGCGCTCAGCTGCGCGAGCTCGTCATCGTTCTTGAAGATGGTGGAGCGTGAATCCAGCGGAGAGAGCGAGGGCATGGGCGGCATTTCGGACTTCATCTTCCCGAGCGTACCCCAGCTTCGGCGCCGCCCACATGGGGTAAGGCCAGCATGTGCCTGCCCGTAGACTTGTGACGGTGAATCTCGATGCCCAGGCCACCCCCTCAGACCGCACGCCCCGCGCTGCGCCACCGCTGTCCCGGCTGCTCGGCCACACCGCCGATGCGATCGAGGCGGTGCGCGCCGGGCGCTCGCTGACAGACGCGCTGGCGCACTGTCCAACCGAAGTTCGGCCGGGCGTTCAGGCTCTGAGCTTCCATGTGTTGCGGCGCCTCGGGCAGGCCCAAGCCGCCCGCACCTGGCTGGCACCTAAAGCGCCACCGAAATCGATCGACGCGCTGTTGTTGAGCGCCTTGGCGCTGTTGTGGCCCGACGGTGAAACGCCTTACGCCGATCACACGCTGGTCGATCATGCCGTCACCGCCGCGCGCCAGCGGCTGGCGGCCAGCGCGGCCTTCGTCAATGCCGTGCTGCGCCGCTTCATGCGCGAGCAGGCGGCGGTGCTCGACGCCGTGAAGCGCACGCTGCCGGGGCGCTACAACCATCCCGACTGGTGGGTCCAAAGGCTGCAGGCCGACTGGCCCGACCACTGGCAGGCCCTGCTGGCGGCCAACGACCGCCGCCCGCCGATGACGTTGCGCGTCAACACCCGGCGCAGCAGCGTCGCCGCCTACCTGGTGCGCCTGAGCGAGGCGGGTGTGCCGGGTCGGGCCATCGGGGCACAGGGCGTGGTGCTGGACACGCCGTGTCCGGTCGGCCGCCTGCCCGGCTTCGCCGACGGCGATGCGTCGGTGCAGGATGCAGCCGCCCAGCGGGCCGCGCCCTTGTTGCTGGCGGATGCGATGCTGCCGTCAGGGGCCCGGGTCCTCGACGCCTGCGCCGCGCCGGGCGGCAAGACGGCCCATCTGCTGGAGCTGGCCGACCTGGCCCTGCTGGCGCTCGACCAGGACGCCACACGGCTGACCCGCGTCGACGAGACGCTGCAGCGCTTGCACCTGCACGCGACGACACAGGTGGGAGATGCCAGCCGCCCCGACACTTGGTGGGACGGTCGGCCCTTCGACGCCATCCTGCTCGACGCGCCCTGCACCGCCTCGGGCATCGTGCGCCGTCATCCAGACGTACGCTGGCTGCGCCGGGCCAGCGACGTGCCGACGCTGGCGGCGCTGCAGGCGAAGATGCTCGACGCGCTGTGGCCGCTGCTGAAGCCGGGCGGTCGGCTGCTCTACTGCACCTGTTCGGTCTTCAAGGCCGAGGGGCAGGCGCAGATCGATGCTTTTTTGCAACGCCAAACGGAAGCGCGGCTGCTCGCCGCGCCTGCATCGCCCGGTCATCTGCTTCCCCTGCCCGACAATACCCTCGCCGCTGCGGGGTCTGGTCCTGCCAGCACCGTCGATGGCTTCTTCTACGCCCTGCTACACAAACCCTGAGACCCGCCGTGTCCCGCAACCCGACGAATGGCTGCCCCCACCCGCCGGGCGCGATGTTCGCCTGGTCGCGGTCGCTGTGGTCCGGCTGGTTGGCGGCATGCCTACTGCTCAGTGCGGCCACCTGCTGGGGCTTGCTTGCGCAGGCGCCTGAGCTCAGCCATTTCGAGTTGACTCGCAATGACGAAGGGCTGCTGCTCGACGTCGCGGTGCGTTTCGAGTTACCACACTCCGTCGAAGACGCGCTGCACAAGGGCGTGCCGCTGTATTTCGTTGCCGATGCCTCGCTGTTTCACGATCGCCGTTACTGGCGCGATCGCCGTGTCGCCTCGGCATCGCGGACCTGGCGCCTGTCCTATCAGCCGCTGACCCGCAACTACCGGGTCAGCTTCGGCGGGCTGAGTCAGAGCTTCGACAACCTGAACGACGCGGTGGCGACGGTGAGCCGCATCGGCCGCTGGAAGCTGGCTGAGCCAGGGCAGATCAGCGACAGCGAGGCCCTGTATGTGGAGTTCAGCTACAAGCTCGACACCAGCATGCTGCCGCGCCCGATGCAGATCGGCATCGGCGGGCAGCCCGACTGGAACCTGCTGATCGAGAAGACCCAGCGCGTGGGCGGGCCCTAGGGACGCCCCAGCCGCCAATGAAGAAATCCGCACGCTGGGCGCTGTTCGTCTCTTTGGTCGCGGCGACTGGTGTCGCCATGGTGCTGGCGTTCCTGCTGTCGATCGCCACCGACAACCGCCTGTTCTACGAAAAGCACTTCCAGTGGCTGTTCTGGGTCAATCTGCTGGTGGCCGGCCTGCTGATGCTGGTGATCGGCATTGCCGCGACGCGGCTGCTCGTGCGTGTCCAGCGGGGCAAGTTCGGCAGTCGGCTGTTGTTGAAGCTGGCCGCCATCTTCGCGTTGGTCGGCGTGCTGCCGGGCCTGCTGATCTACACGGTGAGCTATCAGTTCGTCTCGCGAGGCATCGAGAGTTGGTTCGACGTGAAGGTCGAAGGTGCGCTCGACGCCGGCCTGGCCCTGGGTCGCGGCACGCTGGATGCCCAGGTCAACGACCTGGCAAGCAAGACCCAGCTCGCCGCCGACCGCCTGGGCGAAGGGCGCGGCGAGGTGCAAGCGCTGGCGCTGGAGCGTTTGCGCGAAGACCTGTCGGCGCAGAACGTGGCGATCGTCAACGGCGTCGGCCAGGTGCTGCTGTCGGCCGACCGGTCGTCCGAGTTGCTGGGACCGGACCGGCCCTCGGCGTCGCTGCTGCGCAATGCACGCGACGGGCGTGCGGTGGCGCAGCTCGAAGGGCTAGACGACGACAGCTCGGCAGCCGGCGACACCAACGACGCAGCGCCCTCGATCCCGAATGCCGGACCCGCGCGCATCCGGGCGCTGGCCTACCTGCCCAGCACCGGCATCGCGCTGACGCCGCAGGAGCGCTACCTGATGGTCACGACGCGACTGCCCACTGCACTGGCGAGCAACGCGCTGGCAGTGCAGACGGCCTATCGTGAATACCAGCAGCGCTCGCTGGCCCGCGAAGGCCTGCGCGAGATGTACATCGGCACGCTGACGTTGACGTTGATCCTCGCGGTGTTCGGTGCACTGCTGCTGGCCCTGACGCTGTCCAACCAGATCGCCAAGCCGCTGTTGATGCTGGCCGACGGTGTGCGGCAGGTCGCGCAAGGCGATCTGGGCGTCAAACAGGTGTTCGACTCGCGCGACGAGCTCGGTGGGCTGACGCGTTCGTTCGCCGACATGACCGAACAACTCTCCGAGGCGCGCGCGCTGGTGCAGCGCAGCGTCTCGCAGGTCGAAGGCGCACGGGCTAACCTGCAGACCATCCTCGACAACCTGACCGCCGGCGTGATCGTGTTCGACCGCCAAGGGCGCATCGACACGGTGAACCCCGGCGCCACACGCATCGTGCGGCTGCCGCTGGGTGCCTACCGCGGCCGACGGCTGGCCGAGGTCAAGGGGCTTGAAGATTTCGCCGCGGCGGTGTGGCAACGCTTTGAGCTGCACGCCGACCGCCTGGACACCGGCGAGCGCGACCACTGGCAGGAGGCCTTCGAGTTGCAGGCCGGGCCGGACCGCGACGCGCTGACGCTGCTGGTGCGCGGCGCGGCCATGCCCGAGGGCGCGCGGCTGATGGTGTTCGACGACATCACCGAGGTCGTGTCGGCGCAGCGGATCGAAGCCTGGGGCGAGGTCGCGCGCCGGCTGGCGCACGAGATCAAGAACCCGCTGACGCCGATCCAGTTGTCGGCCGAGCGGCTGGAGCACAAGCTCGCCGCCAAGCTCGAAGGCGCGGACCAGGCGATGCTGGTGCGAGCGGTCGGCACCATCGTCAATCAGGTGCAGGCGATGAAGACGCTGGTCAACGAATTCCGCGACTACGCCCGGCTGCCGGCCGCACGGCTGAATCCGCTGGACCTGAACGTGCTGGTCAACGAGGTGCTGACGCTGTACGCCACCGCGCAGGAAGCCGGCACGCTGATCTCCACCGCGGCGCACGACCTGCCGCTGATCGTCGGCGACGCCACGCAGCTGCGGCAGGTCATCCACAACCTGGTGCAGAACGCCCTCGATGCGGTGGCCGACCCCTCACAGGTGCATCCGCAGCGGCAGCCTTGCGTGCGGGTCAGGACCGAAGTGGCCCGCACCGAGCAAGGCGCCGTGCGGGTGGTGCGGCTGCACGTCACCGACAACGGCCCGGGCTTTCCCGACAAGGTGCTCAAGCGCGCCTTCGAGCCTTACGTCACCACCAAGAGCAAGGGTACCGGCCTCGGCCTGGCCGTGGTCAAGAAGATCGCTGACGAGCACGGCGCGCGGGTGCGTTTGGTCAATCTGGAGAGCCCTGATGGCGACGCATCGAGCGACGGCGCTGCCGTGTCAGGGCCGGTGGCGATTCAAGGCGCACAAGTTTCGTTATCATTTTCGAAATTCGCGCCAACAGACGCGCACACTGCGGCGGCGACCTCAGACGTCGCCACCGTGCACTGAGAGTTCATGGCCACCATCCTAGTTGTCGACGACGAGCTCGGTATTCGAGCGCTGTTGTCCGAGATCCTGACCGACGAAGGTCATTCCGTCGAACTGGCGGAAAACGCAGCACAGGCGCGCGCGGCCCGCGACCGGGCACGCCCGGATCTGGTGTTGCTCGACATCTGGATGCCCGACGTCGACGGCGTCACGCTGCTGAAGGAATGGAACGCTTGCGCGCTGCTGACGATGCCGGTGATCATGATGAGTGGGCACGGCACCATCGACACCGCCGTCGAAGCCACCAAGAATGGCGCCATCGCCTTCCTCGAAAAGCCGATCACGCTGCAGAAACTGCTGCGTGCGGTCGAACAAGGCCTGGTCAAGCCGACACCGCGCGCGCCGGCAGGCATGGCGATGGCTCGCGGCGATCTGGGCCACTCGCTGACCTCCGCGGGGAGTAATGTGATGCCCCTGCCCGGCGTGACGATGGCACACGGCCCGCAGCCCGAGCAGAGCTTTGACCTCGAACGCCCGTTGCGCGAAGCACGCGACGCGTTCGAAAAAAGCTACTTCGAATTCCATCTGTCGCAGGAAAACGGCAGCATGACCCGCGTGGCCGAAAAAACCGGCCTCGAACGCACCCACCTGTACCGCAAGCTCAAACAGCTCGGCGTCGACCTCTCGCGCGGCAAGCGCGGCAGCCTGTGATGGGCCCCAGCGCGCTGATATAGTCGAGGGCTCGGCCTGGTAGCTCAGTTGGTAGAGCAGCGGATTGAAAATCCGCGTGTCGGTGGTTCGATTCCGCCCCAGGCCACCAAGTAAATCAAGCACTTAGCCCAGCCTTACCCGCTGGGCTTTGTTGCTTCAGCAGGGCATAACCTGGGACGCGGCTCGGATGACCGGGTGACCATCGATCTGCGCGGCATGCGCGAGCGGCTGCAGGCGCTCGCCGCAGCACGTGCGATGACCCCGGCGGCTCTGGTGCGCAAGGCCCTGGCGGCGTCACTTGACGGCGCGCCGTGCAGTGGCGACATGGCCGGCCACGACACGGCAACCGCCGGCGGCGGCCCCGTCGTCATGATCACGTTGCGCCTGTCCGCTACGCACGCCGTTGCGCTGACCACTCGAGCCCGCGCCGCAGGCGTTTCACACGGCGCCTATGTGGCTGGTCTGATCAACGGCACGCCACCCGACCGTCCATGGGCGCAGGATCTTTACAAAACGTGTGTGGTGCCTCCCATGAAGCCTTAAGCCGAACCTAAGTCAGTACCAATTAACTCCAGAAGTCTCTCGCACCACCCCCCTTGCAACATCAACAGCCCATGAACGCGACCTCTGACGACGGCTCGACCGGGCTGATGAACAAGGTGCCCTCGATCACCTTGTGTTTCTGGATCATCAAGATGTTGGCCACGACGGTCGGTGAATCGACGGCCGACTTCCTGAATGCCCGCCTCGGGCTCGGGCCCACCGACACCTTCTTGCTGATGGGCGACTTGTTGATCGTGGCGCTGACCGGGCAGTTGCTCAGTCGCAGGTACGTTCCCTGTGGCTATTGGCTGGTGGTGGTGCTGATCAGCGTGGTGGCCTCGCTGTTCACCGACACCATCACCGACCATTTGAGCGTTCCATTGGAGTTGTCCACGGCGGCGCTGGGGATGGCACTGGCGGCGACATTCGCCGCTTGGCGCGCGATGGAAAAAACGCTGTCTGTTGGCTGGATCGTCACGGTCCGGCAGGAAGCTTTCTACTGGACGGCTGTCTTCATCGCGTTCGCGCTTGGCACGGTCGCTGCAGACTATCTCTCCGAAATTCTGGGGCTGGATTACCGCCATGCCACGCTGCTGTGCGGCGCCGCGATCGCCCTGCTGGCACTCGCGCAACACTTCTGGAAGCTGAACGCCATCGTTGCGTTTTGGATCGTTTACGTGCTGACCCGCCCTTTCGGTGCGTCGTTCGGTGACCTGCTGTCCCAATCGGCCAGCCATGGCGGGCTGGGTTGGGGTGTGCGCTACACCTACGCGATCTTTTTTGCCGTGATCGTTCTGCTGATTGCCTACCTGACGGCCATCGGGCGACGAGCCACCACGGTGGCGGACCCAGACAGCTGCATCACCGCTGAGTGAGGAAGCGCCGGCCGGCGCGAATCACTGTGCGGCCGAGGCTTGAGGTGCTGGTGCAGCGGCCTTCCTCGCGTGATGCTTCTTCGACTTGGACTGCGTCGACTCGACATGCATGGGCTTGCGATGCTTCGATTTGGCAGGCACGGGGCTCGACGCGGCCTCAGCCGGCGTTGCGACTGCGGCTGGCACTTGCGCGAAAGTCAGCGCAGCAACAGTGGACAGCAGCGCCGCAACAAACAGGGTCTCCTTCATGAGGATCAACATGTCGTTCTGATCCAAACTCGCCTGGCTCCGAGCTGTTTGAGCGAGCCCGCGTTCTGCGGAGCCTGTGTGGAACGACGCTGAGTGAGCCCTTCGGTTTACCCACGGTGCAATCTGCGCCCCCAGCCCGCCCCCCCCCAACAACCTCACTCAACCGCCGCCGTGACCGCATGACCACCTTGCCATCCCTGTTCATTTCGCACGGTGCGCCGACCTTCGCGCTGGAGCCGGGCGTGACCGGCGCGGCCTTGGCTGCGCTCGGTCAACGGATGCCAACGCTGGCTGCCGTGCTGGTCGTGTCGCCGCACTGGATCACCGCTGGCCTTGAAGTGACGGCCAGCGCGGCACCCGCCACGCTGCACGACTTCGACGGTTTTCCGCAGGCGCTGTATGCATTGACCTACCCGGCACCCGGCCACCCGGCGCTGGCGGCCGAGGTGATGAAGCTGCTGTCGGCAGCGGGCTACGCCGTGACGCCCGATGGGCAGCGTGGGCTGGACCACGGCGCCTGGGTGCCGCTGCGACACCTGTTGCCCGCAGCAACGACGCCGGTGCTGCAGCTGTCGATTCCCCAGACCCTGGATGCGGCCGGCGCGCTGCGCCTGGGCCGGGCGCTGCGACCGTTGCGGGATCGTGGCGTGCTCGTCGTCGGTTCAGGCAGCATGACCCACAACCTCGGCGAATTCCGTGGCGCGGAGGCCGCTGACGAATCAGTCTATGTTGGCGAATTCGTGCAGTGGGTGCGACACGCCGTCACCACGGGCGACACCGATGCGCTGGCCGATTACCGGCGCCGCGCATCGCACGCGGTGCGCGCCCACCCGACCGAAGAGCATTTCCTGCCGCTGCTGGTGGCCGTCGGTGCAGCCTCGGCCGGCGACACCATCGAGGTCATCGAGGGCGGCACGCTGTACGGCATGCTGTCGATGGAGTCGTACTTGTTCGGGCAGGTCGATGCGTCGAACTCACCAGCCGCTTGACCCCAACCGCCGCTCAGTCGCCGATGTGCTTTTGAAACACCAGCCCGGCGTGCTCGCGCAACGCGTGGAACTTGACCTTTGGCCAGTTGGCCTCGATGGCGCGCAGCTCGGGCGCGTATTCGACCAGCACGGTCGGCGCATCGACCGCGTCGTAGGCGACGCGGTGTGAGTTGCCGTCGATGAAGCGCTTCAGCTCGCGCTCGTCGGCCGCCGCGCCGTCGCCGGTCTCGCAGGTCACCCAGCGCGCCACCTGGAAGCGGCTGGGCATGATGCGCGCCTTGCAGCCGTACTCGTGCTCAAGCCGGTGCGCGACGACCTCGAACTGCAGCTGACCGACCGCACCCAGCAGCAGCACCGCGCCGCCGACCGGGCGAAACACCTGGATCGCGCCTTCCTCGCCGAGCTGCGTCAGCCCGGCCTTCAGCTGCTTGGTCTTCAGCGGGTCGGCCACTTCCACCGAGCGGAACATCTCGGGCGCAAAGAACGGCAGCCCGGTGAACTGCAGCGCCTCGCCTTCGGTCAGCGTGTCACCCAGCTGCAGCACGCCGTGGTTCGGAATGCCGATGATGTCGCCGGCATAGGCTTCATCGAGCAGCTCACGGCGCTGGCTCAGGAACGACACCACGGTGTTCGGCCGCAGCTCCTTGCCCGATCGCACCACCTTCAACCGCATGCCACGCTCGAAATGGCCCGAAGCCACGCGCAGGAAGGCGATGCGGTCGCGGTGCGCCGGGTCCATGTTCGCCTGGATCTTGAACACGACGCCAGTGAATTTCGATTCGCCAGGTGTCACCACCCGCTGGATCGCGGCGCGCTCGCCCGGTGGCGGCGCCAGATCGACCAGCGCGTCGAGCACCTCGCGCACGCCGAAGTTGTTGACGGCCGAGCCGAAGAACATCGGCGTCTGCCGGCCCGCCAGGAAGGCGTCGCGGTCGAACGGCGGCGCGGCATCGGTCAGCAGCGCGATCTCGCCTTGCGCCTGTTCGTACTGCATGCCGAAGCGCTCGGCGTAGGCCGGGTTGTCCAGGCCCGCCAGGATCTCGTCGTTGTTGTGGTTGCGGTCTTCACCGGCGCTGAACACCCGCATCTGCTTTTCGCGCAGGTCCATCACGCCGTGGAAGGCCTTGCCCATGCCGATAGGCCAGGTGAAGGGCACGACCTCCATGCCGAGCTCGCGCTCGATCTCGTCCATCAGCACCAGAGGGTCTTTGACCTCGCGGTCCATCTTGTTGACGAAGGTCAGGATCGGCGTGTTGCGTGCGCGGCAGACCTGAAGCAGACGACGCGTCTGCGGCTCGACGCCGTTGGCCGCGTCGATCACCATCAATGCGGCATCGACCGCGGTCAGCACGCGGTAGGTGTCTTCGGAGAAATCCTGGTGGCCGGGCGTGTCCAGCAGGTTGATGACGCAGTCGCGGTATTCCATCTGCATCACGGAAGACGCCACCGAGATGCCGCGCTGCTTCTCGATCTCCATCCAATCGCTGGTCGCATGCCGCGAGGCCTTGCGCGCCTTCACGCTGCCCGCAATCTGGATCGCGCCGGAGAACAGCAGCAGCTTCTCGGTCAGCGTCGTCTTGCCGGCGTCGGGGTGGGAAATGATCGCGAAGGTGCGACGGCGCTTGACTTCCTTGTCGAGCGCGGACGGGGTGGAATCGGTGGACATGGGGCCTCGCGCACCCGGTGGGTGTGCGGCTCGTGGAAACCCGTGATTATCCGTGCGCGTTTATCCGCTCACCTCGGCCAGGAAGGGGCGGATGACGGCCAGCACGCGCTCGACGTAAGCATCTTTCACGCCCACCGGCGCGGCGTAGTGCAAGACCTGAGCGGCAGCGTCGAGGCCGGCGCCTTTCGCGATGACCCAGGCCGCCAGGTACTGCGAGGCCAGGCAGCCGCCCGCGGTGGCGAGCGGACCGCGCGCCTGGAAGGGCAGATCCACGACGCGCACGCCGGCCTCGACGACCCAGGGCTTGGTGTTCGTGTCGGTGCAGGCGGGCATGTCGGCCAGCAGGCCGAGGCGCGCCATCAGCAAGGTGCCCGAGCACTGCGCACCGATCAGCTGACGCAGCGGGTCCAGCTGCAGGCGGTCGAGCAGCGCACCGCGCTTGCCGACGTCTTCAGCGATCGCGCGGGTGTAGATGCCGCTGCCGAAGATCACTGCGTCGGCCTCGTTGGCAAATTCGAGCGGCTGCTGCGCCTGCACGGTGACACCGTTCATCGACGTCATGTGAGAGGTCGGCCCGGTGATCTCGGCCTTCCAGCCGCGAGCGCTGAGCCTGTTGAGCAGGCCGAGCGGCACGAACGCGTCGATTTCGTTGAAGCCGTCGAAGGTGATGATCGCGATGCGCATGCGGATACCTCAGAAAGGGTCGTACCGGCTCAAGACTCCAGAAGGCTGCGCAGCATCCACGCAGTCTGCTCGTGCACCGTCAGGCGCTGCGTCAGCAGGTAGGCGGTGGGCTCGTCGCCGGCCTTGTCGGCCAGCGGGAAGATGCCGCGTGCGGTGCGGGCCACGGCCTCGTGGCCTTCGACCAGGATGCGCACCATGTCGAGCGCCTTCGGCGGCGTGGACGGCGCGTCCTTGATCGACGCCAGTGCGCCGAACTGCGCATACGAGCCCGGCGCCGCGTGGCCCAGCGAGCGGATGCGCTCGGCGATCGGGTCGACCGCATTCCACAGCTCGGTGTACTGCCCCATGAACATCAGGTGCAACGTGTTGAACATCGGCCCGGTGACGTTCCAGTGGAAGTTGTGCGTCGTCAGGTACAGCGTGTAGGTGTCGGCCAGCAGGTGGCTCAGGCCGCCGGCGATGGCACTGCGGTCCTTCTCGCTGATGCCGATGTTGATCTTCGACGCCACAGCGGCGGGCACGGTGCCGGCTTTTGCTTTTTTGACCATCAGGGACTCCTGCGGTTGGAAATGAACGGATGGGGATGAAAAACGAATCGTTAAGTCTATCGATCGGGCCCATTCCGCGCTCGCGGCGTTGCCTTCACGACAGGCGGCGCACTCCGACCAGTGGGCAGGCATAGATCGCATTGCGCAGCGCCGCGATGGCCTCGTAGCGGGTGAAGGTGCGCCGCCACACCAGCACCACCCGGCGCGTCGGCACCGGGTCCGAGAACGGCACATAAGCCACGTGCTTGTCGGGCTCGGCCGGCACGCTGAGCTGCGGCACCACCGTCAGGCCCATGCCGGAGGCGACCATGTACTTGATGGTTTCGAGTGACGACCCCTCGAAGCTCTTGCGGATGCCTTCGGAGTCGCTGGAGAAATGCGCGTACTCGGGGCACACCTCGAGCACATGGTCGCGAAAGCAGTGCCCGGTGCCCAGCAGCAGCATCGTTTCCTGCTTCAGCTCATCGGCCGGGATGCGTTTGCGCCGCGCCAGCGGATGCTTCCTCGGCACGGCGATCATGAACGGCTCGTCGTACAGCGGCGCGACCGCCAGGCCCGCGTCGAGGAAGGGCTCGGCGATGATGGCGGCGTCGAGCTCGCCGGTGCGCAGCATCTCCAACAGCTTGACGGTGAAGTTTTCCTGCAGCAGCAGCGGCATGCGCGGCATGCGCTCGATGGCCTGACGCACCAGGTCTGGCAACAGGTAGGGCCCGATGGTGTAGATCACGCCCAGGCGCAGCGGGCCCGACACCGGGTCCTTGCCGCGACGTGCGATCTCCTTGATACCGGCCGCCTGCTCGAGCACCGTCTGCGCCTGCCGCACGATCTCGTCGCCCAGCGGCGTGACGCTGACCTCGTTGCTGCCGCGCTCGAACAGCTTGACGTCGAGCTCCTCTTCCAGCTTCTTGATCGCCACGCTCAGCGTGGGCTGCGAGACGAAGCAGGCTTCGGCCGCGCGGCCGAAGTGGCGCTCGCGGCCCACCGCGACGATGTATCGGAGTTCGGTCAGGGTCATGGTGCCTCGGGGTGGCGGCAGGAGGATGAACAAAGGCACGCCATGGCCCAATGTAGCGAACTCGGCCGGCTCAGGCCTTCAGGTAGTCCGCCTTGCTGCCGAGCCAGCGCAGCACCTGGCGTTCAGCGGCGTCCGGATGCTCTTTCAACATGACCTCGGCGGCCGCCCGTGCGGCGTGCAGCAGATGCAGGTCGTCGTTCAGGTCGGCGAAGCGCAGCAGCGCCGCGCCCGACTGCCGCGCGCCCAGAAATTCGCCAGGCCCGCGAATTTCCAGGTCGCGCCGCGCGATCTCGAAACCGTCGGTCGTCTCGGCCATCGCCTTCAGCCGCGCCTTGCCGGTGTCCGACAGCGGGGCGGCGTACAACAGCACGCAGACGCTTGCGACAGAGCCGCGGCCGACGCGGCCGCGCAGCTGGTGCAGCTGGCTCAGGCCGAAGCGCTCGGCGTGCTCGATCACCATCAGGCTCGCGTTCGGCACGTCGACACCGACCTCGATCACCGTGGTCGCCACCAACACCGACAGCTCGCCGGCAGTGAAGCGCGCCATCGTCGCCGCCTTGTCGGCCGCCTTCATCCGGCCGTGCAGCAGGCCGACGCCGGGCAAGGCCTCGGTCAGCTTCTGATGCGTGTCGATGACATTCTGCAATTCGGGGCGTTCGCCGAAGGGCCGTTTCGATGAACGCGCTTCGTCCTTGACCGGCTCAGTATCACCGTCAGCCGCCTCCTCGATCAGCGGGCAGACCCAGTACACCTGCTTGCCCTGCGCCACCTCGTCGCGGATGCGCGCGACCACCGCTTCGCGCTTGCCATCGGCGAACAGCTTGGTGACGATCGGCGTGCGGCCGGGCGGCAGCTCGTCGATCGTGCTGATGTCGAGGTCGGCGTACATCGTCATCGCCAGCGTGCGCGGGATCGGTGTCGCGCTCATCATGAGCAAATGGGGCGTCATGGTGCCCCCAGGCCACCGCGAGCGATGGCCGCCCCCCGAGGGGGTCAGGCCACCTTGGGGCGGCCCGGCGGTGTCCTGCACGACTGGCTCCAGCTTGCTGCGCAGCGCCAACCGTTGCGCCACGCCGAAGCGGTGCTGCTCATCGACGATGGCAAGTCCCAGCTTCGCGAACTGCACGTCGTCCTGGATCACCGCGTGCGTGCCGACCACCAGGCCAGCCTCGCCGGAGGCGACGCGTTCGAGCATCTCGCGCCGGCCGCGGCCCTTGCGGCTGCCGGTGAGCCAGGCCGTCGTGATGCCCAGCGGTTCGAGCCAGCCGACCAGCTTGCGGAAATGCTGGTCGGCCAGGATCTCGGTCGGCGCCATCAGCGCGCATTGCCAGCCGTTGTGGATCGCGATCACCGCGGCCAGCGCGGCCACCACGGTCTTGCCCGAGCCGACATCGCCTTGCAGCAAGCGGTGCATCGGCACGCTGATGGCCTCACCGCGGCCAGCGTCCGGCCGCGCGCGCTGCAGGTCGGCGGCGATCTCTTCCACCACACGCCGCTGCGCACCGGTGAGCGAGAACGGCAAAGCGGCCAGCAGTTTCTCCTGCAAGCCACCGGCAGCCACCGTGAAGCGCGGCGCACGCTGCTGCGCCCGCTCCCGCTTGGCCTGCAACTGCGACAGCTGTTGCGCCAGCAATTCCTCGAACTTCAAGCGTTGCCAGGCTGGCTGCGAGCGGTCTTCCAGTGCCGCCAGAGACACGTCGGCCGGCGGGTGGTGCAGCCAGCGCAGCGCGTCACGCAAGCTCGCGATGCCGCGTGGCAGCAGCTCGGTGGGCACGTTCTCGGTCAGATCGACGCGGTCCAGCGCCGACGCGACCGCGCGCCGCAGGTACGCCTGCGGCAGCGAGGCACTGGCCGGGTAGACCGGCGTCAGCGAGGTCGCGAGCGGCACGTCGCCATCGATCGCCTTGAACGTCGGGTGCACCATCTCCAGCCCGAAAAAACCGCCGCGCGCCTCGCCGCGCACGCGCACGCGACGGCCTGCGGCCAGCGTCTTCTGATGCGAGGGGTAAAAGTGCAGGAAGCGCAGCAGCAGCGTGTCGCCGGCGTCGTCGGCCAGCGTGACCAGCAGCTGCCGGCGGTTGCGTAGCTGGATCTCACAGCGCTGCACGACACCCTCGACCTGCGCGCTGACGCCGTCGTGCAGCTGGGCAATGGCGACGAGCCGCGTCTCGTCTTCATAACGCAGCGGCACGTGCAGCGCGAGGTCGATGTCGCGGCGCAGGCCCAGCTTTTCCATCGCCCGCAGCGGGGCTGACTTGGCCTTGGCGACCGGCGCGGTGACAGCGCTGTCGCGGGCATTGGTTGGGATTGGGGTGGCGCTCTGGGCGGGGCGGGGCATCGGCGAATTCTCACCGCGGGCGCGACGGGCAGCATCGACCTGCGTGGAACAATTCAGTCGCTTTCTTTGCGCCTTGACAGCGCCTTGCTCGCGCCATGACCACGCCCCACACCCTCTCGGATTTCGATTTCGCGCTGCCGCCCGAGCTGATCGCTCAGCATCCGGCCGCCGAGCGCAGCGCCTCGCGGCTGCTCGACGGCACCGGTGCTGCGCCGGTCGACCGCGTGTTCCGCGAGCTGCCGTCACTTCTGAACCCGGGCGACCTGCTGGTGTTCAACGACACCCGCGTGATCAAGGCGCGGCTGCTCGGTGTGAAAACCACTGGTGGTCAGGTCGAGGCGCTGGTCGAGCGGGTGCTGCCCGGCTACGAGGTGCTGATGCATCTGCGCGCCAGCAAGTCGCCGAAGCGCGGTCAGCGGGTGCGCTTTGGCTTGAGCGTCGAAGCCGCAATGGCCGCTGGCACCGACAGCGGCTTCGATGCCGAGGTGCTGGGCCGCGCGGGCCCGGAAGACTCGCTGTTTCACCTGCGTTTCCCGTCCGATCCGCAGACGCTGCTCGACCGCTACGGTCACGTCCCGCTGCCGCCCTACATCACGCACGCCGACGATGCCGACGACGAGCGGCGCTACCAGACGGTGTTTGCCGTGAAGCCGGGCGCTGTCGCAGCGCCGACGGCCGCGCTGCATTTCGACCAGGCACTGCTGGGCGCACTGACCGGGCGCGGTATCGAGCAGGCGCGGGTCACGCTGCACGTGGGTGCCGGCACCTTCCAGCCAGTGCGCACCGAGAACCTGGCCGAGCACCGGATGCACAGCGAATGGTTCGAGGTCGGCGCCGACACCGTCGACGCAGTGGCGAGCACGGTCGCACGCGGCGGTCGCATCGTTGCCGTCGGCACGACGACGCTGCGTGCGCTCGAATCGGCCGCGCTCGGAGGTGAGCTGCGCGCCGGTGTCGGCGACACCGACATCTTCATCACGCCGGGCTTTCGCTTTCGCGTCGTCGATGCGCTGGTCACCAATTTCCACCTGCCGCGCAGCACGCTGATGATGCTGGTCAGCGCGCTGGCCGGCCACGCACACGTGATGGCGCTGTACCGCCACGCAATCGCCGAACACTACCGCTTCTTCAGCTACGGCGACGCGATGCTGCTGAGCGCAGCGCCCGAGGCACGGTCACTGCGCGTCTGACGCTCGGGGGCCGTCGGCCTCTCGGTCCGGCTTGTCCGATGCCGCGGGCACGGCGACTGGGCAACGCGCCTTGCCGCACACCCGCTCGCAGTAAGGGCAGGCCGCCAGCGGCAGCCAGTCCGGAATGCGGTAGTAGCGATTGAGAACGTCTGCCAGCGGGCCGCCGCGGTAGGCCTCGTAACGGAAACCCTTGCCCTCGACCGCGTAGAAGGTGATGCCGCTTTGCTGGTAGGTCAGCAGCTCGACCGTGTCGAAGTAGGGGCGGTATTCGTCGAGCTTGGGCAACTCGGTGCGGATGATGCGGATCGTCTGGCCCTGGTACACGCTGTAGTCGACCAGCAGGTCGTCCTGCCGCGCGTGGAAGTTGCCGCGGCCAAACACCGGCACATAGCGGCGCAGCGCGTAGGCATAGGTCGAGGCCGGCGTGTAGGCATTGGCCATCAGCACCACGCCGGGCACATCGACCTGCTTCAGCATCTCGGCCGTCTTCACGGTGCGCACGATGCTCTTGTAGAGCGAGATCGACTGCCAACGCTCCAGCGGCGTCATCGCCACGCCGATGACGGCGATCACATGCAGGCCGGTCAGCACCGCCAGGCCGATGGCACAGGCCCGCAGTCGCTGCGTCGGCAGACCGAGGGCGATGAAGGCAAAGCCGAACGGGTAAAACGACATCACCCAGTGCAGGCCGATCACCTTCTTGGTCGACAGCAGCGCAAAGAACAACAGCGGCACGACCACCAGACAACCCAGCAGCCGGTGCGCCCGGAACGTGGCGCCGAGTTCGCTGCGGTGCTGCCAGCTCAACCAGGCCGCCACCGGCGAGACCAGGTAGGCCATCATCGCCACATAGGTCGCCGGCTTCTTCCAGGTGAACACCTCGCCAGCGTTGCGGTTGATCAGGTTGAACATGATGTTCGACCAGCAGTGTTCGATGTTCCACGCGATGTTGATCGCCGGGCCGGGCAGCGCGCACAGCAGCAGCAGCGCGAAGGCGGCGAAGCGCTCACGACGGAACAGCGCGAAGTGCACGAAGTAGGCGAGCCCCAGCACCACCGAAAAATACTTCGACAGGAAGGCCGCGCCGAGCAGCACGCCCGACAGCGCGTACAGGCCCCAGGCCCGCCCATCGAGGCGTGGCCGGCGTTCCGCGATCAGCAGGCAGCAGGCCGACGCGACCGACCAGAAGATCAGCGGCGTGTCGGTGGTGATCAGCACATTGAGCCAGTTGATGGGCGCCAGCCAGAACAGCAGCACCGCCCACGCAGCACGCGTGCGATCGACTGCGCCCAGCGCCCACCACAACAAGCCGCCCATCGCGGCAGGCAGCAGCACGACCGGCAACCGGATCGCCCACAGCGTGTCGCCCAGCATCGCGCGCATCACACCGATCAGCCAGCCGACCATCGGCGGGTGGTCGTAATAGCCCCAGTCGCGGTACACGCCCCACCAGTAGAAATAGGCCTCGTCACCGGTGATCGGCAAGGCCGCCGACAACCAGCCCCGCAGCAGCAGCGAGCCCAAGCCGGCGATCAGCAGCCAGCGCGGCAAAGACAGATTCGCGTTGTCCGACCTCATGTGACCACCGACAGCGAAGGCGCGATGAACACCAGCAGCCAGCCGATCAGCGCCGCGACGATCCACCGGTCGCGCAGAAGGTCACGTGCGACGTCTTCGCCATGCCCCCGGTGCACCTGATAGGCGTAGCGCAGCATGCCGAAGATGACGATCGGCACGGTGTAGACCAGGCGCTCGCCGTGCTGGGCTTGCGATTCGGGGCTGGTGGCAAACAGGCTGTAGGTCATCAGCGTGGCTGTCATCGTCACTGCGACATAGACGTCGAGCAGCGCTGGCGGGTAGTGTTCCAGCACCGATCGCTGGCTGGCTGCGGCATGAAAGGTTTCGGCGCGGCGCTTCGAGAAGCCGAGGAACAGCGCCGCGAAGATGCCGGTCAGGATCAGCCAGCGTGATGGCGGGATGCCGACGCCGCTGGTGCCGGCAAGCAGCCGCAGCATGAAGCCCAGCGCGATGATGAACACATCGACCACCGGTACCTGCTTGAGCCGCCACGAATAGGCGAAGTTGCTGGCGATGTACAGACCGACCAGCGCGAGCAAAACCGGGTGGCCATTGGCCAGTACGACGCCCGCCGTCAGCAGCACCGCCGCCAGTGTGAAGGCTGCGCCCGAGCTGACCGCGCCGCTGGCCAGCGGCCGCAGCCGCTTGGTCGGATGCAGCGCATCGCTGGCCCGGTCAGCCCAGTCGTTGACGACATAGACCGCACTCGAGAACAGGCAGAACACGGCGAAGGCCGACAGCACCTGCGTCACGCGATCGGTGTCGTGCCAGGACTGGCTGAACACCAGCCCGGCGAACACGAACACGTTCTTCAGCCACTGATGGGGCCGCATCAAGGCGATCAGAGGCGGTAGGCGCATGGGGTGAATGGAGTCGCTGAGAGCTTGCGTTCGATGGGGGCCGCGCGTGTCGCTCGCGTGCGGCGCCGAGGATAACGCCGCCCCGACTCGCCGCTCGTCAGCGACAGCGCGCAGCGACAATCGGCAGATGCTGACGTTTGAAGTGCTCACCACCCAGGGACAGGCCCGTCGCGGCCGCATGACGCTGAACCATGGTGTCGTCGAAACACCGATCTTCATGCCGGTGGGCACCTACGGCACCGTCAAGGGCGTGATGCCGAGCGCGCTCGAAAACATGGGCGCACAGATCATCCTCGGCAACACCTTCCACCTGTGGATGCGGCCGGGCGTCGACGTGCTGGAACAGTTCGGCGGTCTGCACAAATTCGAGCGCTGGAACAAGCCCATCCTGACCGACAGCGGCGGCTTCCAGGTCTGGAGCCTCGGCAATTCCGACGGTACCGGGCGCAAGATCAGCGAGGAGGGCGTGAAATTCTCGTCGCCGGTCAACGGTGACAAGCTGTTCATGACGCCCGAGGTCAGCATGCAGATCCAGCGCACGCTGAATTCCGACATCGTGATGCAGTTCGACGAGTGCACGCCGTACGACACCGCCGGCCACATCACCACCGAAGACGAGGCGCGCCGTTCGATGGAACTGAGCGCGCGCTGGGCGCAGCGCTGCGTCGATGAGTTCGCGCGAGGCGAGAACCCGAACGCACTGTTCGGCATCGTGCAGGGCGGCATGTTCGAAGGCCTGCGCGACGAGTCGCTGGCAAGCCTGGTCAACTTGGATCTGCCCGGCTATGCGATCGGCGGTCTGAGCGTGGGCGAGCCGAAGGAAGACATGCTGCGCGTGCTGCAGCACACCGCGCCGAAGCTGCCGGCCCACAAGCCGCGCTACCTGATGGGCGTGGGCACGCCGGAAGATCTGCTGGCAGGCGTGGCGGCTGGCATCGACATGTTCGACTGCGTGATGCCGACCCGCAATGCGCGCAACGGCCACCTGTTCACCCGCTTCGGCGACCTGCGGCTGCGCAATTCGCGCTACAAGAACGACGAAGGCCCGATCGATCCGACGTGCACTTGCCAAGCCTGCGGCGGCGGCTTCAGCCGCGCCTACCTGCATCACCTGGAGCGCTGCGGCGAGATGCTGGCGCCGATGCTGGCCAGCATCCACAACCTGCACTACTACCTGAATCTGATGCGCGAAATCCGCGACGCGCTCGACGAAGGCCGCTTCGATGCCTACGTCGCGCAGTTCAAGGCCGACCGGGCACGCGGGGTTTGACTTTCGGCTTGGCGGTTGCGGGCGCAACGGCAACGGGTTCGCTGTGGCGGCGGATCCAGGCGGCGAAGTCCGCATCGTTCAGCGTTCCCGCGGCGACATCCATCATCGCGACGGTGGCAGCGGCCGGGGTCGCGTTCAAGCGGTGACCGTTGAGTCGCAGGAACAAACCCACGGCCAGGAAAGCGGCCCGCTTGTTGCCGTCGACGAACGCGTGATTCTTAGCAAGACCCACGCCGTAAGCGGCTGCCAGTTCGGCCAGATCCGGATCACCATAAGCCACCAGATTCAGCGGCCGCGCCAGGGCCGAGTCGAGCAGCCCTTCATCGCGCAAGCCCGACGCACCGCCGTGCTCGGCAAGGCTTTCGTCATGCAGCAGGATCAGCAGCCGCTTGTCAATCCAGGCCCAGGCCATGGTTCACGGGCCTACTTTGCCAGCGCGTGAAAAGTGTCGCGGTACTCGCGCATGAATTCACGGCCCAGCGCCAACTGCTGCTCCAGGTCGGGTTCGTAAGGTGTCAGCGCGATGCCGACGGGCGTTTCGGTCAGGTGCAGCGTGTCACCCTTTTCGACCCTGAGCCGCGCCAGCACCTCCTTCGGCAGGATCACGCCGACCGAGTTGCCGATCTGGGTGAGTTTGAGGGCGTGCATGGCGGTTCCGAAGAAGTTATAACAACCGTTATTGTACGGCGCCATCACCTCGACAGGCAAGGACCGCAAGGCCTCACCAGAACGCCCAGTTCCCGGTCGCCACCACCCAGATGCCGAGTGCACCGTTGGTGACCGCATGCGCGATCACCGGCACCCACAACTTTCCGGTCCGCCGGTACAGCCAGGCGTAGGCGAAGCCGGCCACGATGGCGGCGAGCCACAGCGTGTGTGCCAGCATGAAAACGAAGGTGGACAGCACGATCGCCCGCGGTCCGACACGCTGCGGCGCGACGCCTTCGAAGGTCTCGTTCTGGAACCAGCGCATCAGGAACGAGCGCCAGAACAGCTCTTCCATCACCGGCACCAGCAGCGCCGCGCCGATCCAGCGCACCGCCACCAGCGGCCACATCAAGCCGCCTTGCGCATCGATCGGCGTGAAGGTCGCCGTAGGTGCGGCCAGCTGCATCCACGACGCGTCGAGCTGGATCCACAGCGCAAACACCAGCAACCCGACTCCGACCGCCAGCCCCGCCTCGCGCCACGACGGCCACAGCTGCGCCGACAGCTCACCGTACTCGCGCCACCACAGCGCCAGCAAGGCCCCGACCACGACGAGGGTCAGACCGTAGATCCAGCGCGGATCGATGCCCCAGGAGCCGTCTGCCGGCGCCATGCCGCGCAATTCGAGCAGCAGCATGAACACCGCGAACGGGATCACACGCACCCGCGCCGCGGGGCTGAACGGCAGATTCATCCGCGCGGGGTCAGGCCGTGCGCCTTCAGCACCGCCTCGGTGTCTTGCCCCAGCGTCGGCGCCAGGCGATCGATGCGGCCGGGCGTCAGGCTGAGTTTCGGCACCACGCCGGGCACATCGAGCGACAGGCCGTCGGCGGTGGTGATGCGCTCGATCATGCCGCGCGCTCGGTAGTGCGGGTCTTCGGCAATGTCCTTCGCGGTGTAGACGCGGCCCACCGGCACCTGCGCCGCCTGCAGCGTGGCAAGCGCCTCGGCCACGCTGCGCGTCTGCGCCCAGGCACCGATCGCCGTATCGATCTCCTGCACCCGCGCGACGCGGCCGGCGTTGGTCGCCAGACCGGGGTCGCGACCGAGGTCATCGCGGTCGATCGCGTGCATCAGCCGCTGGTAGATCGAGTCGCCATTGCCGGCCACCAGCACCCAGCCGTCGTTGCAGGCGTAGGTGTTGCTGGGCGCGATGCCGAGCAGCGCCGAGCCCGCAGGCTCGCGCACCGCGCCGAATGCGCTGTATTCGGGCAGCAGGCTTTCCATGCAGTTGAAGACCGATTCGTACAGCGCCACATCCACCACCTGGCCGAGTCCTTTCGGCGCCTGCGGGCTCACCGTGGCATGGCGGTGCTGCAGCGCCATCAGGATGCCGATTACGCCGTGCAGCGCGGCGAGCGTGTCGCCCAGACTCACGCCGCAACGCACCGGGATGCGGCCAGGCTCGGCCGTCAGGTGGCGTATCCCG
Organism: Burkholderiales bacterium; assembly: GCA_043749095.1. Lineage (GTDB taxonomy): Bacteria > Pseudomonadota > Gammaproteobacteria > Burkholderiales > Burkholderiaceae_C > PBB1. Next base: position 2,470 of record JAYVEB010000272.1, on the reverse strand, counting down.
CCCATCGCTTCGGCCACGGCGGCGAAACCGGGCAGCTCGCGGTACGGCCCGGTCTGGCCATAGCCGCTGATGCGGCACATGATCAGCCCCGGGTTGGTCTTCGACAGTGCCTCGTGGCTCAGGCCCCAGGACTCCATCACGCCGGGCTTGAAGTTCTCGACCACCACATCGGCCTCGGCGATCAGCTGCCGCACGATGTCGCGCGACGCGGGGTCTTTCAGATCGAGAGCCACGCTGTGCTTGTTGCGCGACTGCACCTGCCACCACACGCTGGTGCCCTTGTGCAGCAAGCGCCACTGGCGCAGCGGGTCCCCGCCGGGCTTGCCCTCTTTGGCAGGCGGCTCGATCTTGATGACCTCGGCGCCGAAATCGGCCAGCGTCTTGCCGGCAAAGGGCCCGGCAATCAATTGGCCGAGCTCAACGACTTTCAGGCCGGCCAGGGGGCCGAAGGATGTGGATGTCGTCATCGTTCAGGCCGCTTTCTGTTCCAGCAGGTAATTGGCACCATCGTATTGGCCCAGCACCTCGGTCAGGTAGGGCAACACCGTCAGCAACTGGTCGTGCAGCGTGTAGGGCGGGTTCAGGATGAACATGCCGCTGCCCGCCAGGCCGTAGCCCTGCGAATCGGGCACCTGCACCGTCAGGCGCGCATGCAGCCAGCCTTTGGGCGCCAGCCCTTCGAGGCGGCGCGGCAGTTGCGCCGCTTCCAGCTTGCTGACCTGCGGGTACCAGACCATGTAGACGCCTTCCGGAAAGCGCGCAATCGCCTCGCGCAGCGACGCGATGACCTTCGAGTAGTCGCCGTGGCCTTCATAGCTCGGGTCCATCAGCACGACGGCGCGGCGCGACGACGGCGGCACCTGGCTCTTCAGCCCGTCGAAGCCATCGGTGTCCTTGACCTCGGCACCTTTCACCGACCCCAGGAACGCCTCGAGGATGCGGTGGTCGGTGGGGTGCAGCTCGTACAGCCGCAGCTGGTCCTGCGCGCGCAGCAGCATCTTCGCGAAGGCCGGCGAGCCGGGGTACTGCTCGAGCTGACCCTCGGGGTTGAACTGGCGCACCAGCGCCATGTAGTCGGCCACGGCCTCCGGCAGTTCGGCGGGATCGCGCTCCCACAGGCGCGCCACACCTTGCAGGTACTCGCCCTTCTTCTGCGCGTACTGGCCTTCGAGCGAGTAGCCGCCGGCCCCGGCATGCGTGTCGATCAGGCGGTACGACTTGTCCTTCTGATTCATGTAGCGCAGCACCAGCGTCAGCGTGATGTGCTTGAGCACATCGGCATGGTTGCCGGCGTGAAAGGCGTGGCGGTAAGCAAGCATTCGGGATTCCTGATCAGTCGGGCAATGTAGTCGCTACACCAAAGAGGCGAGCGCTGCCATCGGTATTGTCAAACGTGGCGCTGCAGGGACCGCCAAAATCGGTGCTCCCAACGCCGACAGACACCCCATGACCAGCCTGTTCGACCCGATCCAGATCGGCGCCATTGCCGCCACCAACCGCATTGCGATGGCTCCGCTGACCCGCAATCGTGCGGCGGCTCACCAGGTACCGACTGAACTGATGGCCGCCTACTACACGCAGCGCACCAGCGCCGGGCTGATCATTGCCGAGGCGACGCAGATCAGCGCCGAAGGCCAGGGCTACCTCGACACGCCGGGGATCTATTCGCCCGCGCAGGTCGCCGGTTGGAAGAAAGTGACCGACGCGGTGCATGCTGCCGGCGGCAAGATCGTTCTGCAGCTGTGGCATGTGGGCCGCATCTCGCATGTGTCGCTGCTGCCGGCCGGCATGTCGCCGGTGTCGTCGACCGCGCGCGTGGCCAAGGCGCAGACCTTCACGAAGGACGGCTTCGTCGATGTGTCACCGCCGCGCGCGCTGCGCACCGACGAAATGCCGCGCCTCGTCGCCGACTACTGCCACGCGGCGACATGCGCGATGCAGGCGGGCTTCGACGGTGTCGAGGTGCACGGCGCCAACGGCTACCTGATCGACCAGTTCCTGCGCAACAGCACCAACGACCGCACCGATGCCTACGGTGGTTCGATTGCCAACCGCGCGCGGCTGCTGATCGAGGTGATGCAGGCGGTCACCGACGAGGTCGGCGCGGCGCGCACCGGGCTGCGGCTGAGCCCGGTCACGCCCTTCAGCGACATCGGGCAGGACAGCGATGCGCAGGGCCTGTTCAACCATGTGGTGGAGCGCCTGGCACCGATGAAACTGGCGTACCTGCACCTGATCGAAGGGGACACCGGCGGTGCGCGCGATTACCTGCCGTTCGACTATGAAGCGCTGCGTCAGCGCTACAAGCAAGGTCACCCGCAAGGCGTGTGGATGGTCAACAACGGCTACGACCGGCAGATGGCGGTCGATGTGGTCGCGCAAGGCCGCGCCGACGTGGTCGCCTTCGGTCGGCCGTTCATCAGCAACCCCGACCTGGTGCGCCGCCTGCGCGACCAGCTACCGCTGGCCG
>JAYVEB010000271.1:0-2994 GCA_043749095.1 Burkholderiales bacterium | reverse complement strand
GTAAGGAACTTCACTCCACGTCTTCCTAGCCTCTCTATACAGGCTGTGATAGAGATAGAACTCTTCAGGGTCGTTCACTAGCCTATCGTGCATAGTAGTAGATTTTGAGGTGTTAAACCGCTTGTTCATTGCACTGAAGTCACCGTACTTATGGATAGCCTTAGAGATAGCCTCTTGTGGCAGTGGTACTTTAAGTACATCCCTAGATAGCTCATAGACTTTACCAGACTCAAGCCTTGCTACCCAATCATTCAATGCTTTTTTAGCTTCAATTAACATCAATGCTGGTGAGGCTAGATTAGCTTCAGGGACTATTCCATCAACGGCAGCATCTGCTAAGGTTTTCTTATACTTAATACGAGCAAGTCTCTGCTTATCCCATGACCAAGTGTCTCCGTTATTCGTCAGTGTAACTTGGGGGATAAAGACTTCGATTTCAGTAAACTTACTGCCTTGCCTATATATTCTGCCCAGTAACTGCTCGTAACCAGCACTAGTCCAAGGCAAGCAAGTAATAATCAAACGGTTGCACACATACTGAAGTCCATCAACGCCAGTGCCTAATGCGCTAGAACCAATGAGAACATCAACTTTACCCTGCTTGAATAACTCAATGCCTGTCTTATCATCCCCATTAAACCGAGCAACCCTCAGACCAGTTCCTTTGACTGCGTAGGCAATCATGTCAAATATCTTATCAACAAATATGGAGTAAATAATAGTGCCAGGCTTGCACAGTTCAACAATCGTATTCAGTTTAGCTTTAAGCAAGGCTATTTCAATCTGAAGCACCTGACCTTTGCCTATGCTTTGTAATTCAGATGCTATGGAGTTGTCAGCAATTTCTATTGGCATCTCCTTTAGCTCAATCGCATAGTTAGGCACATAGCGAATACCGTTAATCACCAACTGCTCATGTATCGCTAAAGCATTACTGAGTTTAGGGGCTGTATCAAGCTCGTTGTACTCCCTACCTTTAATCATCTCTATCAATGATAGAGCTTCATCCAATGAGTTAACTACAGGTGTGGCTGACATACCTAATACACGTAAATCAGGATTTGCTTCAGAGGCTTTTAATAACAGGTAGTTGATGAGTGTGCGTCTCTTGGATTCCATTTGGTTTCTTGATTTAGCTGAATGTACTTCATCCAAAACTATGAGGTCAACCTTATGGTTATCCAGTATTTCATCAACTACAGCTTTTGAGCCGCCAAGCTGGAATGTTTCGTAATTAAGTAACAGGTAGTTAGGCTGAGACTCTGAGTAAACAACGCCTCTCTTTTCTTTAATCAACATATTGCTAACAGGGAATGCATTGCTGATTTCACTAGCCCAGCCTGACTTCTCATTTAAGATAGTGTTATTCAGACCAATGATTATAGTAAGTTTTGCATCTATCACTCTTGAGCCAAGGATAGCTCCTAGTGTTTTACCAGCTCCTGTACCTGACCAGTTCCCAAGCCGATGCTCTGTAAGTAGCCTGTAAGCCACTAGCCGTTGCATTAGGTTAGGCTTAATTAGCTCACCATTCTTCTTAAAGGCATAGCCCGCAGGAATAGGAAGCGATGTTGCCCCTTCGTACTGCTCAAGGTAGCGGTCTTTCACTTGGGTTGAATAGGAAGCCCCTGAGTGCTCTCTTATGCTCTCAATTTCTTTATCAGGTGTTGCTGACCTAAGCACTTGTCCCCATAGCTTACCAAGTGCCTTATTGATTAAGAACTCAATGGTTTCTTCATCGGATATGCCTAGTACATTCTCTAAGTGGTCTAGGTTATCAAGAGTCTGCGTAGGAGAAAGCTTGGGTAGCTCTTCAGCATACTGTTCCGATGGTATTATTTCTTCAGTAATTTCATGTTCAGAGATAGGTGTGTCTGCAAGTATTTCTTCGTCAGATGCTGAGGTTTCTAACTTACCAATCTCGGCATATGTCTTTGCTATCCCATCTAAATCACCGTGAAGAGTATCTTTAATAAGGCGCTTAAGTGTTGAATCCTCGCCAAGTTGCTCAATGGCGTTCAAGCAATTATTATTTCTAAGTATTGAATATAGCTCTGATGGGTCTAGGTATGGGAGTATTGGGTAAAGAGACCTAATGAAACCAATAAGTGCACTCTTAGTCCATATGTTGTAAATACCTAAAAAATCACCCCAGCTTATCCATTCAGATTCATAATTTCTAGATGGATTTGCAGGAATATCTTTAGGTCTTTCTTCTTTCTTGACCCAAGCTCTATATCCTTCAGAATTAGTTAACTTAAGCAAACGAACAAAAGACCTAGCCTCTTCAAAACTCTTAAACTCTCTACCAATTGAACCAAGTCGGTATGTTCCTAGCCAGTCCCCCCAACTTATCCACTCACCCTTATAGGTAATCGTTGGTGACTTTGTAATATCTGCAGGGCGGGAAGTTGTTTTAACCCAATCTCTATAAGCTTGGGTATCTGCTAAACCTAAAGCTCTTACATACTCTCTTGCATCTGTAAAAGACTTGTAAATTTTAGCTTTAGGAGCAATGCTAAAAGTCCCCAACCAATCTCCCATTCCTTGATATTCATTCTTGTAAGTTCTAGAAGGGAGAGCTGGTATATCAATGGGTCTAACGGATGTTTTAACCCATGCTTGCCAATCTGTTTGAGATTCTATGTTCAAGCTTCTAACATATCCTCTAGCTTCATCGAAAGACCTAAATTTTCTTCCGATTGACCCAGAAACACCAGTTCCAAGCCAATCTCCAACTCCTTTCCAATCGGATTTATAAGTTCTAGATGGACTTGTAGGGATATCTTTAGGTCTTTCTTCTTTCTTGACCCAAGCTCTATATTCGTTCATGTCTTTTAATTTGAGTGAATGCACGAACTCTTTAGCTTCAATGAAAGGTCTGAATAATCTTTTTTGATTTGCAACGAAATTAGTACCGAGCCAATCGCCATAACTAATCCATTCAGATTTGTAGGCGTCACTTGGACTTAAAGGAATGTCATCAGGTTTTTC
>JAYVEB010000270.1:0-9927 GCA_043749095.1 Burkholderiales bacterium | reverse complement strand
CGTGAGAATGCCTCATGCCCCGCGTTTCTCCTCGCCCCTTCCTGCCGACCCTGACGCTGTCCCGTACGCCCACCCACAGCTGCAGCCTGCTGGTACTGGCGGCGCTGGGCGTGCTGGGGCTCAGCATGCCGCGCTTGGCGCACGCGCAAGCCGCCGGCACGCAGCTGCCGGCCGGCACGCTGCCAGTGCTGCGCGGGGTGGTGGCGGGGCAGGTGGTGGTGAATGCGCCGGTGCGGGGCGCAAGCCGGCCGCTGCTCACCGTCGATCAAGTCTCGCAGCGCGCCATCCTCGACTGGAAGTCGTTCAACATTTCCAGCGACGCCGAGGTGCGCTTCAATCAGCCGAACTCGACGGCTTCGGTGCTGAACCGCATCTACAGCGCCGACCCCAGCATCATCCAGGGCAAGCTGACCGCCAACGGGCAGGTGCTGCTGATCAACCAGAACGGCATCCTGTTCGACCGCGGTTCGCAGGTCAATGTGCAGGCCCTGCTGGCCTCGACGCTGAACATCAGCAACGCCCGCTACAACAGCGGCGCGCTGACTACCGGTGGGCTCACCACGGCGCTGGCCGAGGGAGGCTACGACGACAGTGGCAACACGCTCGCCATGCGGCCCGACGGCACGTTGCCGGCCGGCATCGGCATCGGCACCTCGGGCCCGGCCAACGCGGCGGCGCCCACGATCACTGCCAACGGCGGCGGCTCCATCATCATCTTTGCACCCCGGGTGGAAAACCGCGCCGGGCTGATCTCTGCACCGGATGGGCAGGTGATCCTGGCGGCCGGTGGCAAGGCGTATCTGGCGCTGGCCGACGCCGCCGACCCGACGCTGCGCGGCTTCCAGGTCGAGGTCGAGGCCAGCCACGGCGTCGACGTCAACCTGAGCGACTTGGTGCGCAACTCCGGCATCGTGACCGCCGACCGCGGCAACGTGACGCTGGCGGCGCTCGCGATCAACCAGAACGGCCGCGTGTCGGCCAATACCGCGATCCAGGCCAATGGCTCGGTGTTCCTGAAGGCGCGCACGCTGGGCGGCGCGCAGGCCGGCACGGCCAGCTTCGGCGCCGGCAGCGTGACCCAGGTGCTGCCCGACACGCAGGACAAGTCGACGCTGCCCGAGAGCCAGAACTATGCGGCGGTGCTGGACGATCGGCGTGGCGAAATTCGCGTCGATGCGAAGACGATCGCCAGCAGCGGCACGCTGCAGGTGCCGGGTGGCCACATCACGCTGACGGCACGCGAGGCCGTGGATGCCGTCGATCCGACGGCCGCGCGCGTCTACCTCGACAGTGGCAGCGTCACCAGCGTGGCCGGCAACTGGGTCGATGTGCCGTACGCCGACAACCTGCTGACTTTCAAGGTCACGTCGAACGAGCTGAGGGATGCGCCCGACCAGAAGGGCGGCTTCCTCAAAGGCCAGACCGTCACGGTCGATCTGCGCAAGGGCAGCCCGCTGCTGAACCTCGACGGCTACCGCGCTGCTCAGGCGCGCACCGTCGGGCAGAAGACCGCGGTCGGTGGCGAACTCGATGTCAGCTCGACCGGCGCGCTGATCCAGCGCAGCGATGCGGTGATCGACGCCTCGGGCGGCGGCTACCGTTACGGTGCCGGCACCGCGTCCACCAGCGTGCTGCTGGGTGCCGACGGCCGCACCTACAGCATCACCACCGCACCCGAGCAGCGCGCCTACACCGGCTTGCTGGACAGCTACACCAAGACCTACTCGCGCTGGGGCCAGACGCAGGTCTTCACCGGGCTCACCTTCGGCCTCGGGCAGGCTGAAGCCGCTTATGTCGAAGGCAAGACCGGCGGCACGGTCCGCCTGCAGTCGGCCGCGGGCCTGGTGCTCGACGGCAAACTCGCCGGCGGTGCGACTGTGGGGCCGAACCAGCTGGCCCGCGCGCCCCGCGCTGCGAGCTTGACCATCGGCGTCTTCGACGGCACCGCCAACGACTTCGATGCGGCACAGCGCATCGGCAACGTCAATTTCACGCAAGCCGTGACGCCGGTGCTGGCCTCGGGCTTCGACGTCGCATCGGCCTTGAGCACAGCGCAAACCGACAACATCGCGCTGGCAGCCGAGCAGCTGTTTGGCAAGCCCACCGCGGGTGGCCGCAACGTCTATGCGCAGACCGCCTTCGACTCGGTCGAGATCAACGCCAACGGCCGCATCAGCGTGCCTGGAGGTGTGCACATCGACGGCGCGCCGGGCTCGTCGCTGCTGCTGCGTGCGCCGCAGATCGATGTGGCGGGCGCCATCAGCATGCCCGCCGGCAACATCACCTTGCAACCGGTGAGCACCCTCGCGCCGCTGACGCCCGAGCTGGCTGCCGGCAACAACAGCGTCATCGTGCGCAGTGCCGCATCGCTGTCGACCGCCGGTGCGTGGGTCAACAACGCCAGCGTGGATGGCTCGTTCGTCGGCGACCCACTCCCCACCGCGCGGCTGAACGTTGCCGCCGATGGCACGACCAGTACCACCTCCACCTTGAACGGCGGCAGGCTGACGATCGCGAACAATGCCGACCGAACCTCGGCCACCGTGCTGGAGCGTGGTGCGGTGCTCGATGTGGGCGGCGGGGCGTCGCTTGGCAGCAAGGGCCGTGTGACCGCTGGCGACGGCGGCACCTTGAAGATCGATAACGCCTATTTCGGCGCCTTGAGCGCCGACTGGCTGCAGGCCGATTTGTGGGGCCTCTCGCCGGGCAAGGGAGGCAAGCTGGAGCTGAGCACGCCGCGTGTGGTGCTTGATGCTGCCGATGCCAATGGCACGCTTCAGTCGAACACCACCCGCCTGCTGCCGTCGCTGTTTGCCGATCGCGGCTTTTCGAGCATCACGGTAAACACCGTGCAGGGTATCGTCATCAACACCGGCGCCAACATCACGCTGCAGCAGAAGAACCGGGTCATCGATCCGGTGGCTGCGGCGGCCTTGGCCACCGGCGGCGATCTGCATGCGGTCTCGAGCGTGCAACTGCTTCCGGATTGGGTGCGCAAGCCAGTCGACCTGAAACTGGCCACCAGTGCCAACAGCGCTTTTTCAAACCAGGCCGTTTTGACGATGGCCACGGGCTCGTCGCTGACCGCCGACCCGAGGGCCACGGTATCGCTCTCGGCCGTCGATGCTTTCAGCGTGAACGGACACATCAGTGCGGCTGGCGGCGCTGTGAGCCTGACGCTCAACGCGCCGGACACTGGCGCGCCCAATCTCTCGCTGGGCCCGAACGCCGTGATCTCGGTGGCTGGCACCTTCGTGCGCACCCCAAACGACAACGGTCTGGTGCAGGGCAGCGTGATCGGCGGTGGCACAGTGAAGATCGCCGCGAATCAGACCGGACTTGCGCTGGCGGCCGGCTCCCAGATTGATGTCAGCGGCATCCCGACGGATGTCACCGGTATCCCGAAAACGGTGCAGGTTCTCGCAGCAAGTGGCAACGGCCTGCTGACGCAGGAGGTGTACGGCGACGCTGGCACGCTGATCGTGCGCAGCCAGGGTGCGACCCAGCTCGATTCGACGCTGCGCGCGGAGCGCTGGTCCGAGCGCGGCGCGGGTGGTGCCTTCGCGCTCGAGCAGAAGGCGCGCGACAGTGATCTGACCCTGCCGGCTGAACGCCGCATCGTGGTGTCGCAGCAGGCGCCGGTGCCTGCCGGTACCGGTTCTGTCGACGCGAGGGTCTCTGTCGATGCGCTGCAACGGGCCGGCTTTGACAAGGTGCGCCTGCAGTCCGAAGACCGCATCGAGTTGAGCGGCAAGATTGATGCGTCTTTCAAGCGAGGCATCCGTTTCGATGCGCCGTTGATCGACGTGACCAGCGACGGCCTTGTGGCACTGACAAGCGCCTCGGAGGTGGCGATCGGGCAATCACTCGACCCGCTCACTCGCACCGGTAGCGGCCCCTACACCCGCAAACCCAACGGTGTTCTGTCGCCCCTGAAAACCCGGGCCGGCTCGGGCCAATTGTCGGTGCAGGCCGGCACCATCGACCTCTATGGCTCGGTCACCATCAACGGTGTTTCGCAGTCAAATTTCTCCAGTGATGGCGACATCCGTCTGACGGGCCGCCTTGTGAAGGCTGACGGTGCTGCTGGCGATCATGTGTTCGGCACACAAACCGGCTCGCTGACAACGGCCGGCAATGTGACGCTGAAAGCGACACAGATTTACCCGAGCACTCGCAGTGACTTCACCGTGGCTGTCGTCGAGCAGCCCGCGGCCACACCAGTGGCCGGCGGCACCATCACGATCGCCAGCAACGGCAAGGCCGCTGGTGATGCGTATTCCGCCGGCGGTCGCCTGGCCCTGGTGGCCGACAACATCAAGCAAGGCGGCACGCTGAAGGCACCACTCGGTGAGATCGACCTCCTCGCCGGATCGTCAAAAGAATCGTCGCTGGAACTGAAGCCGGGCAGCGTGACCTCGGTGTCGGCGAAGGGCTTGACGCTGCCCTTCGGAACCACGCTCGCGGGCCTATCGTGGCGCTACCAGGACAACATCGCCGGCGGTGCGCCGAACCCGCTGATCACCAGCAGCTCCAATAGCAAGCAGATCGAACTCGCAGGCTCATCGATCAAGGTGCACACCGGTGCCACTGTCGATGTGTCTGGCGGCGGCGAGGTGCAGGCCAGCGAGTTCGTGCCAGGCATCGGCGGCACCAACGACACGCTGATCCAGCCCAACACCTACGCGATCATTCCGAAATCAAAGCTGAGCAGTCTGCCGGTCGACACCGACCTGGCAGCTCGACAAGACATCGGCTTCGGTTTCCAGACTGCTGCGGTGGACACCAGCGTCTACGACCGGCTCCACATCGGACGCGGCGCTGCCGTGCCCGAAGGCGAATATGTGCTGCTGCCGGGGCGCTATGCGCTGCTTCCCGATGCGTATCTGGTTCAGCTGCAGACCGGCGGCGCCTATGCCAATCTGCAGCCAGGTCAGACCACGCAACTGGCCAATGGCCAGACGGTGGTGGCCGGCTACCGCACCGTCGGTGGCACCTCGATCCGTGAGTCTGCCAGCGTCGGTGTGCTGGTGCGCCCGGGCAGCGCGGCCTCACGCGAGTCCGACTACCGGCTGACCACCTCGAGCTACTTCACCGACCTGGCCTCGAGCAGCCGTGCCGCAGCGCCGCGGGTGCCGATCGACGCGGGCCGGTTGACGTTCCTGGACGCCCAGTCGCTGGACCTCTCCGGCAGCTTCGTCACCACGCCGGGCGGCAGCACGTCGCCGACCGGCGGTGTGGGCCGTGTGGCCGAGGTCGACATCAGCGCCGACCACATCGCGGTGGTGGATCACCTCGGCATCATCCCCGGCATCGACGCCAGCTTCCTGCAACTGGAAGGCCAGGCGCTGTCTGCTCTGGGCGGCAGCCTGCTGCTGGGCGGTCAGCGCAGCCCGATCGGTGATGTGCTGCAGATCAACACTGGCGCGAGCCAGATCATCGTCGCGAACAGCGCCGCTGGTAAGGGCGAGGTAGAGGTTCCCGAACTGCTGCTGGCCGCCTCAGGCAGCATCGAGGTGCGCAAGAGTGCTGTGTTGACTGGCAGCAGCATCGTGCCGGCCAACGGGGCAACAGCGCTGAAGACCGAAGCGGGCGGCGCCTTGCTGCGCTTGTCCAGCGGCGCCCAGGCGACGGTCGATCGTGGCGCGGTGGTCGACAACACGCGCGGCGAGATCCGCATTGCCGAAGGCGCCACGCTGACGGCCGGCCGTTCGCTGCTGCTCGACGCCACGCTGACCACACGCTCGCAGGGCCGTTTCGCAGTGGCGCAGGGCGGTGATGTATCGCTGGCGTCGTCGCATGTCAGCCTGGGCGAAACGGCTGGCGTCAGCGGCCTCGACAACGGCTTGGTGCTGTCGAACACGGATCTGGCCGGCTTGGCGAACCTCGATGCGCTTCGCATCAAGGGCTACCTCGGCATCGACCTGATCGGTAACGCCATGGTTGGCGCAGCGACGCTGGGCACTCTGACGCTGGACGCGGGTGCGCTGCGCGGCCATGCGGGCAGCCCGGGGGCAGTGAGCACGGTGGCCGCCCGCGAGGTGCGCCTGCTCAACAGCGGCACTCAGGCCGTGGCCGATGCGAGTGCGTCGGCGGGTGTGCTGGCCATCGATGCCGAACGCATCGTCATCGGTGCGGGGAACCAAAAGATTGTTGGCTTCGATGCCGTGGCGATGAACGCAAGCCGCGAAGTCGTTGCCCAGGGCAGGGGCGCGCTGGACGTGGCTGGCGACTGGACCGTCCGCACGCCGAAGGTCGGTGTCGCTGCCGGGGCGGTGCAACGCTGGGCGGCTGTCGATCGCCGTGACCCAGCGAACCCGGTTTACTAAACGCTGACGCTGAACAGCTCCACAGGGACGGCTGGCACCTCGACCGACACCGCCGCCGGCGGCCGGCTCGCGATCGACGCGGCCCGCGTGTCGGTGGCCACCACGGTGCAGGCGCCTGCGGGAACCATCACCGTTGCGGCGCATGGCGCTGGTACCGATGACGGGGTCACGCTGGCGAATGGTGCGAAGTTGGATGCATCGGGTGTCGCGAAGGATTTCCATGGGCGCGTGGTGACGGCCGATGCCGGCAGCGTCGGCCTTTCTTCGGCGTCAGGCGCGGTGACTGCGGCTGCTGGCTCGACCGTCGATGTGTCGGCCAGCGCCCGAGGCGGCAACGCGGGCGCCTTGCAGGTGTCGGCTGCTCGGTTGAATCTGGGTGGCCAGTTGCTGGCCAGCGCCGCGGCCGGCGCCGCGGGGGGGCGTGCCACGCTCGACCTTGGCGCTCTTGGCAACTTCTCTGCGCTGAACAGCGCGCTCGGCGCTGGCGGCTTCAATGAATCCATCGACCTGCGATTGCGCAGCGGCGACCTGCAGGTCGCGAGCACCGATGTCGTGAAGGCACGGGCGTTGCAACTGGCGGCCGACAGCGGCCGCATCGACGTGGCCGGCAAGCTGGACGCGAGCAGTGCGCGAGGTTCGGGCAGCGTGTCGGTGTGGGCGGCGAACGGCCTCGCGCTGGCAGCGGGCAGCCGCGTGATCGCGACCGGCACTTCAACCGATGCCAGCGGCACTGCCGTGGCCTCCGATGGCGGTCGCGTCCGGTTAAGCACCGCGGCGGGCAGTCTCGACTTTGATGCGGCCGCCGTCATCGACGTGAGCCCTGGCGCCAAGGGCCAGACCGGCAGTGTCACCTTCGGCGTCACGCGGGACGCCTCAGACCGCATCGGGGCGACCCAGCTGGCCGGTACGGTGCTGGGCCGCAGTGGGGGCCGCGGCGACTTGGTCCAGGTGTCGCTCGAGGCACAGCGCAGCTACGCCTCGGGCGGTGACGTCAGCGCAAACGACATCGCCGGATATGCCGCCGACCACGCGGCATTCATCGCAGCGGCCATCGCCACCGGCGATGCGGTCAACCGCCTCGCGGGACTGAAAGCCGATGGCGGCGCACCCGCCCAGGCGAGCCTGCACGGCGCGACCGAGGTGCGCACCAACGGCGACATGAACTTGGCCGAAGGGTGGGACTTGACCAGCAGCGACTGGCTGGCCGATGGCCGCGCCGGCACGCTGACGCTGCGAGCCGGTGGCAACCTGACGCTGAGCAGTTACCTTGGTGCGCCGAACGACAGCCTGATCGACGGCGAGACATGGAATCTGCGCTTGGTCGGCGGTGCCGATCTCACAGCGGCTAACCCCTTGGCGACACGTGCAGTGGATGTTGGTGGACTGGGCAGCGTGCTGTTGAACGGCAATAGCGCGAAGCTGCGCACTGGAACCGGATCCATCGAGGTGGCGGCGGCGACCGATTTCAAGATGGACTCTCCGGGCAGCGTGGTCTACACCGCCGGACGCATCGGCGCCGCAGACAACGCGTCCAACGGCAGAAACCGCTGGAGCCGCGACGGCGGCAACATCTCGATTGCGGCAGGGCGTGACGCCACAGGCGCATCTAACGAATTGATCACCGAATGGCTTCGGCGGCCTCGTGCCGCAGCGTCTTCCGCAACACCGCCGGCAGCGGAATGGTGGGCGTATCGGCCGAACTTCCAGCAGGGCATCGGAACGCTGGGCGGCGGTGACATCCGCATCGATGCGGGTCACGACGTGAACAATCTGTCGGCCATGCTGCCAACCACGGGCCGCAGCAATGTCGACCCCGGCGGCGTGCGTTCGCTCGATGTGCAAGGGGGCGGTGACCTGAGCGTGCGCGCCGGCAACGATGTGATCGGGGGCAGCTACCTGATCGGGCGAGGCGACGGTCGCGTCGCCGCCGCCGGCAGTGTTGGTGCGACAGCCCCAACTCAGTTGTTCGTGATGGGTGTCAGCAGCGGCAATGTGCCGGCACATGCAGAAATCTCGGTGTCGGCTGGTGGATCGATCGACTTGCAAAGCATCAACAACCCGACGGCTCTGTTCCAACGCACTGACACTCCAGGCTTGGGCCCCAGCTTTCGCGGCGGGCCGACGGGAACAGTGACTTACTTTTCTTACTCTGCGAATGGCATGCTGAATCTGCTGGCGCAGGCAGGTGATGTGAAGATCGGCAGTCAAATGGCTGCAGCTCGCCTGCTGCCCGACCCGAATCCGCCCAGAACGACACCCCCTTACACGCCGCCCGAGCCGCTTGGGGATAAAACGGAATCAGGCGCTTTCCCAGCATCGGTCATGGCGTCGGCGCTTGAGGGCAACGTCTCTCTGGGACTCACTCGGCCCATCGTGACGTTTCCGTCGGCCAGCGCGCAAGTGGTCTTGCTCGCTGGTGGATCCCTGGACGATCCAAACTTGACCGTGTCCGATCTTTCCGCGGGCGGCCTGGCAGACGTATCACGGCCTGTGACTCTCGACCCCACGAAACTGTTTTCAGGCGCTCAGCTAGTACCTTCCGCCGGCTCCGCATTTCGGATCGTCGATCGACCTTCTGTGTCTGGATTCCGGTTTGACCTGCAGGGCTTGACGGGTGACGTGGGCGGCAGCGGTGCCAATGCCAGCGTATTGTCGTTGCCGGCAATGAGCCGCGTGAGGGCCGGTCGTGACATCAAGAATGTTGCATTGACACTCCAGAACCTGAATTCGTCGGACCAGTCCGAGGTCCGTGCTGATTCGGGCGACGTCGTTCCGGCGGGACTCGAAATCCGAGGGCCGGGCAGCTTGCTCATTCAGGCCGGACGCAACATCGACGCAGGTGCGTCGGCGATCACCGCCGGCTCATCGAACCTGGGCGGCATCATCGCCACCGGCAACAACGCCAACCCGAGCCTGGCCAGCAGCGATGCGGCGAGGCTGACGCTGATCGCCGGGGTGAAGGGTGATATCGACCTCACGAAGTTCAAGGCCGCCTACGACGACCTGATCGCCATCAATGGCAGTTCGGACGCCATCCTCGCGTTCTATCGGACGCTCAACGGTGACACCAACCGAGATGCTGTGGGCAAAGCGGCCAGCGTGCAGGAGCTGATTGCACGCGACCCGTTGTATGCGCCGTATGCCGACTTGCTGACCCGCTACCCCGGCCTGCTGAAAACCTATCAGGCCGCGGACATCGCACGCACGCTGCCCTTGGGCGTTTCCGCGCAGGCCAGCCAGGCTGCCGCGCTCTACGCCTTGCTGAACCGTGAAACCGACAGCGCCAAGATCGTCGGCGCCAGCAACGTGGCCGACCTGCTGCAGGGCACGCTCGGTGGCAGTGCCTATGCCGCCTACGCCGCGCTCGACAAGCAGTACCCGCGCGTGTTTTCCGACTACCGCGCACGTCGCAGCCGAGGCGCACGTCCTGAGGGCCTGACGCCGATCGTGCTGTCCGATGCGCTGGGCGACCTCACCGCGAAGGTGGTCGCCGCCGACGCGGTGGGCGCCGGGAACATCTACACCTTCAGCAGTTCGATCCAGACCTATGGCAACGGCCGGCTGCCCGGCAGCAGTTGCATCGGGCAGTGCGCGGCGC
>JAYVEB010000269.1:0-9939 GCA_043749095.1 Burkholderiales bacterium | reverse complement strand
TCAGCCCGCAGGCGTCGGTGTACTGCGTGCTGCCATCGCGGATGGCACGCTGCGCAGCGTCCTGCACCAACGGCGGGGCGGTGAAGTCGGGCTCGCCGATGTTCAGGAAGATCATCGGCCGGCCCCCTTGCTGCGGGTCGCACAGCGGGCCGCGCGCCAGCGCTGCCGCGGCCTTGGCGCATTCCATCACGTAGAACGGCTCGATGAAACTCAGACGGCGCGACAGGCGTGGCGACGGCCTCATGTCCAAGGGGGCGCGATGGGGCCGCTTCAGCGCCGGGCCGCTCGCGCCGCCTCGACCTCGACCGGCCGCAGGTCGGCGGCGGTCTTGTCGATCACGCCGTTGACGTATTTGTGGCCGTCGGTGCCACCAAAGATCTTGGCCAGTTCGACCGCCTCGTTGATGACCACGCGGTAGGGGATGTCGAGGCAGTGGGTCAGCTCGTAGGCGCCGATCATCAGTACACCATGTTCGACTGGCGACAGCTGGCTGGTCTGCCGATCGACATGGCGCGCGAGCGCCTGGTCGATCGTCGCCGCTTCCTCGATGCAGCCGTGCAGCAGCATCTCGAAATGCGCGGCATCACAACGCTCGAAGCCCTCGTGCTCACGCACATGCGCATCGATCACGGCGGCCCGCTCGCCCGACAGCAGCCACTCATACAAGCCCTGCAATGCGAGCTCGCGCGAGCGACGGCGGGTCGACTTCTGAGAGGCCTTCTTCGATGCCGGGCGTGCTGCCGGGCTGGGTGCTGCGGTGTCGGGCTTCGGTTCGGTTTCGGTCACGACAGGTCTTCCATCAGGCGCGCCATCTCGATCGCCACGCGGGCAGCATCGCGGGCCTTGCCTTCGGCGCGTTCCCAGGCCTGGGCTGCGTCCTCGACGGTCAGGATCGCGTTGGCCACCGGCAGCTGGTGGTCGAGCGAGACGCGGGTGACGCCAGCGCCGCTTTCGTTGGCCACCAGTTCGAAGTGGTAGCTCTCGCCGCGGATGATGCAGCCGATGGCGATCAGCGCATCGAAGTCGTCGCTGTCGGCCATCGCCATCAGCGCGACCGGGATTTCCAGCGCACCGGGCACGGTGACGTGCTCGATCAGTTCGACATCGACGCCGAGGCGGCGCAACTCGGCGATGCACACGGCGGCCATGCGCTGCGTGATGTCGGCGTTGAAGCGCGCCTGCACGATGCCGATGTGCAGATCGCTGCCATCGAGGTCTTCATTGGCGGGTTGGCCCTGGTCAGCGAGTTGCATGGGTTACCTGGGTCGAGGAGTAGTGGGTCACGAGCGCGGGTTCATCAGCGGCAGGCGGTGTCGGCGGCCACGAAGCCGGTGACTTCGAGGCCGTAGCCGACCATGCTGGGCATGCGGCGCGGGCTGCCCAGCAATTTCATTTTCGAGACACCCATCTCGCGCAGGATCTGGGCGCCGATGCCATAGGTGCGCAGGTCCATCTGGCTCTGCGAGCGTGCGCCGGATTCGTCGTGCGGTGTCAGCTTGTCGCGCAACGACGCCGTGCCTTCGCCACAGTTCAGCAGCACCGCGATGCCGCGCTCGCTGGCTTGCAGCATCGCCAGCGCCCGCGGCAGCGGCCACGAGTGGGCACACGGCCCCACGTCGAGCAGGTCCATCACCGACAGCGGTTCGTGCACCCGCACCAGCACCTCGTCCCGATGGGTCCAGCGGCCGTGCGTCAGTGCCATGTGCAGGCCGCCGGTGCGGTCGATGAACGAGGTGCAGTCGAAGCTGCCTTGCTCGGTCACCAGCACGCGCTGGCCGATGCGTTCGATCAAGGTCTCGTTGCGGCTGCGGTATTCGATCAGGTCGGCGATGGTGCCGATCTTCAGGCCGTGCTGCGCGGCGAAGACTTCCAGATCGGGCAGGCGGGCCATCGTGCCGTCGTCGTTCATGATCTCGCAGATCACCGCGGCAGGCGTCAGCCCGGCCATCGCCGACAGGTCGCAGCCGGCTTCGGTGTGACCGGCGCGCATCAGTACGCCGCCATCCTGCGCCTGCAGCGGGAAGATGTGACCGGGCTGCACCAGATCGGCGGGCTGCGCGTCGCGCGCCACTGCGGCCTGCACGGTGCGGGCACGGTCTGCGGCCGAGATGCCGGTGGTGACGCCCTCGGCGGCCTCGATCGACACGGTGAAGGCTGTGCCGTGCTTGGTGCCATTGCGGCTGGCCATCGGCGGCAGCTGCAGCCGCTCGCAGCGTTCACGGGTCAAGGTCAGGCAGATCAGGCCGCGCCCGAAGCGCGCCATGAAGTTGACCGACTCGGCCGTCACGTGCTCGGCCGCCATGACCAGATCACCTTCGTTTTCGCGGTCTTCCTCATCGACGAGGATGACCATACGGCCTGCGGCCAGCTCCGTCAGGAGCTCGGGAATCGGGGATATCGACATTTGTCGATTGTAGGTCGCGGGTCTCTTGACCCTGGACACAACCCTGAGCGCAACCCTGCGCTCAGGCAGGCCGCACGGCCGGCGCCACCGATTGCATGCGTTCGACGTAGCGGGCGATCAGATCGACCTCCAGATTGACGGCCGCGTCGACCGTCAGATGACCCAAAGCCGTGTTCTCGATGGTGTGCGGGATCAGGTTGATGCTGATCTCGCAGCCGGCAGTGTCGTCCGTGAAATGATCGACAACGCGGTTGACCGTCAGGCTCACACCATTGACGGTGATCGAGCCCTTGTAGGCGAGGAATTTCGCCAGCGCGGGTGGCACGTCGATGCGCAAGGTCCACGATTCGCCGACCGCCGCGAAGTGGGTCACCCGGCCGACGCCATCGACATGCCCGCTGACCAGGTGGCCGCCGAGCCGGTCATTCGCGCGCAAGGCCTTTTCGAGGTTCACCGGGCCGGTCGCGGCCAGCCCGGCGGTCTTGTCCAGGCTTTCGGCGGACACGTCGACGGTGAAGACATCGCGGGCCGGGTCGAACGAGGTGACGGTCATGCAGGCGCCGTTGATTGCGATGCTGTCGCCCAGGCCGACATCGGCCAGGTACTGCGGCGGCGTGGTGAGGGTCAGCTGCTTGCCGTGGGAGACGTCGGCGCCCAGGCCGCGCACGTCGGAGATCCGGCCGACGCCGGTGATGATGCCGGTGAACATCCAACGATTGTCTCAGCCGCGGTTGTCGCCCGCTTGCGGTCGGGCCAGCACGCGCAGGTCGTCGCCGACGCGGTCGATCTGGTGGAAGCGCAGTTCTACCGCGTCGGCCAGGTCGTCCAGCGGACCGAATGACGCCATGTCCAGGCCTGCGCCCAGCAGCTTGGGCGCGAGGTACAGCAGGACTTCGTCGACCAGCCGCTCGCGCACGAACGAGCCGCTGAGCTTGTGACCGGCCTCGACATGCAACTCGTTGATGCCGCGCGCGGCGAGATCGGCCAGCATGGCTGCCAGCTCCACCTTGTCGTTGGCGCCCGGAACCCGTGCGACGTCGATGCCGCGTTCTGCGAAGGCGGCACCGCGCTCGGCGCTCGGGTTCGCGGTATAGACCAGCACCGAGCCCGGCGGCTCGAAGACGCGCGCCTCGAGCGGCGCAGCCAGCCGTGAGTCGACGACCACGCGCAGCGGCTGCCGCGGTGTGGGCACCAGCCGCACATCGAGCCGCGGGTCGTCTTCGAGCACGGTGCCCACGCCGGTGAGCACGGCGCTGGCGCGGCGCCGCCAGACGTGGCCATCGGTGCGGGCCGCTGCGCCGGTGATCCACTGGCTGACACCATTGTTCAGCGCGGTGCGCCCATCGAGCGAGGCCGCGATCTTCAGCCGCACCCAGGGGCGATGACGCTCCATCCGCGAAAAGAATCCGATGTTGAGTTCGCGGGCTGCGTCGGCGCCGATGCCGCTCTCCACCGCGATGCCGGCCGCCCGCAAGCGCGCTGCGCCTAGCCCTGCGACCAGCGGGTTCGGGTCTTCGATCGCCATCACGACGCGGCCCACAGCGGCCTGCACCAGCGCATCGCAGCACGGCGGCGTGCGGCCGTGGTGGGCGCAGGGTTCGAGCGTGACGACGACGGTGGCACCACGCACCGAGTGGCCCTGCGCAGCGGCGTCGCGCAGCGCCATCACCTCGGCGTGCGGGCCCCCGGCGCGTTGCGTGTGGCCTCGGCCGATCACCCGACCGTCGGGTGAGGCGATCACGCAGCCGACGCGCGGGTTCGGCTCACTCAGCGCGATGGACTGTTCTGCCAGCATCAGCGCTTCGGCCATCCAGCGTTGATGCTGGTCGGCGTTATCTGCAGGTGTCGAACTCATCGGCAGTGGTGAGAAATTTCAGGGTTGGTGCTGGACGGTGGCGATCTGTGTGGCGGGTGTGGCGTTGGCCGCGGCACCGGTGTCGATTCTCGCGGCAGAGTCGACTGGGCAGGCTTGATCGCCCCGGATCACCAGAAAGTTCTGCTGCATCAACGACCGGTCGACGGCGCTGTACGCGGCCGGATGCTCGTCGTTGCGGTCGATCACGCCGCTGCGGTCCAGGTCCGCCGCATAGCGGCAGACCTTGCGACCCGCAGCGCTCGTACCGATGACCCAACCCAGCGGCACGAGGCTGCTGCGGCCCGACCAGCGCCCTGCCGCGCCGGTGATTGGCACCACGCACTGGTAGGCCACGTAGCGCTCGCCGAGCTCGCTCCATTCGGCCACACCGACGCTGGCTGGCATCGCCTCGCGGCGGATGCCATCGACGCTACGGTACTGCACGGTCTTCAGCGCCTCGGTGCTGCATGACGGTGACGCCGCGTTGGCGACGCCGGACAGCGCCACCGACAGCGCCAGGTCGAGCGGCGCATCGTTGGCTGCTTCGGCGTTCGGCGGGGTCGCATTCGAGAAACGCACGGTGCCGCTCAGCCACAGGCCGTGCAGCTGGCTGCAATGGGTCAGATCGGCGGCGCTCAGCTGCGCGGTCGTCAGGCCGCTGGCCAGGTCGGTACAGCGTTGCGTCACCTGGGCGCTCAGGTTGTCGAACACATAGGCGATGGTGCCGGCGATGCCGGGTTTCAGCACGCTGCGCCCGTCACCGAGGCTCTTAGCGAACGCCGGAATGCCGGGCGATCGCGCGTAGCCGCTGACTGGTGCCCGCATGCTGGGCGTCAGGGTCAGCGCGCCAGCCAGCGCGGGGCTGACGCCTGCCACCACCGAGCTCAGCACCGCCTGCTGCGCGCTGCCATCGCGCGCCGTCCAGGCGACGCTGACGGTGGCCGCTTTCAGGCGTGCGGCGCTGCTGTCATCGATCTGCCGGGTCAGTTGGAACACGGTGTTCAGCGGCGCGCCGTTCAAGTTTTCGACCGATGTGGTGACCGTCTCGATGCGCTCGTAGGGTGTCGCCCCCGAAGCCGCAGCGTCGGCTTGCAGGAACGCGAAGGCCCGCAGCGACTCGATGTCGTCCTGCGCGATGCGCATCGCTTCGGAACGTTGACGCGCCAGGTCGGCATGCACCTGCAGATGAAGCTGCAGTTTCGACATCGACAGCACGCCGCCGGCCAGCACCAGGAAAGCGAGCAGCGCTTCGATCAGCGTGACGCCGCGCTGATGGTGTGCGCTGCGGCGAGAGAGGGCCAGAGGAAACGCGGGGGGCGTTGCCATCAGAAATCCCTCCAGCTGCCGGGCACGCGGGCATAGCTGCCGGTATGAAGTTGCAGCGCACGCAGCACCGCGGCGTCGTAGTGCAGGTCGGGCGTGCCGTTGCCGCGGTAGGCCGATGCCGAGATCAGCGCGCCACGCACCTGTGCCTGCGGGCTGCTGCTGTCGTCCCAGCGGATGTCGGTGGCCTATACCAGGCCGTACAGCGTCACGTCGCCGCTCAAGGTCAACGTGCCAGCGACGACCAGCACCACCGGCTGAGCCGCCGAGCCCAGCGTCACCGGGCCGGTCAGCCGGGCGTCGCCGGTGATCGAGACCATGCGGTTGGCCGCCGCGCCATCGATCGCCGCGGCCACCCGCACCGCGCACTCGCTGCGGCAGTCGATCGCCTGCACTGCGGCGTGGCTGTTCCAGCTGGCCGCGTCGACGCCGAAGTGGGTGGCAAACAGGCGGTCGCCGTCGATCGACGCCAGCGCCGCGTCCTGGCCAGACACCGAGGCCCCAGCCGCGCCGCCGGGCGCCGTGGTCAGCCGCAGCGCCGAGCCGATCAGCGCGCCGCCCGCCCGCACGGTGACACCTCCTGACGCGACATCGGTGTTGTGCACGCCGACCGCAGCAGTGCCCACATCGACCGAGCCCTTGACCGTCAGCGTGGCGGTTGGCACGACCCGCAGCCCGGGCAGCAAACCGAGCACCACCTGCAGACGCGCCGACGCATCGGGGCGCCCCGCAGTACCGGGGCGACACGGGCCATCAGCACTGGAGCAGCCGGTCGACGTGATCCGAATCAGGCCCGGCTGCGCCTCGGCACTGAACTGCACCGCGAACGCCGGGTGCGGCAGGCCGTCACCTGGATCTACGGTTTCCAGTGAAGGTAGCCCGTTCGACGGGCAGCGGCACGACCAGCCGGCCGCCCCTTACACGCAAGCCGGTTGAAGCGCGATGGGCGTGGTGCCCGACATCCAGCTCATCGGCTCCAGTCTCCCGGTGTCGACCCGAAAGTGCACGAACCGCTCGCGAAACGAGGCGTCGGTGGCATCGGCACTCGGCAGGCACTGCCCGTTGATGCGCTGCGGCTGGTTCAGCTGCGCAATGGCCCATTCGATCCCGGCTTCGGCCGCTTCGAAGGCCTGCGCCGCCCGGTATTGGTTGGCCGATGCCCGCTGCTCCAACAGCAGCCCCCGGTTGGCGTAGGCGGCCACCAGGCACATCGCGAAGAACAGCAGCAGCGTGACGGCCAGCGCCGCGGCGCCGCGCTGGCGATGCATCGTTTGCCTTCTGATGGTTGAGGGTGTCATGACAGGGCTCACGCCGGGCAGCGGCCGGTGACGGCGTCGTTGCGCAGCCGCACGCGGGTGCGCACGCTGCGCACGGCGGTGGATTCGCCGATGCCTTGCGCTGTCAGCGTCAACATCAGGCTGCGCACATGCAGTTGCGGCGGGCAGCTCGCGTCGCTGCTAGTGCAGGGCGCGGTGCACGAGCCCGCCAGGCTGCGCAGCTGCTCGGTCGGCGTGATGTCGAAGCGGGTGACCTTCATCGTCGTGATGTCGGTCATCGCCTGCAAAGGCGAAGTGCCCAGCTGCAGTTCGAGGACGCCGTTGCGCAAGCGATAGCCGAACTGCTCGTTGCCGTCGACGAGGTCGTTTTCGATCGCGTCACGGGAATAGCGGAAGGCGACGGAGGAGGCCGAGGCCGTCATCGCGGTGTAGGGATTGATCACCGTGCCGGGTGCGCCCGCGATGCCTTCCCGCTGCCACACACCATGGTCGGCCGCTCCCCAGTAGCCGACGCGGCGCAGGTCGCGCGCCATCAGGTCGGTGGTGGCGCGCAGGTCCTGCATCAGGCGGCTTTGCGCGATCAGCGAACGGCTCTCGCGCAGATGGATCACCAGCGTCGTCAGGCTGGCGCCGACGATGAACAAGCCGATCGTGATGCCGATCAGCAGTTCGACCAGCGACACGCCAGCCTGCTGCCGTGCGCGTTGAGTCGCAAGCGCGGTCATTTCACAGCCTCCAGCAGCGGCTGTTGACGGCTGCCGCGTTGTCAGCCGCCTCGGTGGCCCCGGAGGCGTATCTGATGGTCAGCCCGTCGATGGTGAGCCGCAGGTGCCGGCAGCGCGTGTCCTGCCGCTGGCTGCCGATGGCGAAAGCGTGCACCACATAGCCGTCGGCGGACGGGTCCAGCACCGCGATGTCGTAGTGCCGAGAGGGTAATGCACTGCCCAGACCGAGCTGCGACAGCTCGCCATAGCTCGGGTGTTCAGAGCGGAAGCGCTCCTGCAGCAATTGCACCTTCATCAACGCGACCAACGCGTCGGAGCGCCGGGTGCTGGCCATCGTGCTGCTGAATGCCGGGTAGGCGATCGACGACAGCACGCCGACGATGGCAACGCAGATCATCAGCTCGATCAGCGTGAAGCCTCGCGCCCCGCGGCGTTGGCGTGGTGGCTGGGCAATCAATGCAGGCAGTGACATGGCGGTCTCCTTGGTGGGTGAACGATCAGCAGGTGCGGTAGCCCGGCAAGGACGGACTGCCGCCGGGGGTGCAGGTGCGCACGCGCCCCAGCACGTTGAGGATGTGATGGATCGACCCGGCCGTCGCCGACACCACTCGCAGCGTGCCGGTGGGCGTGCTGGTGCCGTGCAGCGGATCGAACAGGATTGACGAGACGTTGGCCTGCACGCTGAGGCCACTCAAGGCGGGCACGCTCACCGTCTTCAGCTGCACCGCATCGCCTGTGCAGACGGCGGCGGTTGCGTTGGCGGCGCAGGAACACTGGTTGCGCGCGCCGCTGTGCACCACGTAGCAGCTGCCCCAGGCCGCGCTGTGGAAGCTCAGGCGCAGCGGCTCGTTGCGCCACACCGACGCACTGCGTACGGACTGCACGTCGGTCACCACCTGGGCCGCCAGGCCGGCCAGACTCTGGCGCTCGATCAGGCCACTGAAGCTCGGGGCTGCCCCGCAGACCACCACCGCGAGGATCGCCAGCGCGACGGCCGCTTCGATCAGCGTGACGCCGCGCTGCCGCTTGGGTTTTGGGGGTGTGTGATGCAGTGAGTCCATGGGCTCACTGTAGAAATCACGCCGGGGTTGTGCGACCCCTGGAGGTGGGGTCGGGCCGTCCTCGCTGGAGGGCCCTCACTCGGGGGTGGGCGCTGCGGCGGTTGAGTTGCCGCAGTCGCTCGCTCAGATGTCGCGGATCAGCTGCCGGAACTCATCGACATCCTCGAAGCTGCGGTAGACCGAGGCGAAGCGCACATAGGCGACCTTGTCGATGCGCTTGAGCTCACGCATCACCAGTTCGCCCAGCCGCGTCGACGGCACTTCCTTGGCGCCGCTGTTGAGGATCTTGTCCTGCATGCTCTCCAGTGCCGCGTCGATCTGCTCGGCGCTGACCGGCCGCTTGCGCAGCGCCAGCGTCATCGACGCACGCAGTTTCGAGAGGTCGAATTCGGCGCGTGTGCCGTCTTTCTTGACGACGGCGGGCAGCGCGATCTCGGCGCGCTCGTAGGTGGTGAAGCGCTTGTCGCAGCTGTGGCAGCGCCGACGACGGCGCACCACGTCGCCTTCGTCGGACTCGCGTGTCTCGACGACCTGCGTGTCTTCGTGGCTGCAGTAGGGACAACGCATGTGAAAAGGCCCGTCGCTGCAAGTTCAACAGGACGGGCCGGCACCGATCAGCAAACCGAAGCTGCGCGCTTCAGCGGTACACCGGGAAGTCGCGCGTCAGTGCCGCGACCTCGGCGCGCACTGTCGCGAGGTTCGCTTCGTCGTGCGGGTGGTCCAGTACATCGGCGATCAGGTGGGCAGTGAGCCGGGTCTGCTCTGCCTTGAAGCCGCGGGTGGTCAGCGCCGGCGTGCCCAGGCGGATGCCGCTGGTGACCATCGGCTTTTGAGGGTCGTTCGGGATGCCGTTCTTGTTGCAGGTCATGTGCGCATGGCCGAGAACGGTCTCGGCTTGCTTGCCGGTCATGTTCTTGGCGCGCAGATCGACCAGCATCACATGGCTTTCGGTGCGGCCGCTGACGATGCGCAAGCCGCGTTCGGTCAGGGTCTGGGCCACGATTTGTGCGTTCTTGAGCACCTGCGCCTGGTAGGTCTTGAACTCTGGCGCCAGCGCTTCCTTGAACGCCACTGCCTTGGCGGCTATGACATGCATCAGGGGGCCGCCTTGCAGGCCCGGAAATATGGCGCTGTTGATGGCCTTCTCGTGTTCGGCTTTCATCAGGATAATGCCACCACGCGGGCCGCGCAGGCTCTTGTGGGTGGTGGAAGTCACTACGTCGGCGTGGGGTACCGGGTTGGGGTACAGGCCGGCCGCGATCAGCCCGGCATAGTGGGCCATGTCCACCATGTA
>JAYVEB010000268.1:0-26080 GCA_043749095.1 Burkholderiales bacterium | reverse complement strand
ACTGGCACGAGCTGCCTGTCAGGCAACGCCAAGTCCGCTTCACGCACTTCGCGCGGCTGAGCTTCCTTGCTGATTAGGAAGGCCGATCAGCAAAGGTCGCGTTGGACGACGCACAGTGGGCGGCGGTGCGACAGATGCTCGTCACCAAGACGCGCGACGACCCCGACTTTTTCAGCATCGTCGGTCTGACCAAATTGCGCATGCTCGAAGTGATCGCCGCGGGCTCGCTGTCACAAGCGTGCGCCGGCATCGTGTCGGAATTCGACGCCTTGAATGCGAGGATACCCAGCACACCAAAATGGAAGTCGGTGCACGACAAGCTGGACTTCGTGCTGGCGGGTGTCTTTGTTCATGGGTCGCCTGCAGAACGCGAAGCCGCGCGAACACTCCTCTCGCATGTGGAGGCGTACCTCGACGCCGGGGCCTGACACCCAGGACCCCACTGACGTGGAAATCGCCGGGCTTGCCCGTGTGGGGCTGTGGGTCGCGGCATACTGAGGCCCTGTTGTTGCGAGACGCAACGAATCGAGAGCCGCAGATGTCATTGCTTCCTCCCGATCACCCTGGACGCCTCGCGCTGTCGAACGAAGTGCACGCCCGGCCACCACAGCCGCTGGACACGCCTTCTCGTGCTTCATTTCTGGCTGTGCTGTTTGATTTCGATGCGCGTGGGCCCGAATTGGCGCACATCACGAGCCTGTGCGTGCATCATGGTGTGAACGGCCCGCCGGATGGTGCCACCCAGTTCAGCGCGACGCTTGGCACGATGGGTTTCAAGTGGGAGCGCCACGGCGAGTTTTCCACCTACGCGGTCTTCATCAGCGGCTGCGGTGCGCCGCCGTTCACGAGCCCGCTGCATCACGCCTGCCCGAGGGCTGGCTGGCGGCGGTGCCGGGGGCGACGCTGGTGGCTGCGCACGCCGAATTGGTTTCTGCGCCGGAAGGTGCGCCCAGCGCGGCGCTGCTCTCCAGCCAGTTCGACGGCAACATCGTTGTCGGCTCGACGGTCGGCGATGGTGCCGCTATCGTCTACACCGACTTCCGGGCACATGCCGACGGCTTCGTGCGCTTTGCCGCGTTCGACGCGGCGTTGACGCCGCGCCAGTCGGGGCGCACCGTGCAACGCCTGTTCGAGATCGAGACCTACCGCATGCTGGCCTTGCTGGCGCTGCCGACCGCTCGGCAACTGCTGCCGCGCATCGTCGAGATCGAAAGCGCCCTCGCAGATCTGACGGACCGCATCGCTCAGGATCAGCACAGCGACGATGAGTCGCTGTTGCAGCAGCTGACCCGGCTGGCCGCCGAGGTCGAAAGCGCGCTGGCGTCCAGCCAGTTCCGCTTCGGTGCCTGCCGGGCCTACTTTGAACTGGTGACCGCGCGCGTCGGTGAATTGCGCGAGCGGCGATTGCCGGGCGTGCAGACGATCGAGGAATTCATGTCGCGCCGCTTCACGCCCGCGGTCGCCACCTGCTCCACGGTGTCGCAGCGGCTGCATGACCTGTCGGAGCGGGTGGCGCAGACCAGCGCCTTGCTGTCGACGCGTGTCGACATCACCCGCGAGCGGCAGAACCAGGCACTGCTCGCCTCGATGGACCGCCGAGCGAAGCTGCAGCTGCGCCTGCAGCAGACGGTCGAGGGCCTGTCGGTCGCGGCCATCGTCTACTACGTTGCCGGCGTCGCAGGTTACGTGGCGAAGGGGCTGGAGTCGGGCGGCGTGCCGATCAACGCCGATCTGACGGTCGGGCTGTCCATCCCAGTGATCGCGTTGGCGGTGCTGTCGACCCTGCGCCGCGTCAAGCGCCGCATTGCGCGAGACGAGACAGATCAAGCAACTGCACGCCCGCTGTGAGCTCGTGCTGATCCGAATCGCCGGTCCGCAGGCCGTGTGATAACGTGGTTTTCTTCGCCTTTGCAGTCTTTCCCGCCGCCTCTTTTGCAGCCTGTCGACCATGTCCGTGCAGTTCCCGTTCTCCGCCATCGTCGGCCAAGACGAAATGAAGCTTGCCATCCTGATCGCCGCCGTCGACCCCAGTGTCGGTGGTGTGCTGGTCTTCGGTGACCGCGGCACTGGCAAATCGACCGCGGTGCGCGCGCTGGCGGCGATGCTGCCGAAGATGCGCGCGGTGATCGGCTGCCGCTACCACTGCGATCCGGACGCTGCCGGCGCGGCCTGCGAAGACTGCAAGGCCCGCAAGCTGGCCGGCACGCCGCTCAAGTCGCATCTGATCCCGGTGCCGGTCGTCGACCTGCCGCTGGGTGCGACCGAAGACCGCGTGGTCGGCGCACTCGACCTCGAACGCGCACTGTCGCAAGGCGTCAAGGCCTACGAGCCTGGCCTGCTGGCGCGCGCGAACCGCGGCTTCCTTTACATCGACGAGGTCAACCTCTTGGAAGATCATCTGGTCGATCTGCTGATCGACGTGGCGGCCTCGGGTGAGAACGTCGTCGAGCGCGAAGGCCTGAGCGTGCGCCATCCAGCGCGCTTCGTGCTGGTCGGCAGCGGCAACCCGGAAGAAGGCGAGCTGCGCCCGCAACTGCTGGACCGCTTCGGCCTGTCGGTCGAGGTGAAGACGCCGACCGATCTGCCGTCGCGCATCGAGGTCGTGCGCCGCCGCGATCAATTCGAACGCGACCCGCACAGCTTCACCGAAAAATGGAAAAAAGAAGACGAGCGCGTGCGCCGCAGCATCGTCAAGGGCAAGTCGCACATCGCCGAGGTGGCGGTGCCCGACGCTGCACTCGAGCGTGCCGCACAGCTGTGCATGGCACTCGGCACCGATGGCCTGCGCGGTGAGCTGACGCTGATCCGCGCCGCGCGCGCACTGGCCGCCTTGCAGGGCGATGCGGCGGTGGGCGATGCGCACCTGAGGCGCGTCGCGCCACCGGCACTGCGCCACCGCCTGCGCCGCAACCCGCTCGACGATGCCGGCTCGACGGTGCGCGTCGATCGCGCCGTGGCGGAACTGTTCGGGGCATGACCCGGGCAACGCCCGACGCCAGCGCGGCCGCGACATCGGCAGAGCAACGTTGGCGCTGCGCTCAGCCCGCGCTGTCGATCGCGGCACTGCATGCGGCGGCGTTGTTCGCCGTCGATCCGGTCGGCACCGGCGGCGTGGTGATCCGGGCGCTGTCGGGCCCGGCGCGAGACGGCTGGCTGCGCTGCTTGAACGGCCTGCTGCCCGAGGGCACCCCGATGCGCCGGGTGCCGCTGCACATCAACGACGAACGCCTGCTCGGTGGGCTCGATCTGGCCGCCACGCTGCAGGCCGGGCGGCCGATCGCGCAGCAGGGTGTGCTGACAGCGGCCGATGGCGGCATCGTGCTGCTGGCGATGGCCGAACGATTGGCGCCTTCGACCGCGGCGCGGCTGGCCGCGGTGCTCGACACGCAGGAGGTCGCGCTCGAACGTGACGGTCTGGCCACGCGCCACGCCACGCGCTTCGGCGTGGTCGCGCTCGATGAAGGCCTGACCGACGAGGAACGCGTGGCGCCTGCCTTGCTTGACCGGCTGGCGTTTTCAGTCGATCTGCATCCGCTGATCGAGGACGCTGCAGATCGCACGGAGGACGAGCGGGCGCTGGCGCAGGACCTGGCGTCGACGCCGGGATGGAACGCCGCCGACGTGGCCGCCGCATGCGCCTTGCTGCCGCAGATCGAAGCGCCCGCCGCGATCGTGCAGGCGCTGGTCTCGACCGCACTGGCGCTCGGTGTGGCCTCGCTGCGCGCGCCGCTGCTGGCCTTGCGTGTTGCGCGTGCCGCAGCGGCGCTCGACGGTCGGCTGCACATCACCGACGACGATGCCCAGCTGGCTGCGGCACTGGTGCTCGCGCCACGCGCCACGCAGGTGCCGGCGCCTCCCAACGAGCCGCCGCCGAACGAAGACGAGGCGCCCGAGACGCCGCCCGAACCTGAAGAGTCAAGCGATCCGCCACCGGAAGACACGCCGGAGCCCCCGACGCCCGAAGATGACGAGCCATCGAATGACGACGACACGCCCGAGTCACCGGTCGGCGACCTCGAAGACCGGGTGCTTGAAGCCGCGCAGGCAGCGATCCCGGCCGGGCTGCTGGCGGCCTTGATGTCGGGCCAGGACCGGCGCGCCAGCGCGCAGGCCTCAGGGCGTGCCGGCGCGGTGCAGCAGGGCCAGAAGCGCGGGCGACCGAGCGGTGCGCGACGTGGCGAGCCGCGTGCCGGTGCGCGCTTGAACGTGATCGAAACACTGCGCGCGGCCGCGCCGTGGCAGAAGATCCGGCATGCCGAGGTCGAGCGGGCGCGGGCGCTAGGCGACGCCCTCCCGAAGCGCATGACGACACCTGCCCGTGGTGCCGCGGCATTGGCTGCGGCGAACCCTCCGCGTGCCCGCGTGCAGGTGCGCCGCGATGACTTCCACGTCACCCGCTACAAGCAGCGCAGCGCCACCACCACGCTGTTCGTCGTCGACGCCTCAGGCTCGTCGGCGCTGAACCGGCTGGCCGAAGCGAAGGGCGCGGTCGAACTGCTGCTGGCCGATTGCTATGTGCGTCGCGACCAAGTCGCGGTGCTGGCGTTTCGCGGCAAGGGCGCCGAGCTGCTGCTGCCGCCGACCCGCTCGCTGGTTCGCGCCAAGCGCAGCCTGGCCGGGCTGCCCGGTGGTGGCGGCACACCGCTGGCATCGGGCATCGACGCGGCAGCAGCGCTGGCCGCATCGATCGCCCGGCGCGGCGAAACGCCGATCGTCGTGCTGCTGACCGATGGCCGCGGCAACATCGCGCGCGATGGCAGCCCGGGCCGCGCGCGCGCGGCTGACGACGTGCAACTGGCGGCACGCCAGTTCCGCGCGGCCAGCCTGCGTGCGCTGCTGATTGACACCTCGCCGCAACCGCAGGCCGCGGCGCGACAACTCGCGCAGGAGATGGGTGCCAGCTACCTGCCGCTGCCGTATGCCGGCTCGGCGGCGCTGTCGAAGGCCGTCGCGCTGGCGACGAAGCCAGCCGCGCCCGCGGTCACCCGCTGAGCGACGCGCTCGATGGCACTGCGGCTGGATTGGGAGCGTGACGGCCGCGACTGGCCGTACCGTGAGGCCAGCCAATTCGTCGAGGCCGGCGGCCTGCGCTGGCACCTGCAGCGGTTTGCGCGTGAGGCGTCAACCGCCAGCGAGACGGAAGTGGCGCCGCTCGCGCTGCTGCTGCACGGCACTGGCGCATCGATGCATTCCTGGTACCCGATGCTGCCGTGGCTGCGGCTGCACTTCGATCTGCTGCTGGTCGATCTGCCCGGCCATGCCTTCACCGGCATGGCGAGCGCCTGGCAGGCGTCGCTGCCCGGCATGGGGCTGGCGGTCAAGTCCATGCTGGATGTGTTGGCCGTGCAGCCGACGATCCTGATCGGCCATTCGGCCGGCGCGGCGCTCGGCGCGCGGATGTGCCTCGATGGCCACGTCGCGCCGCAGTCGCTGGTCAGCATCAACGGCGCCTTCATGCCGCTGGGCGGGTTGGCCGGCGTGCTGTTCCCGCCGGCCGCGAAGCTGATGGCATCGCTGCCCTTCGCGCCGGGCTTTGTCGCTCGGCGTGCGGCTGATCCGCGCGCCATCGCTAGGCTCGTCAGCGACACCGGCTCGGTGCTGGACCCGGAGGGCATGGCCCTCT
Source organism: Burkholderiales bacterium (assembly GCA_043749095.1). Taxonomy (GTDB): domain Bacteria; phylum Pseudomonadota; class Gammaproteobacteria; order Burkholderiales; family Burkholderiaceae_C; genus PBB1. The sequence goes on along the minus strand of JAYVEB010000268.1, from coordinate 20,457 downwards.
ACGGTCGCATCGTCGGCAACCCGGGGCACATCGAAGGCGCGCTGGCGATGATGGCCAACTGGGATGTGCAGCCGCTGCTGCGCGACCTGCCTCGCTTGCAGACGCCGGTCAGCCTGATCGTGGCCGACAACGACCGGGCGGTTCCCCCGGCGCAGGCGCAGCGAGTGTTGGCGATGCTGCCGCCACAAGCCGGCACGACGCTGACCCACCTGAGCGGCGCCGGCCACATCGTGCACGAGGAACAACCGGGCGCGGTCGCCGCGCTGTGCGTGTCGGCCGCAGCGGCCGCGCGCGTCAGCGCACGATGAAGGTGTCGTACCTGACGTACCCGCCTTCGCCCAGCTTGATCTCGACCATCTTGCTGACCGCCTGCACGCTGTTGAGCCAGGCGTAGGTCGGCGACGAGGTCTGGAAGGTCGGCGCGGTGACGAAGTAGGGGATGTCGTTGGCGGTCAGCACCTCGCCCTGGCTCATCCTCTCGGCGCTTTCCGGCGAGTGCTGGATGATCCCGTTGTAGGTTATGTAGATCAGCGCGCCATCGTCGGTTTTCAGCACCGCGCGCACGTCCAAACGCAGGGCGCCGGAAGGCATCACGCGCAACCAGTCCGCCCCAGGCGCCTGGAAGGTGCCGCTGATCGCCGGCCCCTTCGCCCAGCCTCCGGTAGGCCTGACGTTGATGACCATCAACGAGCCGTCGATTGGCGTTGGCGCGTCCAGCAGCACCTGATAGGTCATCAGGTACTCGGTGTTGATCTGGGTGGTTTGCATCAGGGCGCCTCAGGGATTGAACAGAGCCCCAATGTACAGATCAAGGCTGCACGGTGTCGATGAGGATCTGCAACCCCTCGGTACCGGTTTTCACGTTCGCGACCTGACCGCTCAGATCGCCCGGACTGGGCAGCGCATTGCCTGATTTCGACACCCGCGCACCGACCACGACGACCGGGAAGTTCGACAACTTCATCGCAGGCGACATCGCCATCGCGTCGTCGAGCGTGAAGCTGATCGGCAGCTCGGCCACGGTGCGGCGCAGGATCGCCAGCGGCATGCGCGGGCCCTCGGCCGCGCGAGCGAAGATGAACACGGTGTCGGTCGGCGAGACCTTGGCGGCAAGCGATGGCGACAGGCTGACCAGGCCGGCCACACGGGCCGGGCCGGCGGCCGTTGTGGGCGACGCGCCGCTGGTCGTCGCTGTGCCCACGGGCGCGGCAGCCTCTGTGATGGCAGTTGCCCCGGGGGCGCTGCCTTGCAGCGCGTTGCGCGCCTCGGCCAGGCTGCGGTTGAGGTTGTCGCTGAACGGCGTGCCGGGCGGTGACATCTGGCGTGCCAGCGTCCAGTACTCGATCGCCTGCGGGTACTGGCCTGCTTCGTAAGCGGCACCACCCGCCAGCGCCAGCGCTTTCAGGTTCTTCGGGTCGATCTGCAACGCGCGGGTGACCAGCCGCGCCGGCTCGCCGGAAATCTTCTGGCCTTGCAGCATCGCCAGCACGTCGGCGTGGTCGGCCAGCAGTTGCGCGTCGTTGGGCGCCAACGCGGTGGCGCGTGCATAGGCCTTGCTGGCCTCGGGAAAGCGCTGCAGCACGGCATAGGTGCGTGCGAGCAGCGTCCAGCCGGCCAGGTCGTCAGGCTTTTGCTCCATCGCCGCGGCGAGCTTCTTGACCAGTTCCTCGACCTGCTCGTCGGACACGTTGTCGGCGCCGAGCGAAGCCACCGGCGGCGCGGGTGGTGCATCGATCGCCTGTGGCGAGCCGACGCGGCTGTAGATCGTGGCGACCAGCAGCGGCACGCCCAGCCCGAGCAGCCAGGCGCTTTTCCAGGGTCGCTCTGCGGCCGCGCTCGCCGGTGCGGTCTTGACCTTCACTGAACTGACCTGATCGGCTTCGTCGAGCACGCGGCGCTCGATGTCCTCGCGGGCGGCCCGGTGCTGTTCGGCATCGAGGCTGCCGGCGGCCAGTTCGGCATCGAGTTGCCCGGCCTGCTCGCGCAGGATCGCGAGCGTCGAGGCTCGCCGGGCGGCCGCATCGGCAGGCGCTTTGACGGGGCGTGCGCGCAGCAACACGGGCAGCACATGGGCCAGCGCGAGCGCCGTCAGCGCCGCGGTCAGTATCCAGAAGGTCGTCATGGGCCGGGAGGGGATTCTTCAAGGAGCCGTCGCGCGCGATCGGCATCGGCGGGAGCGAGCGGGGCGGCACGGCGTTGTCGGCCGCGGATGGCCCGTGCGAGTGTGTAGGCCGCGATCAGCAGCAGCGCGAACGGGCCGACCCACAGCAGCACGGTGGTGCCATTGAGCGCAGGGCGATACAGCACGAAGTCGCCGTAGCGCTCGACCATGAAATCGAGGATTTGCTGCTCGGACTGGCCCTGGCTGAGCTTGCTGCGGATCTGCTTGCGCAGGTCGACGGCCAGATCGGCGTGCGACGCCGCGATGGTTTCGTTCTGGCAGACGAGGCAACGCAATTCTTCGGCGACTTTCATCACCCGGGCTTCGAGCACCGGATCGGCAGCCAGGTTGGCCGCTTCGTTGGCGCCTGCGCTGCAGATGGCACTGGCAAGCATCAGCGCGACCAATGCGCTGCGCATCATGGCGCCTGCTCCAGCTGCGCCACCAACGGCAGCAGCGTGTCGCGCAGCGATTCCGGCGTCACCGGGCCGATCTGCTTGTAGCGAATCACGCCCTGCTTGTCGATGACGAAGGTCTCGGGCACGCCATAGACGCCGTAGTCGATGCCGACCAGGCCGTCGGTGTCGGACATCGACTTCAGGTACGGGTTGCCGAAGTTGTTCAGCCAGCCCAGCGCGTCGTCGCGCCTGTCCTTGTAGTTCAGGCCATACAGCTTGACCTGACCGGTCTTGCCCAGTTCGACCAGCAGCGGGTGTTCCTGGCGGCAGGCCACGCACCACGATGCCCACACGTTCAGCAGCCAGACCTGGCCGCGCAAATCCTTGGCGGCCAGGCGCTGGTCGGGCGCCGCCAGCTGTGGCAAGTCGAAGGCCGGTGCGGGCTTGCCGATCAGCGGCGACGGCACCTCGCGTGGATCGAGCTTCAGACCGATCGCCAGAAACCCGGCCATCACCACGAACACGATCAGCGGAATCAGGTACCGCTTCATCGCGCGCGGTACTTGCGAACCAGCGTGCCGATCAGGGACATTGGGCGGGGTGGCGCACCACGGCCAGCGTCCGACGGCGCCTTGTCACTCACCGTGCTGCGGCTGGTGCGATAACGCCGATCCAGCACGGCCAGCATCCCGCCACCGGCCATCAGCAGGCAACCGACCCAGATCAGGTTGACCAGCGGCTTGTGGTGCACCCGCACGCTCCACGCGGTGGGGCTGACCGGCTCGCCGAGCGCGACATAGAGGTCACGCGCCAAGCTGCGGTCGATGGCCACTTCGGTTTGCGGCGAACGCGTCACGTTGTAGATGCGGCGCTCGGGCCACAGGGTGATGACGGGCTGACCGTTACGGGTGACGCCGATGGAGGCCTGGGCCGCGACGTAGTTGGGCCCCTTGACCTCGCGCACGCCCTGCATCGTGAAGACATAGCCGCCGACAGTGGTGGTTTCGCCGACCTGCATGCGCACATCGCTTTCGCTCTGGTAGCCACTGACCACGGTGACGCCGACGATGAACACCGCGACGCCGAAGTGCGCGAACAGCATGCCGTAGTAGCTGCCCGACTGAGCCGCCATGCGAGCGGCCACCATTTCCAGTGGGCCACCGCGCACACGGGTCACCAGGTTGACCACGCCGCTGCTGGCGATCCACGCGGCCAGCAGCAGGCCGAAGCCGATCATCGGCGTCCAGTGACCCAACGCGAACGGCGCCACCACGGCCGAGATCGCGCTGACGGCGAACGCCCAGCGCAGTCTGCGCGCCAGGTCGATGGCACCAGCCTGCCGCCAGCGCGCCAGCGGACCCACGCCCATCAGGAACAACGCGGGCGCCATCAGCGGTACGAAGACCGCCGTGAAGTACGGCGGGCCGACCGAGATCTTGCCCATGCCCAGCGCGTCGAGCACCAGCGGGTACAGCGTGCCGAGCAGCACTGCGGCCGCAGCAACGACCAGCAGCACGTTGTTGGCGAGCAGCATCGACTCGCGCGACACCAGATCGAAGCTGCCACCCAGGCCGACCTTCGGCGCACGCCAGGCGAACAGCAGCAGCGAGCCGCCGATCACCACCACCAGAAATGACAGGATGAAGATGCCACGCGCCGGGTCGGACGCGAACGCATGCACCGAGCTGAGCACGCCGGAGCGGACGATGAAGGTGCCGAGCAGCGACAGCGAGAACGCCAGGATTGCCAGCAGCGCCGTCCACATCTTGAAGCCGCCGCGCTTTTCAGTGACGGCCAGCGAATGGATCAAGGCGGTGCCGACCAGCCAGGGCATGAACGAGGCGTTCTCGACCGGGTCCCAGAACCACCAACCGCCCCAGCCCAGTTCGTAATAGGCCCAGAAGCTGCCGAGCGCGATGCCGCAGGTCAGGAAGCACCAGGCCACCGTCGTCCAAGGCCGCGACCAGCGTGCCCATGAGGCATCAAGCCGGCCCGACAGCAACGCAGCGATGGCAAACGCGAACGCCACCACGAAGCCGACGTAGCCCATGTACAGCATCGGCGGGTGGATCACCATGCCCGGGTCCTGCAGCAGCGGGTTCAGGTCGCGGCCATCGGGCGCGCCCGGGATCAGCCGGTCAAACGGGTTCGAGGTGAACAGCGTGAACAGCATGAAGCCGCAGCTGATCAGCCCCATCACACCGAGCACGCGCGCCACCATCGGCTCGTCGAGCCCCTTGGAGAAAGTGGCCACGGCCATCGTCCAGCCCGACAGGATCAGCGACCACAGCAGGATCGAGCCTTCGTGGTTGCCCCACACCGCGGTGTAGCGATAGACCAGCGGCAGCGTCGAGTTCGAATGTTCGGCCGCCAGCATCACCGAGAAATCGTTGGTGACGAAGGCATAGGTGAGACAGCCATAAGCGATCAGCATGAAGACGAACTGACCGCGTGCAGACGGGCGGGCCAGTGACATCCAGGCCGCGTCGCCGCGTTGCGCGCCAATCAAAGGCAACACACTTTGCGCGATGGCCATCGCCAGCGCGAGGATCAGGGCGACGTGGCCCAGCTCAGGAATCATGGTGTCGCTCCGTATGTCTGTGCACCGGGCGGTTCACCCGCCGAAGTGGTCATCGCGCCGGCCGGCATCTCGCCCTTGCGTGCCTTGGCCAGTGCATCAGCGGCTTCGGGCGGCATGTAGTTCTCGTCGTGTTTGGCCAGCACCTGCTCGGCATGGAACACACCGTCCGGGCCCAGCTTGCCCTGCGCCACCACCCCCTTGCCCTCGCGGAACAGGTCGGGCAGCAGGCCGGTGTAGACCACCGGGATCTTCTGCGCGAGGTCGGTGACGACGAAGTTGACCGTCAGCGTGTTCTCGTCGCGCTGGATGCTGCCTTGCTCGACCAGGCCACCGATGCGGAAGTTGCGTTCGTGCGGCGCTTCGTTGGCGACGACCTGCGTCGGACTGAAGAAGAACACCATGTTGCTTTGGAAGGCATTGAGCACCAGCGCACTGGCAATGCCCAACACCACGAGTCCGGTCACGATGGCCAAGCCGCGCTTGGTTCTGGGTTTCATCAGGTCTCTCCCCACTCTGCACTGGCGGCATCGTGCGCGCGCTGGCTTAAGACTCTTCGACGCGCCGCCACTGACCAAATTTCGGAGGCCAGCACTGCGACCGTCATGCCAAACGATCCCCACACATACAACCCATAGCCGCCCATGGCAATGAAGTCCGAGAAGCTGTTCCAGGCCATCAGACCGCACCCAATTCAGCGCGCGCCCACTGCGCATGCTGTTCGCGTTCGAGGATCACGACGCGCAGCCGGGCCAGCGCAATCGCTATCGCGTAGGCCCAGAACGCCAGCGTCATCACCAGCATGCCCAGCAGCATCGGTGTGGCCATCGTCACGCCCTTGCTGAAGCTGATAGAGGCGCCCTGGTGCAATGTGTTCCACCACTTCACCGAAAAATAGATGATCGGCACGTTGACCGCACCGACCAACGCGAGCAGTGCCGCGGCCCGGTCGGCACGGCGCGGATCGTCGATCGCGGCATGCAGGGACATGAAGCCGACGTACAGGAAAAGCAGTACCAGCTCGGAGGTGAGCCGCGCGTCCCATACCCACCAGGTGCCCCAGGTCGGCTTGCCCCACAAGGCGCCGCTCCACAGCGCGATGAAGGTCATCAAGGCGCCGGAAGGCGCCAGCGCGGTGGCCAACATCGCGCCGAGGCGCGCATTGAAGATCAGTCCCATCGCGGCCCAGAACGCCATCGCCAGGTAGATCACCATCGACATCCAAGCGGCGGGCACATGAATGAAGATGATCCGGTAGGCGTCACCCTGCTGGGCGTCGACCGGCGCGATCAACAGACCCAAGGTCAGCCCCAACAGGGTCAACATCACTGCCAGCACGCCACACCAGGGAATGACCCGCCCGGCGAGCGGGTAAAACCGCTGCGGCGCGGCGTATTTGAACCAGTTGATTTCAGAAAACGGCACGACATCGGGCTCCGGCTGTCACCGCTTGGACGCGATCGGGTCAGCCGCGCGCCATCCAGACAGCCAATGATTGTGCAACGGCATCATTCGAGGGCGATGCGCAGGGCTGCTGCCGCAGCGATGGGTGCCGCGAACAGGGCGAGCACCAGCATGGCACCCAGCAGCGAATAGTGGGCGCCGACCGCGAGACCTGCCGCTGCCGCATCGACCGCACCAGCACCGAAGATCAGCACCGGCACGCACAGCGGCAACACCAGTAGCGACAGCAGCACCCCGGCGCCGCGCACCCCCACCGTCAACGCCGCGCCGATGCCGCCAATCAGGCTGAGCAGCGGCGTGCCGATCAACAGCGACAAGGTCAACACGCCGATCGCCGAGGCCGGCAGGTCGAACTGCAAGGCCAGCAGCGGCGCCACCAGCGTCAGCGCCAACCCCGAGCACAGCCAGTGCGCGGCCATCTTCGCCAGCACGATCAGCGGCAGTGGGCACACCGACAGCAGCAGCTGCTCCAGCGTGCCGTCCTGGTGGTCGTCGGCAAACAACCGACCGAGCGACACCATAGACGCCAGCAGCGCCGCCACCCACACCACGCCGGGCGCCATCGTGCGCAGCAGCGCAGGTTCCGGCCCGACGCCGAGCGGAAACAGGCTGGCAACGATCACGAAGAAGAACATGGCGGCGGCCGTGTCGGCACGCCGACGCATCGCGAGCCGCAGATCGCGCACGAAGACACCGCGCATCGCGTCTAAGGCGCTGGCACGGGCCGCGGGTTCGATGGCCTGCGGCAGGCTCACAGTGTCAAGGTCACTTGAGGCAGCGACGGGTCGATCGCCACCGGCTGGTGGCTGGTCAGCACCACGATGCCGCCGCGGCGCAGCTGACCGGTCAGCACGCCCAGCAGCCAATCACTGGCAGTAGTGTCGAGCGCGTTGAACGGCTCGTCGAGCACCCACAGCGGCGCCGGTGGCTCCAGGAGCAATCGCGCCAACGCCACGCGCCGTCGTTGGCCCTGCGACAGGCTGCGCGCGCTCAGGTGTTCGCGTTGACGCAGGCCGGCGGCCGCCAGCGCCTGCATCAAAGCTTCGGTCGCCGGCCTCTGCCCACCCAGCAGGCAGGCGGCGAGCAGGTTCTCCAGCGCCGACAGATCGTCCTTCAGCGCTGCGGCGTGTCCGATGTAGATCAGATCACGGTGGAATTCATCGCGTTGGCTCGCCAGCGACCGGCCGTTCCAGCGCACGTCGCCTTGGTCAGGCGATGACAGCCCGCACAGCGTGCGCAACAGGCTGGTCTTGCCGGCACCGTTGGCGCCCTGCACGCGCAGCAGATGTCCGGTGTGGATCACCGCGTCGATGCCGTCGAACAGCCGGCGTGTGCCGCGCACGCAGGACACGCCGGTCAATTGAAGCGTGGCCGGCGGCGGTGGCGACAGGGGAGGGGCCAGCACGTCCATCGGGCCGGGGGCAGACTTCAAAAGGTGGCTTGGGCTCGGTGAATCAACCGGCGATTATCCCGATGAGCTGGTGGCCCGGTCAAATCAACACGGCGAACTTCGTGATGCGGCGATTCAGCTTGCTCCGCTCGCGACGGGGTCTTGACCGGGCCCGCTGGCTGTAGGCGGAGAGCCGACCGGGCACACATCGGGCCTGTGCTGTTGACGGACGGTGGTGAGGTGTCTACATTAGTTGACACTTCCACGCGACAATCTGAATTGACAGTTTGTCGAGTACCCAACCCGCCGCCAGGCGCACGCCGGAGTCACGCATGAAGCCCATCACCCGCATCGAACAGGCCTTGGCCGTCGCCATCGCGTCCGGAGAAGAAGAGGGCTGCCCGCCGAAACTGGCGGGTGCGATCCGCCACGCGGTGTTTCCCGGCGGTGCGCGCATTCGCCCCCAGCTTTGCCTTGCGGTCGCACAAGCCTGCGGCGATGACGATCCGGTGCTGTCCGAAGCCGCGGCCACCGCCATCGAATTGCTGCACTGCGCGTCGCTGGTGCATGACGACCTGCCATGCTTTGACGACGCCGAAACGCGGCGCGGCCGCGCGTCGGTGCACTTCGCCTTCGGCGAACCGCTGGCGGTGCTGGCCGGTGATGCGCTGATCGTGCTGGCATTCCAGACCCTGGGCACGGCAGCGACGCAATCGCCGCTCCGCCTGCCGCAGCTGCTCAAAACCATCGGCCGGGCCACCGGTATGCCGCACGGGATCGTGGCGGGACAGGCCTGGGAATGTGAGCCCCGGGTGTCACTCGCGGATTACCAACGCGCCAAGACCGGCTCGCTGTTCGCGGCCGCCACCATCGCCGGGGCGCAGGCCGCCGGCGCCGATGCAGCGCCGTGGCGCGCGCTGGGCGAGTGGCTGGGCGAGGCCTATCAGGTGGCGGACGACATCCGCGATGTCGCCTGTGATGCGTCGTCGTTGGGCAAGCCCGCCGGGCAGGACGTGGCGCTGTGCCGCCCCAGCGCGGCACGCGAACTGGGGCTGGAAGGCGCGATCCACCATTTCGATCGGCTGGTCGCCGCAGCCATCGCGGCCATCCCACCGTGTCCTGGTGCCTCGCAGATGCGCGCCCTGGTGCGATTCGAGGCCGAACGCCTGGTTCCGAAGGCGATCGCCGAGGAAGTGGTCCGCGTCGAGGCATGAACGTGAGCGTTGTGTCGATCGAACCACACGCCAGATGGCGTTGAAACCGATGGGCGCGCTGAGTCAGAAAGCGGATGTGTTGGCCCCTCCGTCTCTGCCCGATCGCCTACTTGATCGCTGGCTGGCATGGCGCGATGGGCTGACCGGCAGCCGGACGTTCCGGCGCTGGGCGGCGGCATGCCCGCTGACGCGCCCGATCGCGCAGCGGCGTGCCAGTGGTCTATTTGACCTGGTCGCCGGTTTCGTCTATTCGCAGATTCTGCTGGCCTGTGTGCGCCTGCGGCTGTTCGATCTGCTGGCGCAGGAGCCGCAAACACTGGCGGCATTGGCGCCGCGCCTGGGCCTGACCGAAGACGCAGCACAACGCCTGCTGGCAGCGGCGGTGTCCTTGAAATTGCTCGAAAAGCGCAGTCGCGGTCGCTACGGACTCGGGCCGCTGGGTGCGCCCCTGGTGGGCGATGCCGCAATCACCTCGATGGTGGAACACCACGCCGAGCTGTACGTCGATCTGGCCGACCCGGTCGCCCTGCTGCGCGGCGAAGCCCGCACGTCGGCGCTGGCTCAATACTGGCCTTACGCGGCTGCCGATGCGCCGGACGCGCTGGAGACCGAGCGCGTCAGCCCCTATTCAGCACTGATGTCGGCATCGCAGACGCTGGTGTCCGACGAAGTGCTGGGGGCGTATTCGTTCGACAGGCACCGTCGTCTGCTCGATGTGGGCGGAGGCGAGGGGACCTTTCTGTCCGCCGTTGCGGCGCGCGCCCCACACCTGCAACTGGTGCTGTTCGATCTGCCCGCGGTGGCCGAGCGGGCGCGTGCCAGATTTGCCGAGCAAGGGCTCTCCGAGCGGACGACCACCTGCGGCGGCAGCTTCTTCAGCGACCCGCTGCCCACCGGCTGCGACCTGATCAGCCTGGTGCGGGTGATCTTCGACCATGACGATGCCCGGGCGCTGATGATCCTGAAAGCCGTTCGACGCGCATTGCCCGACGACGGCACGCTGCTGCTGACGGAGCCGATGTCGGGCACCCCCGGCGCCGAGGCCATGGGCGACGCGTATTTCGGTTTCTATCTGTTGGCGATGGGCAAGGGCCGCTCACGCAGCGCAGCGCAGCTCACCGAGTTGCTGCATGCCGCCGGCTTCGCCGAGGTTCGGTTGCTGCGCAACCACATGCCCTTGCAGACCCAGCTGATCGTGGCGCGGCCAGTTCGCGCGTAAACCCTCAAAGAAATAACTGTAAATGCAAGTTGACAGTTTGAAATGTAAGCTTAGCATTACACCCATGTTGAAGAGGTCGAGAGAATGCACTTGAGGTTCCCCCTTTGCCCGCCATGTCGCAGCGCTCCAGCCCGCACGGGAGAGGTGACTTGAACACGATGGCTGTCGTTCTCGAGCGACCTGAGCAGCTCGTGCTCAGCCGCTTGGATCTGACCGATGCGACCGAAGAAGACGTCACCGTCGACATCGAATGGAGTGGCATCAGCACCGGCACCGAGCGTCTGCTGTGGTCGGGCCGGATGCCCGCGTTTCCAGGCATGGGCTACCCCCTGGTGCCTGGTTACGAATCGGTGGGCCGCGTGGCGAAGGCGGGCTCACTGTCAGGCCGTCAGGTGGGTGAGCGCGTGTTCGTGCCGGGCGCAAAGTGCTTTGGTGATGTGCGCGGCCTGTTCGGCGGCGCCGCCGCTCACGTCGTGCTTCCGGGGGCCCGGACGATTCCATTTGCCGAAAATCTGGCAGAGCAGGGCGTGCTGCTTGCTCTGGCGGCAACCGCTCACCACGCGCATTCGGGGGACGAGCTCGATCAGCCCGATTTAATCATCGGCCACGGTGTGCTCGGCCGCATGATTGCGCGACTGGCCGTGGTGGCTGGCGGCACACCAACGGTGTGGGAAACCAACCCGACGCGTCGCGAAGGCGACACCGGTTACGCAGTGATCGATCCCTCGACCGACACGCGCTGCAACTACCGGTGCATCTGCGACGTCAGTGGCGATTCCTCGCTTCTCGACACACTGATTTCCCGCCTCGCACCCGGTGGCGAAGTGGTGCTGGCCGGCTTCTACGACGAGCCGCTGTCGTTCGTGTTCCCACCGGCCTTCATGCGTGAAGCCCGCATCCGCATCGCGGCGCAATGGTTGCCCAGCGACCTGGTCGCGGTAAAGAACCTGGCCGAGTCCGGCCGGCTGTCACTCGACGGTCTGATCACACACCGCGCTGACGCCATGGAGGCCGATTCGGCCTACCGCACGGCGTTCGGCGACCCGACGTGCTTGAAGATGATTTTGGATTGGAGGTCGTGCCCATGAGTACCGCTGAATCGACGCTGAGTTCCGCCAAGGCAACTCCCGTGACTATCATGATGAAAGACCTGCGCAACGAGGCCGCGGTCGAGCCGCCTCCGGTGTCCACCGGCCCGGTGACGAAGGAAACACAGATCATCGCGATCTACGGCAAGGGCGGCATCGGCAAGAGCTTCACGCTGGCCAACCTCAGCTACATGATGGCGCAGCAGGGCAAGAAGGTACTGCTGATCGGCTGCGACCCGAAGAGCGACACCACCAGCCTACTGTTCGGCGGCCGCGCCTGCCCGACCATCATCGAAACCAGCTCGAAAAAGAAGCTGGCTGGCGAGGCGGTAGCGATCGGCGACGTCTGCTTCAAGCGCGATGGCGTCTACGCGATGGAGCTCGGCGGGCCGGAAGTCGGCCGCGGCTGCGGCGGTCGCGGGATCATCCACGGCTTCGAGCTGCTCGAAAAACTCGGCTTCCATGAGTGGGGCTTCGACTACGTGCTGCTCGACTTCCTGGGTGACGTGGTCTGCGGCGGCTTCGGCCTGCCGATCGCCCGCGACATGTGCCAGAAGGTCATCGTCGTGGCCAGCAACGACCTACAAAGCCTGTACGTCGCCAACAACGTTTGCAGCGCGGTCGAGTATTTCCGCAAGCTTGGTGGCAATGTCGGCGTGGCGGGCATGGTGATCAACCGCGACGACGGCACCGGCGAGGCGACAGCGTTTGCCGAGCAAGTCGGCATTCCGGTGCTGTCGGTGATCCCGGCCAACGACGACATCCGCCGCAAGAGCGCCAGCTACGAAATCATCGGTCGCCCGGATTCGCCGTGGGGCCCGATGTTTGCGCAACTGGCCGAGAACGTCGGCGCATCGGTGCCGATCCGCCCGAAGCCCATGACGCAGGACGCGTTGCTCGGCTTGTTTTCAGCCGCCTCTGTCGGCCGTGACGTCGTGCTGGAACCGGCCACGCAGTTCGACATGTGCGGCAAGACCGAAAGCAAGAAGGAAACGCTCGAAGTCGTCTACGACGAAGTCTGAGCGGCCGCGCACCATGTCCAAGACCATCCCCATCATCGCAGCGGCGGCGTCAGCCATACCGGCGTCTCCCACGGCCCCGGGCGTGCCCTCGACCACGCTCGACGGTGACGGCATGGGCTGCCATGCCGGCGGCGATCAGCTGCTGGCCGCCGCCAAGTCGGCTGGCAAGTCGGAAGTCCTCGACCAGTACGCGAAGGACTATCCGAAGGACCCGAAATCCGGTCCGCACGACCAGCCGCAGAGCATGTGCCCGGCCTTCGGATCGTTGCGCGTCGGTCTGCGCATTCGGCGCACCGCGACCATCCTGTCGGGCTCGGCCTGCTGCGTTTACGGCCTGACCTTCACCTCGCACTTCTACGGTGCGAAGCGCAGCGTCGGCTACGTGCCGTTCAACAGCGAATCGCTGGTCACCGGCAAGCTGTTCGAGGACATCCGCGAGGCCGTCCACAAGGAGGCCGACCCGGCGAAGTACGACGCAATTGTCATCATCAACCTGTGCGTGCCGACCGCCAGCGGTGTACCGCTGCAGATCCTCCCGAAGGACATCAACGGCGTGCGCATCATCGGCATCGACGTGCCGGGATTTGGCGTGCCCACGCATGCTGAAGCGAAGGACGTGCTGGCCGGCGCGATGCTGAAATACGCCCGCAGCGAAGTGCTGGCTGGGCCTGTCCAGGCGCCGCGCACCGGTCGTTCAGACAAACCGACCATCGCGCTGCTGGGTGAGGTCTTTCCGGCCGATCCGGTGATCATTGGCATGATGCTGGAGCCGATGGGCCTGGCCGCAGGGCCGGTCGTGCCTACCCGTGAATGGCGCGAGCTCTATGCCGCGCTCGACTGCACCGCGGTCGCTGCGATCCATCCGTTCTACACCGCCAGCATTCGCGAGTTCGAAGCGGCAGGGCGCCCGATCGTCGGATCGGCGCCTGTGGGCTACGACGGTACGGAAGCGTGGCTGCAGGCCATCGGCCAGGCCACCAACACGCCGCAAGACCGGATCGATGCGGCGAAGAACCGCATCCTGCCTGCCATCCGAGGCGCGTTGGCGAAGACGCCGATCAAGGGCCGCATCACGCTCAGCGGCTACGAAGGCTCCGAATTGCTGGTGGGCCGCTTGCTGGTCGAAAGCGGCGCCGACCTTCGCTACGTCGGCAGCGCCTGCCCGCGCACCGCGTGGAACGAAGCCGATCTGCAATGGTTGCAGGCCAAGGGCGTGCAGGTGCAGTTCCGTGCCTCGCTCGAGCAAGACCTGGCCGCGATTGCCGAGTACCAACCCGACCTGGCGATCGGCACCACGCCGGTCGTGCAATACGCCAAGGCACAGAGCACCCCCGCGCTGTATTTCACAAACCTGATTTCCGCGCGGCCATTGATGGGCCCGGCAGGCGCCGGCTCGCTGGCCACCGTGATCAATGCGGCTATCGGCAACAAGGCCCGCTTCGAGCAGATGAAGGACTTCTTCGGTACGGTGGGAGAGGGCTATTCGTCTGGCGTGTGGGAGCCGGCGAACGGGATCCCGAAAGACCGTCCCGAGTTCAAGGCCGACCAGCGCCGCCAAGCCGAAAAGCTGGCGAAGAAGCGCAAGGCCGAGGAGATGATCTGATGCTGGTCTTGGATCATGATCGCGCGGGCGGCTACTGGGGTGCCGTGTATGTGTTCACGGCCATCAAGGGCCTGCAAGTCGTCATCGACGGCCCGGTCGGCTGCGAAAATCTGCCGGTCACTTCGGTGCTGCATTACACCGATGCGCTGCCGCCACATGAATTGCCGATCGTCGTCACGGGCCTGGCTGAAGAGCAGCTCGGGCGCGAAGGCACCGAGGGCTCGATGCGCCGCGCGCATGCGGCACTCGACCCTGATTTGCCGTCGGTGGTGGTGACCGGCTCTATTGCCGAGATGATCGGTGGCGGCGTCACGCCGTCGGGGACCAACATCCAGCGTTTCCTGCCGCGCACGATCGACGAAGACCAGTGGCAATGCGCGAACCGCGCGATGTTCTGGCTGTGGAGCGAGTACGGCATGAAGAAGGTGCCGGCACGCAAGCCGTATGCAGAGCGCCCGGCCGGCGAGAAACCTCGCGTCAACATCATCGGGCCCTGCTACGGCACCTTCAACTGCCCGAGCGACCTGGCCGAGATTCGCCGCCTGGTGCAAGGCATCGGCGCCGAAGTGAACATGACCTTCCCGCTCGGCAGCCACCTGGCCGATGTGTCGCGGTTGGTCGAGGCCGACGTCAACATCTGCATGTACCGCGAATTCGGTCGCATGCTGTGCGAAGCGCTCGATCGCCCCTACCTTCAGGCCCCGATCGGCCTGCACAGCACGACCAAATTCCTGCGCAAGCTGGGCGAGATGCTGGGCCTGGACCCGGAGCCCTTCATCGAGCGCGAGAAGCACACGACGATCAAGCCGATCTGGGACCTGTGGCGCTCGGTGACGCAGGACTTCTTCGGCACCGCGAGCTTCGCCGTCGTCGCCAACGACACCTACACCCGCGGCATCCGCCACTTCCTGGAAGACGAGATGGGACTGCCGTGCCAGTTTGCGGTGTCGCGCCTGCCGGGCGCCAAGACCGACAACGCCGAAGTGCGACGGCTGGTGAAAGACAAGACCCCTCTGGTGATGTACGGCAGCTACAACGAACGCATCTACCTCGCCGAATGCGGCGGCGGATCGATGATGAAGGCGAGCTTCATCCCGGCCTCGTTCCCGCTGCCCATCATCCGCCGCCACACCGGCACGCCCTTCATGGGCTACTCGGGTGCCACCTACATCGTGCAGGAATTCTGCAACGCGCTGTTTGACGCGCTGTTCCACATCCTGCCGCTGGGCACTGACCTCGACCGCGTCGATCCGACACCCGCACGCATCGACGGCCAGGCGCCGAGCCCGTGGGATGCCGAAGCGCAGGAACTGTTTGATGAGTACGTGCAGACCGAGCCGGTGCTAGTGCAGATCTCCGCGGCCAAACGGCTGCGTGACCGCGCTGAGCGTGATGCGCGCCGCGCCGGTGAAGAACGCGTCACTGCCGCCCGCGTGGCGACTTCGCGTGACGCGATGCGGCAAGGGGAGCCGGCATGACGCCCAGTGCGGCACCGTTGCTGATGAATTCGTTCGGCCTGGCGCTGAACACACCGAATGTCGTGGCGCAGTGCCGCGACTGCCTCGATCGCGCGGGCTCTGCGCGATACCGGCCGATTGGCCGTCCTTAAGGAGTAAATCCTATGGCTGAAAGAAAAGGCTCTATATCAGGCCTGTCCGATGAAGAGGCACAGGAATTTCATAGATTCTATGTGCAAGGCCTCATCGGCTTCACGGCAGTTGCCGTGGTAGCGCACTTCCTGGTATGGGCGTGGCGTCCCTGGCTCTAACTTGAATCCCGGAAGGGGAATGCTATGACTGATACAACATCTCTCTCTTTGCAGCAGATATTGAAGAACGACTCAAAAGCGTATCTCGGCATCTTTGCGGTGAGCTTTTGCTTGTTGTTGGTGATTGCCATATGCGCGCAAGCGATGACATGGCAGTGGCGTTCCTGGTTGCCGGGAGCAGAGGTTGAAAAATCATTGATCGGTGGCGTCAAGGGTGCGGTCTATACCTTTATGTCCCATTTACTTTAGGAGATTGACCATGTGGAGAATTTGGCGTTTGTTCGACCCGCTTCGTGCGATGGTTGTGCAAGGTATTTTCTTGTTTGGATTGGCAGCCATGATTCATCTGGTTCTGCTGAGCACCTCCACCTTCAACTGGCTCGATGGTGCAAACGCACGAGCCAAGTTAGCGCAGCAGACTGCTTCAATGCCTGCAGGCGTTACGTCACCCGTAGCGAAGTGACAGCGTCGGGCTTGAGCCCGAGGTGGACGAGGCACGGGTGTGAACCCGGCCTCGTTTCCCAAACAGATATTCGCCTGTGGCAACGTTGTGTTGCCGAGGGCGTATAGGAGTAGTTTTATGGCCATGCTCAGTTTTGAAAGAAAATACCGCATACGCGGGGGGACCCTTGTCGGAGGGGATCTTTTCGACTTCTGGGTGGGGCCCTTTTATGTGGGATTTTTCGGAGTTACCACTGTATTTTTTGCGGCGTTGGGCACCGCGCTGATACTCTGGGGGGCCGCACTCGGCGGCACTTGGAATGTGTGGCAAATCAACATTGCGCCGCCTGATCTGAAATACGGCCTAGGCTTTGCGCCGTTGCGCGACGGGGGTCTGTGGCAGATCATTACCATTTGCGCCACTGGTGCATTTGTATCGTGGGCGCTGCGAGAAGTTGAGATCTGCCGAAAACTCGGTATGGGCCTTCATGTGCCTGTCGCGTTCTCCTTCGCGATACTCGCCTACGTCACACTGGAGATCATTCGACCAGTGTTGATGGGTGCCTGGGGTCACGGCTTTCCGTACGGAATTCTGAGCCATCTCGATTGGGTATCGAATACGGGGTATCAATACCTGCACTTCCATTACAACCCGGCACACATGCTGGCCATCACATTCTTCTTCACGACCACTCTGGCCTTGTCGCTGCACGGGGCGCTCGTTTTGTCGGCGACCAACCCTCCAGCGGGCGAAACCGTCAAGGCGCCAGAGCACGAGGACACTTTCTTTCGCGACACCATTGGTTACTCGATCGGCACGCTGGGGATCCACCGTCTCGGCCTTTTCCTCGCACTGTCGGCAGTGTTCTGGAGTGCGGTGTGCATCGTGATCAGCGGACCCTTCTGGACACGCGGCTGGCCCGAATGGTGGGGCTGGTGGCTGAACCTTCCCATCTGGCGTTGATTCGCACGCATCAGGAGATATCCAATGGCTGAATACCAGAACGTCTTTACCGCGGTGCAAGCGGTCGGTCCGATCCACCACGGCATCGAGCACAAGACCGAAAGCACTCGCGATGGAGAGCCCTTCATCGTTCACCTGATCGGGCGCTTCGGCAATGCGCAGATCGGCCCGGTCTATCTGGGTGCCCTCGGCGTCGCATCGATCTTTTTCGGCACGCTGTCGTTCAACATCATGGGCTTCAACATGCTGGCATCGGTGAACTGGAATCCGATCCAGTTCATTCGTCAGTTGTTCTGGCTAGCACTGGAACCCCCTGCGCCGAGCAACGGATTGGGGCTCGCCCCGTTGAATCAGGGAGGTTGGTGGCAGATTGCCGGCCTGTTTCTGACGATATCGATCCTGCTGTGGTGGATGCGCACCTACCGGCGGGCCCGGGAACTGGGGCTGGGAACCCACGTCGCCTGGGCCTTTTTGTCGCCAATCTGGCTTTTTCTGGTGCTCGGGCTGTTCCGCCCCGTGTTGATGGGCAGCTGGGGTGAGGCGGTTCCATTCGGGATTTTTCCGCACCTCGACTGGACCGCGGCGTTCTCGATTCGCTACGGCAACCTTTTCTACAACCCTTTCCACATGCTGTCGATTGCGTTCTTGTACGGGTCGGCATTGCTGTTCGCAATGCATGGCGCCACCATTCTCGCAGTCAGCCGTTTTGGTGGCGAGCGTGAGATCGAACAGATCACAGATCGGGGCACGGCCTCGGAACGCGCGGCGCTTTTCTGGCGTTGGACCATGGGCTTCAACGCCACGATGGAATCGATCCACCGCTGGGCGTGGTGGTTCGCAGTATTGACCCCGTTGACCGGTGGCATTGGCATCCTGCTGACCGGCACCGTGGTGGACAACTGGTATCTTTGGGCGGTGAAACACCACGTCGCGCCGATGTACCCCGCCGTGTGGGCCCCGGTGATCGACCCTGCGACGCTCCAGGGAGTCAAGCCATGAACAGGAACTTCATGATGACATCGCGCTTGACCTTGCTATCCGTAGCAGCGCTGCTGGCGGGTTGCGAACGGCCACCGATCGAGGTGGTGCAGCACGGCTTCCGTGGGACTGCCATGGCGGAGGTCTACAACCCCCGCACGATTGCCGCCCAGGCGCCGTCGAACCAGGTGCCAGCCGTTCTCGCGCCTGCAACGCCGGGTGGTCCGGCAGCCGCACTAGTGTACCAGAACGTGCAGGTACTCAATGACCTCAGTGTCGGTGAGTTCTCGAGGTTGATGGTCGCGATCACCTCGTGGGTTGCGCCAAAGCAGGGCTGTACCTACTGCCACAACGCGCAGAATTTCGCGCTCGACGAGAAGTACACCAAGGTCGTCGCCCGCAAGATGTTGCAGATGACGCGCAAGATCAATTCAGATTACAAGACCCATGTGGCCGCGACCGGAGTGACTTGCTATACGTGCCACCGTGGCAACAATATCCCGGCCAACATCTGGTTCAAGGGGCCACATGATCAGCCTACTGCGGGGCTGTTGGGGTACAGGGCAGGGCAGAACACCGTCTCGAAGGTGGCGAACCTGTCTTCGCTGCCAGAGGATCCGTTCACGCCGTTCCTGCTGGGGGCAGAGGAAATTCGCGTCAACGGCACGACTGCGCTTCCAACCGGGAATCGTCAATCGATCAAGCAGACCGAATGGACCTACAGCTTGATGACCCACATGTCGACTGCGCTCGGCGTCAATTGCACCTACTGTCACAACACCCGTTCAATGGCGTCTTGGGAAACCAGTCCGCCTCAGCGTGTGACAGCCTGGTACGGCATCCGCATGGTGCGTGACCTGAACAACCAGTACATGGAACCGATCACCAGCGTGTTCCCGCCGCACCGCCTCGGGCCGACGGGCGACGTAGCGAAAGCCAATTGCCAGACCTGCCACCAAGGTGCGTACAAGCCGCTTTACGGCGTGAGCATGTTGAAGGACCACCCGGAGCTGGCTGCTCAGGGACCTTCACTGGCGGCATCTGCCGCTGAGGCTCCTTCGGCTCTGGCACCGGCCAAACCTGTGAACGTCGCCGTCAGGTAGCAGCTGCATCGCTCAGCAAAAATGGCGGCCTGCGGGTCGCCTTTTTTGTTCAGTGCTCAAGTCACAATGTATTTACATAATATACATAGTCAGTTATTTATGAGGCGGTCGTTGCTGGAGCATTCAACTATGGGCATCAACCATTAGGGATCAGGGGCTCCCGCTCTTGGCCCCGCCCCATACGTCATGCATGCCCCAACCGGGGCACCGCGGCTAGCGAGGGTGCCGCGTCGACATGCCCGGCCAAGGCCTCCCGTCCTCCCGGACAGGCGCTGAGCGAACTTGCTGCCCAGGTTCGCCGAAATGAAGCGCTGACCGACGGGCTGATTGACCGGGTCAATCAGGTGGGCATGGCGAAGTGAATGTCAGTTTCTACCGGCGCAGGTTCGGCAAGGCCTGAAGCCTTGCAACCACCTCATCGGGCCACGCTGCGAATCAATTGCCTTGATCGATGCGCCGGTCGTAGGCCGCGACATCGGCCTGCGTATTACCGAGGATGGGCTTGTCGAGGGGGCGGAAAACCTGACCCCGCAAGCGTGCCAGGGACTCCGATTTCTGCATGGCCTGTAGAACCACTTCAGGGTGGGTCATCAAGGCGAATGGGTTGCTGCTGAGTGAGGTCGTTTGCATCGCGGGCTCCTTGAACGTGTGAAGCCACTGTAATTTCGCTGCCTCTGCTGACAAGTCGTCCTGCCACCATAAATCGCGTCAGAAGCGCGCTGACAAGCCGCGCTGATGACCCTCGTCGAGGCGGACGTCAGCGCCCTGGCAACCGCCCGCTGAGCTGGTCTGCCAGCCGGTCGCGGCCACGCTGCCTGGCGAAGTCGATGGCCGTCAGCCCCAGGTCGTTTTTCAGATCGACCTGGGCGCCCGCCGCCAGCAGCAGGTCGACACACGCCGATGGGCCGTAGTCGGCGGCCATCATCAGCGGCGTCGTGCCGTTCGGTGAGCGGGCATCGACCGCGGCGCCATGCGGCAGCAGCAGCTTCATCGGCGCTTCGTCGGGCGCGGTGGCGGCGTAGTGCAAAGGCGACCAACCCGGCCGGTTGACCGCGGCGCCGCGGCG